>CANKAJ010000065.1 GCA_947479645.1 Betaproteobacteria bacterium | reverse complement strand
CAGGTGGCCGCGTTGAGACACCGAAGAAATCAATAGGACCGTACGGCCACATTGCGCTGGTCGTCGATACAGAAGGCAATATGATCGGCCTGCATTCGATGCAATGAGGGCTAGCCGAGTTTGCGTTTATTGCATTTTCGCGTTTGTGGTCTTTATTTTCCTGCGCTGGGTGACACGCGATAGCACATTCAGCCAGAAACGTAACCTAGTCGATCCGCGCCCCCGATTTCGCAATGATCACCGACCACTTGGCCATCTCGGACTTGAGGAAGGCGGCCAGTTCGTCCGGGCCGGAACCGATGGGCTCGGCGCCGTCGGAGATCAATTGGGTGCGCACATCGGCCGCGCCCAGAATGCGGCTCATCTCGCTGTGCACGCGCGTGACCAGCGTGCGATTGATGCCGGCGGGCGCCAGCAGCGCAGTCCACGAACCCACTTCCGCGCCGGGCACACCGGCTTCTGTCAGCGTCGGCACGTCAGGGGCCGCAACCGAGCGATGGGCGCTGGTCACCGCCAGCGCGCGCAACTTGCCGGACTTGATATGCGCGCTTGCCGTCAGCGGGTTATTGAACAGCATCGATACATCACCGGCGAGCAAGGCCGTCAATGCCGGGGCGGCGCTGTTATAGGGAATGTGCGCAATATCGACGCGGGCGGCAGTGTTGAACAACACGCCGGCCAGATGCGCTGCAGTGCCGTTGCCCGAAGAAGAATAGTTGAGTTTGCCCGGCTGTGATTGCGCCAGCGTGACCAGCTCCTTCACGCTGCGCGCAGGCAGGGAGGGATGGACCAGCAGCATGTAGGGGGCCGACGACACCATCGTAATGGGCGTGAATTCCTTGATCGGGTCATAGCCGGCACGCGCGTACAGACTCGGATTGATCACGAAGCTGATGGTGGCCAGCAGCAGCGTCTGGCCATCGGGTGCGGATTTCGCGACTGCCTGCGCCCCCACATTGCCGCCGGCGCCGGGCCGGTTCTCGACAATAACAGAGGTGCCAAGTCCTTCGCCGAGCTTCAGCGCCAGCAGGCGTGCCAGCACATCGGTCGGACCGCCGGCGGCGAAGGCTACAACCATGCGGACGGTCTTGCCTTGCAGGGACTGGGCATGCGCCGTTGGGAGCCAGGTGAACAGGAACAGGGCGGTTAAAAAGAACTTGACGAGCGATCGCATGTTTCTCCTTAATGGTGTGGTTGGTGCGGCAGCAACGGCGGCTGCCCATTGGAATGTTACGCTGAATTTTCTGAATCAGGCTCGGTTCTGCAATGAATATAACCGCCGAAAATGTGGTGGCAGCGAGAGCTTGTATGGCCTGCAGTATGACGGCCTGTTTCCACGGGCAGTCTCATGCGGTAACTTTTCAGGGTAGATCGGAATGATTTACAGACCGAAATACAGGGAGAATGAAAATGCAAAAATGGGTCAACATGGTGGAAGTGAATTGCGCGCCCTCGCGCGAAGCGGAATTCCATGACTGGTACAACAACGTCCACATTGTTGACCGGATGAACTCGCAGGGCTATACCGGTATCCGGCGCTATGAAGCCAGGGAGATACGTGACGGGCGGGGCAAATTTCTTGCGGTATGGGGCGTCGAAGCGAACGATCTGGAACAGATGCTGAAGGCCAGACTGGCCGATCGCCAGGCCGAAGAGAGCGCCGGTCGGTCAAGCGCCGCGCGAAACAATCTGACCACGCCGATCTGGCGGGATGTTTTCTGGAGGCAGATATCGGAACAGGTGGTGAGCGGCTATAAAAGAAGCGGTCGGCAACGCTGGGTGAATCTGATCGAGCTGCACTGTTCTCCGGGGCGGGAAGTGGAGTTCCATGAATGGTATGAAAACATCCATATCCCGGATATTCTGAAATCACCGGGCTATGCCGGTGTCAGGCGCTATGAGATCAGGGATGCTCGAGATGGGCGTGGCAAATACCTCGCGATTTACTATATCGAATCGGACGACATCGACGAGACCATGAGGATCCGCCGTGCCAATCGCGAGATTGAAGCAAAGCTGGGGCGCTCCAGCGCTTCCCGCAATGATCTGATCATGAGCGTATGGCGGGACGTGCTGTGGAAGGAAATTCACGAATATGTCAATCCTGGCAAGGAAGCCACGGGTAGCCCGTTCGCGTGCTGATCGAATTTATGCCAGGCACGGCATCGGTCCATGACTGAGGCTCGTTCGCCGACTTGCAGGTAAGGCGGTCACTCTGAGCGACCAGCTGCGATAGCTGTTTGTTGATACTTTAAAAGCAAGGACATCCATGACTGCCGATTCTCTTTTGCAACGCTGGCTTGTCCGCCTTGTCGCAGTGCGACCGGGCGAAATGCGCGCGTTGCTGTGGTCGTTCGCTTATTTCTTCTGTCTGCTGGCGGGCTATTACGTGTTGCGTCCCTTGCGCGACGAGATGGGTATTGCCGGCGGGGTGCGCAATCTGCAATGGCTGTTCACGGCGACCTTTCTGGTGATGCTGGCGGCCGTGCCGATATTCGGCGCGGTGGTGGCGCGGCTGCCGCGCCAGCGTTTCATTCCGCTGGTTTATCACTTCTTCGTGGTGAACCTGGCCCTCTTCTGGCTGCTGCTCACCTTCGACGTGGCCAAGCTGACCGTTGCGCGCGTTTTTTTCGTGTGGATCAGCGTATTCAACCTGTTTGCGGTATCGGTGTTCTGGTCCTTCATGGCCGACGTGTATGCGAGCGAACAGGGCAAGCGCCTGTTCGGATTCATTGCCGCGGGCGGGTCGGCCGGGGCCTTGCTCGGGCCGATATTGACGGTGGCTCTGGTGGGGGCGCTGGGACCGGTCAATCTGCTCATCGTGGCAGCGCTGTTGCTGGAACTGGCGGTGCTGTGCGCGCGCGGACTGGAGCGCGCGGCGCCGAAAAAGGATGACGCGATCTCGAGCGATGCGCCCGCAAGGTCGGCAGTGGCGGCCATTGCTGCAAAACCCGAAGTGGCCATGGGCGGCAGCTGGTTGGCCGGTTTCATGCTGGTGTTGCGCTCGCCTTATCTGGCCGGGATTGCGTTATGGGTATTACTGTTATCGATGGCGGGCACCTTTCTGTATTTTCAGCAGGCCAACGTGGTCGCGGCCGCCTCCGATGATCCGGCGGTGCGCACGCGCATCTTTGCCAGCATCGATCTGGCGGTGGGCATATTGACCCTGCTGATCCAGGGCGTGGTCACCGGGCGCGTCATCGCGCGCTTTGGAACCGGGCCGGCGGCGGCATTTCTGCCGCTGATATTCGCGCTGGGCTTTGCTGCGCTGGCCATGAACCCGGCGCTGCTGGTTGTGCTTTCGTTCCAGGCGCTGCAGCGCACGGCCAATTTTGCCGTGTCCAATCCGGCCCGCGAAGTGCTGTTCACTGTCGTTGCGCGCGAAGAAAAGTACAAGGCCAAATACGTCATCGACGGCGTGGTGTTTCGCGGCGCTGATGCGATCAGCGGCTGGGCCTTCGCGGCCCTGCGCTCCGCTGGCATGGAGCTGACCATGATTGCCATGGTCACGGTGCCCGTTGCGCTTGGCTGGCTGGTGCTGGCCCTGGGGCTGGGGCGCATGCAGGAGCGGCGCACGCAAGCGCAATCGATTGCGGATGCCGCGACGCATTGACGCTGTTCCTGCATGAACCGAATCAGGAGCTTCCCCCCGATTGCTGCAGGGAATGCGCATACGCTGATTCTGGGCAGTATGCCTGGCGTGGCCTCCCTGCAGGCGGAGCAGTACTATGCCCATCCGCGCAATCAGTTCTGGCCGATTCTGTGCGAACTGCTGGACATGGATACGGCGCTGGCGTACGCCGGGCGCGTCGCCGCGGTGCACGCGGCGCGCATTGCCATCTGGGATGTGCTGGCATTTTGCGAACGTGCCGGCAGTCTGGATACAGGCATTCGTCGCGCATCCCGCGTGCCCAATGATTTCGCGGCTTTCCTGGACGCGCATCGCGCCATCACGCATGTATTCTTCAATGGCGGCGAAGCCGAAAAGTCGTTCATGCAACTGGTCGCGCCGGTTCTCTCCGGCACAAGCCTGATCTATCGCCGGCTGCCTTCGACCAGTCCGGCGCATGCGGCGATGACGTTCAAGCTGAAGCTGGCCGCATGGCGGGTAATACTCTCGGTGAATGCCCAGGCGGGGCCGGATTATGGTTAAGTCGTTTGATAATAATAATCAATATATAACTTGTCATTGCAAATGTGATATACAAAAATGATTCCAATCGAATCGTGCTGTGGCGGCGGCTACAATACACGCTCGTTTTTTGCAGGAGCAGCGATGTCAAAGTCAGTAGCAGTATTGAAAGCAAGGCAGGCGATTTTGGGCGCGTTGCTGAGCGTGGCGGTAACCGCGGTCAGCGGACAGACTTTCCCCAGCAGGCCTGTGCACATGGTCACGGCGGAGCCCGGTGGCGGCACCGACGTGGTGGCGCGCCTGATTGCGCAGGCGCTGACGACCAATCTCGGCCAGCAGGTGGTGGTGGAGAACAAGGGCGGCGCCAGCGGCATCATCGCGGCGCAGACGGTGGCCAAGGCGCCCGCGGATGGCTACACGCTGCTCATCTACAGTGCCACGTTGTGGATACTGCCGTATCTGCGCGACAACGTTCCCTATGACCCGGTCAGGGATTTTTCACCCATCATCGCAGCGGCTTCGTCCCCCAATATTCTGGTGGTGCATCCGACGGTGCCGGCCAACTCGGTGCGGGAACTGATTGCGCTGGTCAAGTCCAAACCGGGCGAGCTGACTTATGGGTCCGGCGGTTCGGGCACGACGCTGCATCTGTCAGCGGAATTGTTCAAGGCGATGGCCGGGCTGAATATCCTGCATGTCCCGTTCAAGAGCGGTGGCGCGGCGCAGACCGCGCTGCTGGGCGGTCAACTGAACATGATGTTTCCGGTGGCGGCCGGTGCAATGCCGCAGGTGAAGGCCGGCAAGCTGCGCGTGTTGGCCGTGACCAGCGCGCAGCAGTCGGTGCTGGTACCCGATGTGCCGACCATGGCGGCTTCGGGCCTGCCCGGTTATGCCTCGGAACTGATCGTCGGCGTGTTCGCGCCGGCAGGGACACCGGCACCGCTGATTACACGGCTCAACCAGGAATTCGTGCGCGTGCTTACACAGGCGGACATGAAGGAGAAATTCCTCGGCGTTGGTGTTGAACCGCGCGGCGGAACGCCTGAGCAGATGGTGGCCATTGTGAAGTCCGACATGGCCAAGTGGGGCAAGGTCATCAAGGAAGCCGGCATCCGCGCCGATTGAGCGCAGTTAGAAAAAAATGCACTTAAACGGCCTCGGAATGCATGCGAAAGCCTCTCCATACCTCGGGTATTGGGTGCGGATGATGTGTATCCGTACCCAATACCCGAGGCCACAAGCGAAGCGCGTGAGAACCTTTCCAGAAGCCTTGCACGGGCGAAGCATCTGCCCGTATGAGTCCTGTTTTGTGTGCGGAGGTTGAGGCTATCCGCACACAAAACAGGACCTCTGATCAAACCCTCATGATTCATTCCGAAGCCGGGTCTTGGTAATCGATGCCACCCAATTCGTTTCAGTCACAAGTTTCACAGGGAAACACATGCCGAATATCAAATTAATGTGCCGCACCGCGACCACCTTCACGAAGACGGGAGAACTGGACGAGGATGCATTGCGCCAATACCTGCAGCGTTTTATCGACGCCAGGCTTGGGGTTTATCTGGGCAGTGGCGGTTCGGGGGAAGGGCATACGCTGACGCATGACGAACTTCGGCGTGTCTACAGGGTCGGTGTGGCCGCCTGTAAAGGCAAAATTGCCGTCTACGCCAATCCACCGGAACAGTATTCCGCCAGGCTCACCATTGAGCAGACCAGACTCGCGATGGAGTGCGGCGTCGAAGTGGTGAATATCTACGCGCTGGCAGGACTGCATAACATGCGACCCACCGACCTGGAACTCATTGCCTACTATGACAGCGTGCTCTCGGCCATCGACTATCCGGTGGCGCTGGCGGCACAGCCGCTGGTCGGCTACATGGTCAAGCCGAAAATCCTCGCCGACATGGTGAACCGCTACAAGCAGGTGGTGGAAGTCAACCTCACCGGCGTCACCGACAATTATTTCCTGCAACTGCGGGAGTTGGTGGACCGTGACGTGGATTTCTACGTGCCGATCACCGCATCGCTGCATACGCTGAGCCTGGGTGCGGTCGGCCTGCTGGCCACCGAGGCCAACCTCATACCCAAGACCTACCGGCTTTACATGGATCTGTACGACCAGAGGAAGTACGATGAAATGGGTCCGGTCTATGCCGACATCAAGCGCTATGTGGATTACATGTCGAACTGGAACCCGGGGCCGACCCGCTGGATCAAGATGGGCATGCGTGCGCTCAAGCTGCCCGGTGGCGAGGGCGGCATGCGCGAACCCTATCACATGCCGCCGGAGGCGGAGATGCAGAAGTTTACCGATGGCATGTTGCGACTCGGCCTGGCCGAGATCAATGAGCAGGCGCGGGCGGCGGGGTTGACCTTGCCGGTACGCATCGAGTGATGCCGTCGGAATGAGGTGGTTTGGGGCGATGCTGGGCTCAATTAGCCATCGAGAGCCGAGGATTTTCACCAAACATTGTGCGATTGACCGCTTGTCGGACCGGCGGTACAGTCGCGCATGAAAAAAACGACGTTTTGAATTTGCTGTTTCCCCTGACCTGTCTGAACGTTTCCCGCAAGGAAGTCGTCATGAGAAGACTTGCCGCAGTAACCTTGTTTCTAATCCAGATATTTAATTGCGCTTCAGCTCAGGATTTCCCTAATAGGCCTCTGCGGATTTTCACCGCCGATGCGGGCAGTGGCAATGATCAGCTGACGCGCCTTGTGGCACAGGCCATTGCCCCTGCGTTGGGGCAACCGGTGGTGGTTGAAAATCGGGGAGCCACCCTGAGCGCCATCGCCACGGCCAAGGCACAACCTGATGGCCACACCCTGGTTTTCGCTGCAAGCGCACTATGGCTGTCGCCTTTTGTCGAAGATGTATCGTATGATCCTGTTAAGGACTTTGCCCCTATTTCCATGGTGTCGAATCAGCCTGTTGTGCTTGTCGTTGCTCCTTCGCTATCGGCAAATACGATGAAGGAATTGATTGCATTGGCGAAAGCCAAACCCGGGGTCCTGAACTACGGTTCGGGTAATACGGCGACGGTCAGCCACCTGGCCGGCGAACTGATGAAGTCGATGGGGAATCTCGACATCGTTCGGGTCCCCTTCAAAGGTGTTATCCCTTCTGTGGCCGCGGTGATGGCGGGCGAGGTTCAAATGGCGTTTCCCACTCTGCCCGGAGTGGTCTCCCTGGCGAAGGGAGGGAAGGTAAAGCTGCTGGCAGTTTCCGGTCTGACCAGATTGGCGGTGGCGCCCGACCTGCCCACCATTTCCGAGTCGGGGCTGCCCGGATTCGAGGTGATGTCCAGAGCCGGGTTACTGACCACAGGAAGAACCCCGGCAGCAGTTGTTAGCCGTTTGAACAAGGAAATAGTCGCGGCGATCAGAAGCCCCGACATCGAAAAAAAGATTCTGGCTTTTGGCTCCGAGCCAAACAGCGGAACTCCGGAGGCGTTCAAGGAGAGGATAGAAAAGGATATGTCCAGGATGGAAAGCCTCATGAAAAGCCCAAACTGGAAGTAGTCGGTGTCTGCCGTGCCTATTCAGGGAAACACTGACTAGTCCCAAATCTGGAGAAGGCGTAAATAGTGTTTCCTCTGAAGTCGGGGATATACAAGGGGGCATCCCCCCTTGTTCAGTACTTCCCTTGACTGGACGACGGACTAAAGCGGCTACAGCTTTGCCGCAGCGACAGGCGAAGCGGTGCAAGAAATCTGCAAATTCTGGTTGTAGTTGAATGCAGGCAGGCAAGGTGTCTGCCTATAGCGCGAGTAGGAATGCCATGAGTCGCCGAAACTTTCGGGGCGATGCGCATCCATCGCTGGTTGTAATCCTTTGGAGGAATGCTATGAGTTCAGCAGTACAGTCTGTGCCCGCGACCGTATCCGTCAGCGACGTAGAACTCTCAAATCGATGGCTTTCATCGCTGGAACGCGCGCTGAATGCCAAGGACGAAGCGGCCGTCGCCGCACTGTTCGCGCCGGATGACTGCCACTGGCGTGACGTGCTCGCGCTTACCTGGTTCATCACCCCCCACCGCGGCGCGCAGGAGATCGCCGCCGCATTGGTCGCCAGCCAGGAGACCACCCAGGCTCGTGGCTTCAAGATTGCCGAAGGACGAACCCCGCCTCGCCGCATCAAGCGGGCAGGCATCGCGGTGCTCGAGACCATATTTTCGTTCGAGACTGCCGTCGGTCGCGGCTTCGGCGTACTGCGCTTGAAAGCGGACAAGCCCGGGGAAGCGTTTCAGATCATGACTGCCCTTCATGAATTGAAAGGCTTCGAAGAACATGTGGGGCATGATCGGCCCACCGGTGAAGCCCACTCGCGCAACTTCGGCGGCATGAACTGGAAGGACCTGCGCATCAAGGCCCAGGCCTACGACGACCGTGAACCCGCGGTGCTCGTGGTCGGCGGCGGCCAGGCCGGGCTGACCGTTGCTGCGCGCCTGGTGCGGCTTGGCGTGGATACGCTGGTGGTGGACAAGCATGAGCGAGCGGGTGATTGCTGGCGCAAACGCTATCACTCGCTGGCGCTGCACAACTACACCGACTTCAACCACCTGCCCTACATGCCCTTTCCGTCCACATGGCCGGCGTATCTGCCCAAGGACATGATTGCAGACTGGTTTGAAGCCTATGTCTGGGCGATGGAGATCAACTACTGGACGAGCGCGGAGTTCGTGCGGGGAAGCTACGACGATGCCACCGGGACGTGGAATGCGGTGGTACGCCGTGGCGATGGAACCGAGCGCACCCTTCATCCCCGCCATCTGATCCTGGCCGGCGGCCTGAATGGCAAGCCGAGCATCCCTTCGATTCCCGGACTCGCGGACTTCAAGGGCGCGGTGATGCACAGTGGCGAGTTCGACACCGGTGTGAATTGGCGCGGCAAGAAGGCACTTGTCTTCGGCACGGGCAACAGCGCCCACGACGTTGCCCAGGACCTGCACAGCCACGATGTCGATACCACCATAGTCCAGCGCGGATCGACCACGGTGGTGAGCGTCAATCCCAGCGCCAAACTCATCCATGCGAGCGCCCTGGACGGCACGCCGCTGGAAGATGCAGACCTGATCGCCACCACCAATACATTGCCGGTGATGAAGCTCAACCTGCAGACGATTTCTGCGCGCATGGTCGAACTGGACAAGGAACTGATCGAAAACCTGATTGCCCGCGGGTTCAAGTGGGACATGGGCGAAGACAACACCGGTCATCAGATGAAGATCCGCAAGCGTTCCGGCGGCTACTACCTGAACATCGGATGCTCGGAGCTGATCATCAAGGGGGAAATCGGCCTGTTGCAGTACGACCAGATCGAGAAACTGGTTGCCGAAGGGGCGCTTCTCAAGGATGGATCGATCAAGGCTGTAGACCTCGTGGTGCTGGGCACCGGCTTTCAGCCGCTGGAGTCATTGGTGCGCGAATTGCTCGGAGACAAGATCGCGGACAAGATCGGACCCGTGTGGGGCTTTGGCTCGGATGGCGAAATGAACAATATGTGGAAGCGCACTGCTCAGGAGGGCCTGTGGCTGGTTGGTAGCGGTCTGGCGGCAAGCCGGCAGTATTCGCGAGTGGTGGCCCTGCAGGTCAAGGCCGTGGAAGAGGGGTTGCTGTCGAAAAAGCGTTGACCCTCTTTCTGCGCCGATGCCTTTGGCAGGCGCAGCTTGCTGCCGAGACAGTTTCCCGGTTCGTTGATATCCGATATTTGTTGTCTATCCGGTATCTACTGGCCTAGTTAAAAGACGCGACTGCAAGTCGTATGCTCATGTAGATCTGATCTACTTGCAGCAATATGAAGGGCAAAACGATCTTTTGCGACGGCTTTCTGCTTAAGCAGCGTAGGGAATGTTCACTATTTGCGTTGTGTCCATTCCGAGCGCATTCTGCCGAGGCAGGCAATTGCCCAGGCTATCGGGATAGTTCCGGCGGGGACGCTTAGCTCTTACAATACATGCTTGGCACCGCAGGTAGAGTGCATACGTCAAAACCTGAACAAGCATGTCAACCGAAACCCTGGACACCGCCGAACTGCTTCTTGAAATGCGCGATCTGAAGAATCAGATCGGCGCACTGCGCAACGAGCTGGAGGCGGCCAACGCGGGTACGGAAATGGCGGTGAACCGGGCGGTCTCGGAGTCCAACGCCGAGTCGGCGCAGTTGCGCGCCACCGTGGCGGTTCTGCGCGATGAAATCGAGGTTGCGCGTGCCGATACCCATCAGGCCGTCGCCAGTGCCCTGGCCGAGGGGCAGGGCGAGATTGGTCAGTTGAAGCAGACCATTTTGGCGTTGCGCGAGGAACTGGAGAAGGAACATGCCAGGCGTGACGACATGGTGCGCATGGCCAGCAACGAAAGTCTGGATGAAATCACGCAATTGCGCGCGACGGCCGGCGCCTTGCGTGAACAGATGGCGGCCGACCATGCGGTGCGCGACCAGGCGGTGCAGACCGCCGTGTCCTTTGCGCAGGACGAGCTCACGCAGTTGCGCGCCACCATCTCCACATTGCGCGAAACGCTGGAAAACCAGAGTCTTTCGCAGGAACAGGCGCTGAGTTCGGCACGGTCGCAGGACCGGATTGAAATCGAGCAATTGCAGGAAACGGTAAGAGAGCTACGCGACCTGCTTCAGGCTAAAATGCAGAATGCGCCACGCTAGCCCGCCAGCCCGTTGGGGTGTGCGATTAGTGGCGTGCAATTGATGGCGACTGCAACAGGATCACAATCGGGATTAAAGCGCAATCATGAGTGCCGACAAGTCAGCCCTGGCTTCAAGCCGGGTACACACGCTGCCTGAGCGCAGTCAGGTGCCATCGACAAAGTCCAAGGCAAAGCCGCGGCCCAAGGCGCCGTTGCGGGGAAAGCGCCTGCGGCTGGTCGAGTTGCTGCTGGAAATCTCGCGCCGCATGGCGGGCTATGACTCGCTTGACGAAGTGCTGGAAGCGCTGGTCGAGATGACCACCAATGAAATCGATGCCGAGCGCGGCACGCTGTTTCTCAACGATCCGACTTCGAACGAGCTGTACTCGCGGGTCGCCCAGGGCAATATCAAGCGCGAAATCCGCTTGCTCAATACCAGCGGCATTGCCGGCCACGTGTTCACCAGCGGCCAGCCGATGATCATCCTCGATCCTTACGCCGACCCGCGTTTCAACAGAAGCATAGACGAGCAGACCGGCTTTGTGACCCGCAATATCCTGTGCGTGCCGATCAAGACCATGAAGGGCGAGGTCATCGGCGTGGCGCAGTCGCTGAACAAGCGCAAGGGCCACTTTACGAAGGAAGATCTGGATGCGCTTGAGGCCATGACCACGCAGGGCACGGTGGCGCTGCAAGGGGCGCAATTCATCGAGCGCATGAAGATTCTGCGCGCCCAGGAAATGGAGTTCGTCGAGATCGTCTCCGAGGTCACAGCCGACATCAAGCTGGGTTCCCTGCTGCAGAAGGTCATGAGCGAAGCTACGCGACTGCTGCATTCGGATCGCTCCACGCTGTTCCTGAACGACGAAAAGACCAATGAACTGTGGTCCGAGGTGGGGCAGGGGCTGGAATCGATGCAGATCCGCCTGCCGAATCATCTTGGCATTGCCGGCGCTGTGTTCACTTCCGGCAAGTCGATCAATATCCCCTATGCCTACGCCGACCTGCGCTTCAACCCGGCCTTTGACAAGCGCACCGGCTATTTCACCCGTTCGATACTGTGCGTGCCTATTATCAACAAGCACGGCAAGGTCATCGGCGTGACGCAGGTGCTCAACAAGCGCGGCGGACCGTACACCGCCGAGGATGAGTCGCGCCTGCGCGCGTTTACGGCGCAGATTTCCATTGCGCTGGAGAATGCCAAGCTGTTCGCTGACGTGCAGAACATGAAGAACTACAGCGAGTCCATGCTGGAGTCGATGTCCAACGGTGTGGTGACGCTGGACGAAGCCGGCAAGATCGTCACCTGCAACGCCGCCGGCCTCAACATCCTGCGCACAACCGTCAAGGACGTTCTGCACAAGCCGGCCAGCGACTTCTTCGCCGGCGATAATGCCTGGGTGCTGGAAAAGTTGAAGCAGGTGGGCGAAACCGGCCAGCAGGAAGTCATCATGGATGCCGAGTTGCTGATCAAGGAGGAGCGGATTTCCAGCAATGTGACGGTGCTGCCGCTGTCCAGCGCCGAGCAGAAGCGTCTGGGTTCGATGATCATCATCGAAGACATCTCCAATGAAAAGCGCCTCAAGTCGACCATGTCGCGTTACATGGACCCGGGTATCGCCGACCGGCTGGTGGCCTCGGGCGCCGAGATGCTGGGTGGTCAGGCCGTGGAGGCCACGGTGCTGTTTTCCGACATCCGGGGTTTCACCACGCATTCCGAAAAGCTCGGTCCGCAGGGCACCGTGGCCATGCTCAATGAATACTTCACGCTGATGGTGGATTGCATCCAGGCCGAAGGCGGCATGCTCGATAAATTCATCGGCGACGCCATCATGGCCGGCTTCGGCATTCCGGTGGCCCACGATGACGATGTCGACCGCGCCATGCGTGCTTCCATCAGCATGATCAGGGAACTTGGACGCTGGAATGCGCAGCGCACCAGTGATGGCAAGGCACCCATCGATATCGGCATCGGCCTCAATACCGACATGGTGGTGTCGGGCAACATCGGCTCGAAGAAACGCATGGATTACACCATGATCGGGGACGGGGTGAACCTGGCGTCACGACTGGAGTCGGCCTGCAAGCAGTATGGGGCGCACATTCTCATCAGTGAATTCACCTACCGGAAACTGCGTGGCACCTATCGTGCACGCGAGATTGATCTGGTTGTGGTCAAGGGCAAGACACAGCCGGTGGGGATTTACGAAATTCTCGATTACCACACCGACAAGTCGTACCCGCAATTGTCTGATGCCATGGGTTATTTCCGTGACGCGCTAGGCAAGTACCGGGAGCGGGGGTTCGATTCGGCGCGCGCGTTGTTCGACAAGGTCCTCGCCATCAACCCGCTGGACAAGGCGGCTCAACTGTATGTTGAGCGCTGCGAGCGTCTTGCTGCCACGCCGCCGCCGGAGGACTGGGCCGGCGTGTGGGTGATGGAAGAAAAATAAGCAGTTCAGGTTTCGGGGCGTGCCGGTTCGGCAGGCTTCTATTTCACTAATCCCTAACAAGGAGAAGACGGCATGGATTTCGGACTCAGGGGCAAGATTGCGGTGATTACCGGCGGCAGTGATGGTATCGGCAAGGCAGCCGCAATCGTGTTTGCCCGCGAAGGCGCGAAAGTCGCCATCTGCGCGCGCAAGATCGAGGGTGTGAACATGGTGGTTGATGAGATCCGCAAGGCGGGCGGGGAAGCCTTCGGCATGTCTGCGGACATGAGCGAGGCGGCTGATGCCGTGAAATTCATCGAGGGCGTGATCAAGCAATACGGCACGATCGATATTCTCGTGAACAACGCAGGCAGTTCCATACGCGGCCCCTTTCTCGAAGTCAAAGACGAAGAGTTCAAGGGCGACATGGAGTTGAAGGTATTCGGCGCAATCCGCTGCGCGCGATTGGCGATTCCGTACATGCAGAAGCAGGGCGGAGGGCGCATCATCAATATCACCACGATTGGCGCCAAGCAGCCCGGCGCCGCCACCATGCCGACCACCATGTCGCGGGCGGCCGGACTGGTGCTGACCAAGTCGCTGTCCAAGGAGTTCGCCAAGGACAATATCCTGGTGAACACCGTCTGCATCGGACTGATCAAATCGGGTCAGCATGACCGTCGCGCCATTGCATCGGGCACTCCGCTGGATGTGCATTACGGCAAGATGGGCAAGGCCGTGCCGGTGGGGCGCGTCGGCGAGGCAGTCGAAGCCGCCAATGCGATCGTGTTCCTGGCGTCTTCCGCGGCCAGTTTCATTACCGGCAGCAGCATCAATCTGGATGGCGGCGCATCGAACGTGTTTTAGGGTTGCAAATCAACCTGCCTTGTCATTCCGAGGGAAGCGATGAATCTGCTTTTTGAACGCGGCAGTGCAGCAGATTCCTCGCGAAGTTTATGCCCGAAGGGGGGGCTCGGGATGACGGTATTTCGGAACTGATTCTCCAATTTGAATCCTGACGAGGAATGCACAAATGACTATTGCAAGCGAACTGGCTGCCTATGTGACTGGCCAAACTTTTGCCGACCTGCCAGCTAAAACCGTCGATTATGCGGCGATGCTGATTTCCAGCACGATTGCCAGCGCGTCGCTGGGCTCGACACTGGATTCTTCAAAGATCATGCGGGCATTGGAGCTGCAGCGCGGGGGTGTGCCTGAAGCCACGGTGTGGTTTGGCGGCGGGCCGAAGCTGCCAGTGGCAGCAGCAGCGCGGATCAACGCGCTGATGAGCGATGCGGCGGCATCGGATGACAGTGATCTGCGCAATATTGTGCACCCGGGTACCACGCTGGCCGCGACGTCACTGGCCACTGCCGAGAAAACCGGCGCCAGCGGCCAGGACATTCTGGCCGCCATCGTCATGGGTTACGAAGCAGCCGGTCGTATCAATGGCGCGGTCGTACCCGGACTGCGAGAGAAGGGATTTCACGGCTGTGTCGTCGCGATCTTCGGAGGAGCCGTGGCAACCGGTCGTCTGCTGAAACTCACGCCAGACCAGATGACCCATGCGATTGCGCTGGCAGCCACTTCCATCGGTGGCATCATGGCCTCGGCCAGCACCAGTACCGCTCGTGAGTATCACGCCGGACTGGCTGCCATGCTTGGCGTGAATGCCGCGCAGGCGGCCGGCCTGGGCTTCAAGGGTGAGCCCAGTATTCTGGAGACCGGCGAGGGCTTCTTTCATGTGATCGGCCAGGATCCGGGGCCGGCGCAGGTGGCGCGAGTGACCGCCGATTTCGGCCAGCGCTGGGATATATTGACTGAAATGGCCATCAAACTGGTGCCCGGTGGCCAGCCCTACCATGCGCTGGCTGAAGCGGCAGCGAATGCCGCGCGCAGCGGCGATATTGCGCCGCAGGACGTGGAGAGCATCACCATGTCGCGGCCAGGCGTGACCAAACTGGTGGGGCCGCGCCATCCCACCGACCTGATCGGCATTGCCCATAGTCCTGCCTATTTTCTGTCAGCAGGCGTAGCCGACCGGAGCTTCTCCTGGGGTCATGCCATGGACAACAAGATCAACGATCCGGTCATCCGCGCGCTTCTGGACAAGGTGCAGGTTGGAGCGCCGCCGACTGAGAATGTGGAGCGCTTCAAGCAGGGGGTGATCGTGACCATCAAGACCAAGGATGGGCGCACCAGTACCAGCACGGTCTATGCGCCGAGAGGGTCTGCGATTCTGGGCATTGACTGGGCGGATGTGGAGAACAAGTATCGTTCACTGACGCCATTTGCCGGATTGTCTGAGCAGAACATCGAAGCCAGTATCAAGGTGCTCCGGCATTTTCGTGATGTGAAGAGTGTCGGAGAACTGGTCGGTTTGCTGCACTGACAAGGGGCAATTGCTCACGGAGAAGGTGAGGCTGATGGGAGTGATTTTGATTCACTTCTTCAGCGTCGCCCAGCCTTCTAAGTTTGCTGTAATATGCCAAGGCTTTTGATGCATTTTTGCAAAAAGGTACGGGCTGGTGCTTGTTCGCCGGTCGCAATTCAAGCCACAGGCAGTAAATGGTGGCCAGCGTCAAAATAAAAGGGGGAGTTTTTGATGGACATGCTTTTAACCAATGCGTTCTGGATCGGTCTGGGCCAGATCATCATCATTAATATTTTGCTGAGCGGTGACAATGCCGTGGTCATTGCGCTGGCCAGTCGGTCACTACCACCTAAACAACAGAAGCAGGCCATCATATTTGGTAGTGTCGGCGCGATTGTGCTGCGCGTTATCCTGACCTTTTTCGCGGTCATGTTGCTGGATTTGCCCTACCTCAAGATTATCGGCGGCGCGCTCCTGCTGTGGATAGGGGCCAGCATGCTGGCCGCAGATGACGGTGATCCTGACCTGGCGGGGCATTCCCAGATGATGGCGGCCATTCGGACCATCATTGTTGCGGACCTCGTCATGAGTCTGGACAACGTGATTGGGGTGGCCGCGGCAGCCAAGGGAAATATTGTTCTGCTCGTTCTTGGCCTCGCTATCAGTATTCCGCTCATCATCGGCGGTAGCCAGTTGCTATTGAAACTGATGGAGCGTTTTCCCATCATCATCACAGGTGGCGCTGCGTTGCTCGGCTGGGTGGCTGGTGAAATGTTCGTCACCGACAAGGCCATTTCAGACTGGATCGAAGCCAATGCAGGCTACCTGCATACCCTCGTTCCTGCTGCGTGTGCGGTTATTGTCGTGGTCGTCGGGAAGTGGATGGCGTCGCGAGGTGCGCACGAGGACGAAGCGGGCGCCGCAAGCGGAGAAGCCGCCACCACCAGCGAATCGGCAAAGTAACACGTCGCTCGTCAGGGTTGGGTTGGCGGATAGGATGCAACGGGCCGGGGCATTCTGACGCGATTCGAGAAAAGTAAAAGAGCCTCCCTAGGGAGGCTCTTTTCATTGTGCAAGGGGCAGCTTCGTAGATGCATGCCGTCGCCTGAGCACGTCAGGCCGTAAACTTCACGACTCCGTTTCGGCCGCTCTGCTTGGCCACATACATGGCGCGGTCGGCGCGGGCAAGAAGTGCATCCATGCTGCGACCGTCTTCGGGATACGTGGCTACGCCGATGCTGACGCTGGATTTGATGTTGACACCACCCCGCTCCAGTTCCGTTGCCGCGATGGCTTCCTTGATACGGTTTGAAACTTCAATGGCGCCCTTGGCGGGTGTTTCCGATAGCAGTGCAACGAACTCGTCGCCGCCATAACGGGCGACCACATCAGTCTGGCGCAATTCGGTCTGGATGCAGCGGGCGACCAGTTTCAGCATCCTGTCGCCGGCATCGTGTCCGTGGGCGTCATTGATGGTTTTGAGGTTGTCCATATCGATGGAGAGTAAGCTGCACGGGCGATTGTGACGTGCGCCCTGGGCAAACAGCGGGTCAGCGGCAATGGCAAATCCACGCCGGTTGTAGACGCCGGTCAGGTCATCAGTCTCGGAAAGTAATTTAGCTTTGTTGAGACCATAGCGGATATCGGCTGAAAACATCGTCGTGACATAGGCCACCAGCACCATGGGTGCGAGTTGCGCCGCGAGGCGTCCGATGTAGCTGAGTGAAATTACGTCGCCGATCGAGGAATTATCTCCAAGCAAAATGAAGCAGGCCGCAATCAGCGCCATTTCCCAAAGCGTGGCGAGTTTGCCGAGTGTCAAAGCGCTGGAGACGATCACCAGCAAATAGGCATTGAGCAGCGGGCTGGTGAGTTTGTCGGTGAACCATACCACCCAGGTGACAAAAACAATCATCACCCAGGTTTCAACGGCGATCTTCCAGCGCGTCTCGGTCTTGTAGAAATTGGCGTAGCGAAAGCTGAGGGTAAATGCGCCAAAGAACATCAGCGCCATGATGATGGCCGGGCGGTCTTCATCGGCTGGGCCGCCGAACACCAGATAAAGCAATACTACGACCAGCAGAAGCCACTCAATTTCCGCGATGGTGCGCGAAACTCCGCGTAACTCTTCCTGCTCTATGGTCAATTTTTTGTCGGGTTCGACACGCATGATTTTCCTGGGGACATAAGGTTATTCCGGTATCGATTTCGCTATCTGAATCTGAATCTGAATCTGAAGCTAAGAACGAACTGCGTGTAACTGCCAATTTTACGTATTTATACGCGAATTTAGACAATTCAGGGGCTGTTCTCTGCGACCTGCTTCCTGGTCTCCGTTCTCTGTCTCGCTGGCTGCGGCTGTCTTCGTGGCCAAGGTATGATGGACCGGTCGCGTGGATTGTTTCTGAATCGGATGACCAATGGATTTTGACGTAATCGTGGTGGGGGCGGGCGCTGCCGGCATGATGTGCGCCGCTGTAGCGGCGCAGCGGCGACGGCGGGTGCTTCTGATCGAACATTCGGAGCGTTTGGCGGAAAAAATCCGGATTTCCGGAGGAGGACGATGCAATTTTACCAATTTGCACTGCAGGCCGGAGGCATACCTGTCTCGTAATCCTCATTTCTGCCGTTCGGCTTTGTCTCGCTACGCTCCGCGTGACTTTATCGCACTGCTTGAACGGCATGACATCCGGTATCACGAGAAGACGCTGGGCCAACTGTTTTGTGACGACAGTGCCGAACAGATCATTACGATGCTCAAGAGCGAATGTGACCTGGCTGGCGTGCGCTGGGCCATGCCCGTTAGTATTGAAAGGATAGAGCGGGTAAGCGAGGCTGGCCCAGGTAGATTTGCAGTCGCCACGACGCAAGGGAAGTTTCACTGTGCTTCGCTGATTGTGGCCAGCGGAGGTTTGTCCATCCCGAAGATCGGCGCAACACCGTTCGGATACCGGATTGCTGAACAGTTCGCCATTCCGGTAGTGCCGCCCAAGCCGGCCCTGGTGCCGCTGGCAGCGGCGGCGGAATGGCTGGCGCAGTTTGGGGAATTATCGGGTGCTTCGTTTGATGTGATTGCCACTTGTCCCGATGTGGCCGCCGCCCCACGCCGCGGCGTGCCGGGTTTTCGGGAGGCAGCACTGATTACCCATCGCGGCCTGTCCGGGCCGGCCATCCTGCAGATATCTTCCTACTGGCAGCAGGCTGGCGGCCGTGGTGCGGTGGTACTTGATCTGTTGCCGGGTTTTGCCGGGGATGCCGATGCATTGGCATGGTTGAAGCTCCATCGGCAAGACAGGCAGACGCCAGCTACATTGTTGGCGGAATTTCTGCCCAGGCGATTCGCCGAGGCCTTTGCGCAGGCCCATGGCTGGAACAGGCCCATGGCTGAGTTGTCGAATGCGACGCTGGAGGAGATGGCGGGCGTGCTCAAGCACTGGGCGATTAAGCCATCCGGCACTTTGGGCTATGTGAAAGCAGAGGTGACGCTCGGTGGTGTGGATACGGCGGCGCTGTCGCAGCAGTCCATGGAAGCACGCCAAGTGCCGGGGCTGTATTTCGTTGGTGAAGTGGTTGACGTGACCGGCTGGTTGGGTGGTTATAACTTTCAG
Source organism: Betaproteobacteria bacterium (assembly GCA_947479645.1). GTDB lineage: Bacteria > Pseudomonadota > Gammaproteobacteria > Burkholderiales > SG8-39 > CAIYPG01. Next base: position 9,160 of record CANKAJ010000065.1, on the reverse strand, counting down.
TGGGCCTGGTCGTCCGGGCATGCCGCAGGCATGGCTGCCTGACTGAGGTTATTCCGCTTCACGGCTTTGCATGGAGGGGCGCGAGTTGCGGGGTAACTTCCGGATGGAGCACGTAATCCTGAGATTTCACCAGCATCGCGACGGTAGTGTAATAGCCCATGATACCGCCCAGTTCGATCACGCCTTGTACGCCGAAACATTCCAGAGCGCGTTGATGCGTGGCATCGCTGACCGTCTTATTTTCATGCAGTTCAGTGCAATAAAGATAGGCAGCTTCCTGTGCCGATTGTTCAAACACCGGGCGCTGGCCCAGGCGTATGGCGTCAACCGCCGCCTGCGGCACGCCAGCCTTGACTGCCCGCGGTGCATGCCCGGCCCATTCCATCTCGCAGGTCCAGTAGCGGGCCGTAATGATAATGGCCATCTGGCTGATGTCGCGGGGCAGGCTGGTACGGAAGCGCATGAGCCCAGCCATTTGCTGCAGGATGCCGGCGAACTCGGGGCAATGCAGGGCCAGTCGATACGGCGCGGGCACATGACCGCGATTGGGATCGCTCATGATGGCGTCGCACACGGCCTGTTGCTCGGGGGTCAGTGATTTCAGGTCGACAAGCGGAATGCGGGCCATGGTATATCCTGGTCGGTGCTGCTTAGCCTAACTTATGAAGCGCGGGTGGCATTAATGCGAGCATCCGTCGCCATGTGTTCTCCCGTGTACAGCCGCTATTTTTTGGCGAGTGGCTGCAAAGGTGGCGTGACGCCGGGGGCCAGCGGGTACTGCTGCGAGTTGAGCAGCATGGCAACGGTGGTGTAGTAGCCGATCAACCCGGTCAGATCGATCATGCCCTGGATCCCGAAGTGGTCAACCAGTCGCTTGTGGGTGGCGTCACTGACGACTTTCGTCTCGTGCAGTTCGGTGCAATAGTCATACACCGCCTCTTCGTCGGGCTTGTCGAATATCGGCCGTTGGCCGATGCGAATGGCCTCGGCCACCTTTTCCGACAATCCCTCCCTGAGCGCGATCGGGGTGTGTCCTACCCATTCGGTCTGGCAGGTCCAATAGCGGCCGGTGATCATGATCGCCATCTCGCTGATGCGCTTGGGCAGACAGGTGCGGTAACGCATGAGTCCGCCGAGTTCTGCAAGGAGGCCGGCGAATTCCGGAGAGTGCAGCGCGATTCGATAGGGGGCGGGCAGGCGGGCGTTCCGATTGGGGTTGCTGACAATGGCATCGTAATAGGGCTTTTGTTCCGGCGTCAGGGATTCCTTGTCGATCAGTGGAATGCGTGGCATGGTTCCTCCTTGTTATGCCTGTCGGCGAATGCTTGCCGGGGAGAGGCGGTTGGTGAGCAGTGCTTTTTCGCGGTCGCCGGCGCAGCCGGTTTTTTCGCTGACTTTCATTGTGCCCCGGAATATCAGGCCGATGTTTCGATAATGGGTGGCAAGGGCGTGTCCAGCGCTGCGCAGATCGCGCGCATCAACTCACCTTCAGTCAGCGTGATTTTACCGTCTGCCATGACAATTTCCAGGCAAGCCTTGATGAACGCCGGCTTCTTCAGGGGCGCGAGGAGTTTCAGTTCGTATAGCGCAGCTTCCACGGATTGGAGGGTGAAGGCAGCGGCATCAGAAGATACCGGTGCTGCCAGCCCGAGTGATTCGAGTGCGCCGTTCAGCGTTGCATCATTGGCCTGTCCGGACTTGGCTAGCACCGTGAGCACGATGCGCGCTTCCTTTGCCGCACTTTGCAGGGTTGGATGCTTGACCGGTGGCACGCCTTTGGCGGGCTTCTCGAAATGGCGCCGGCATAGTGTCAGCATCACGAATTCGCCGAGTGTGACCTTGCCATCGATATTGATCAGGGCAGCCGTCAGCGCCAGCAATGCATTGCGATCAGTTTGAGGGATGAAGCGCAGCGTTGGAACGGCCAGTTCGAATATGGGCAGGCGCGCACGCACTCCCAGCGGCCGCAATGTGGTGGCAAGCGCTGCGCTGTCTGTAGCCATCTGCGCGCCGACCTCTTTTGTGATGAGTTCAAGTTGCCTCGACAGCACTTCGCCTTCACCCAGCAGCAGCGAAAATAATGCAGCTTTAGCGCCCGTTTCACGGCCAACTGCCTGCCTTGCCTGTTGCGGGAGTTCATCGATGAAGCGGCGCGCATGGTCCACCTGCGCCTTCGACAGCGTTCCGACACTGGCCATCAGACTTGCCGGTGTTGGTGGCGTGGCCTGACCGGCCGTGACGCTGCCGCCAGTAATTGCAGCTGCCACCGATGGTGCCGAAGGACTGAATTCCGAGACCGAGACGACTGGGCTTATGTCTGTACCATCGCCATTGCCCTCTGACGCAGCATCCGTCACAGACTTTTGGCGCTTGCGAACGCGCAGCAGAACGGTGGCGCCCTGGCCCATCACGCGTTCGATACGCTGCTCAAGCGGTGGATGGGTGGAGAAAAAATTGTCGATCGCCGCGCTGAAATACATGTGACTCAACTCCTCGGCATGGCGCTGGTGCACCTGCGACCCCAATTGCTGTATCTGATAAAGCGCGCTGCCGATGCCTTCGGGATTGCGCGTGAACTGCACGGCGGATGCGTCGGCGAGAAATTCCCGCTGTCGCGAAATGGCGGCCTTGATGAGCGAGCCGAAGAAAACGCCGATGGAACCGATCATCCACAGCGCCAGGCCCACCATGTATATCTGGGCATTACCGCGATTGCGTTCGCTGGAACTGCTGCTGATACTGCCACTGTCATTATTGCGTCCGTTGCCCATGTCCATGATGAAGCGACCCAGTCCACCGATCATCACGATACCGGCGACAACCCCCATCAGACGCACATTGAGACGCATGTCGCCATTCAGGATGTGACTGAATTCGTGTGCGATCACGCCCTGCAACTCGTCACGGTTGAGTGAGTCCAGCGTGCCGCGCGTGACGGTCACGGCTGCTTCATTCGGGGAATAGCCGGCGGCGAATGCATTGAGCGTGTTCTGGTCATCCATGACGTATACCAGCGGAACGGTGATGCCCGAGGCCAGCGCCATCTCCTCGACGACGTTCAGCAAACGGCGCTCCGCGGGGTCACGGCTGTCGCGTTCGACGCGGCGCGCGCCGACCAGTTCAGCGACTGCGGCACCTCCCCCTGACAACGCAATCAGTCTCGATATTGTCCCGTAGGCGATCACGCCTACCACAACACCGGTGGTGATCCAGTATGCCGAATGCGGCACCAGGGACAGGGAACGGGTGGACTGCAATAAATCGACGGATGAGTTCGAGGTGAATGCAAGGTAGATCATGGCGCCGACCACATTGACGGCCAGCACGATGCAGACGACCGCGGCCAGGAACAGCGCCACCATCAGCGTGGTGTTCTGGCGCGCGCGCTCCTGGTGCTCGAAAAAATCCATCGCGCGCTGCGCGCAGGGTTACTGGAACGAGACCTTGACTGCCTTTTTTTCTTCCGGCGACTCAGTGGATTCGAGCAGCGTGCCTGGCTGGAAGCTGCCGAAGCCGGCCACGAAGTTGTTGGGGAAAATCTCCAGCGCGGTGTTATAGGTCATCACTGCGTCATTGAAGGCCTGGCGCGCGAAGGCGATCTTGTTTTCGGTGGTGGTGATTTCTTCCGTGAGTTGCATCATGTTCTGATTGGCTTTGAGGTCGGGATAGGCTTCCGACAGCGCGAACAGCCTGCCGAGCGCGCCATTAAGCCCGGCTTCGGCGGCAGCCATCTGCTGCATGGCCTGGCCATCGGCAGGATTACCCGCGACTTTCTGGGTTGCCGCCTGGGCACTGTTGCGCGCGGCAATCACCGCCTCCAGCGTCTGGCTCTCATGGGCCATGTAGCCCTTGGCCGTCTCGACCAGATTGGGAATCAGGTCGTATCGGCGCTTCAATTGCACATCAATTTGCGCGAACGCGTTTTTGAAGCGATTCCTGAGCGTGACCAGCTTGTTGTATATCGAGATGACCGAATAGATCGCCACGACGACGATGCCGAGAAAAATCCACAAGCCCATGTTCAGCGCTCCCTGGAGTGAGTTTGGCGGATTCTACGCCATACTGATTGCACATCGGCCAATGCTGCCAGCTCTCATGGTGCCATTTCGGAACGAATGCCTCGACCTCTATGGCAGCGCGCTCAGGCCTGCGGCAGCAGTCCCAGCACGTCGGCGCGCTTGCGCGTGAGGGCATAGACGGCGGTCAATAATGGAATCGGGTGCTCAATCGCCTCGGCGGCTTCGACGACGGTGCCCAGAATGCCATCAATTTCCAGCGGACGTCCGGCTTCCACGTCCTGCAATGTGGAGGTCTTGACCGTGCCGAGCTTGCGTGTGAGCGCGATGCGGTCATCGGGCTTGATGTCGACATGAATGCCCAATGCACCACCCAGCGCGATCGCTTCAGTCATCATCCCTGCCATCATGCGATGCAGTCTGGGATCGTCGATGAGCCGGTCGCTTGAGCAGCCCACCAGCACGCTGACCGGATTGAAGCACATGTTGCCGAGCAGTTTCAGCCAGATTTCCCGGCGAATATTGGTGCTGGCCTCGGCGGCAAAGCCGGCTTCGCTGAAGATTTTCGCAAGCGCGTCAACGCGTGCGCTCGTGCCACCCTGTGGTTCGCCAAATACAATGCGATTGCCCGAAGCGTGCCTGATCACGCCCGGCGCCAGGGCGGAACTGGCCGGGAATACCACACAACCGACCAGGCGCGACACCGGGATTGCCAATTCCAGCAGTCCGGCCGGATCGACCGCGTGCAGCCGGTGGCCAGCCAGTGCTTCCGAGGAAGCCAGGAAATACCACCAGGGCAGGCCGTTGAGTGCCGGCACCACGATGGTGTGCGGACCGAGCAGAGGCGCGATTGATTGCGCAGCCGTCGGTAGTGCGGGGGCTTTGACGGCGAGGATGACGACATCCTGCGCACCCAGTTCCTCGGCCCGGTCGCTCGCCTTGACGTGCTCGTTGAACTGGCGGCCTTCGCTTTCAAGCCGTATGCCATTTGCGCGTATGGCGGCCAGCGTTTCTCCTCGCGCAAGGATGCTGACGTCCTGACCAAAGTGTGCGAGGCGGGCAGCGAAATAGCCGCCGATGGCGCCGGCGCCGACGATACCGATTTTCAAATTGATTGCTCCAGCGACTATTCCAGCACGATGCCGGCTTGTTTGATCACCTGCGCCCAGCGTGCCGATTCGGTCTGTACCCACTGGCGATACTCCTGCGGGGTTGACGCGCTGGCCAATGCGGCCTGCTCAGCGTATTTGTCGACGACTTCCTTGGAGCGTACGGCCGCTGTTCCTGCCTGCAGCAATTTGTCCTGTATCGCCTGCGGCGTTTTCGTGGGCACAGCCAGGCCAAACACATCTTCAGTGACCAGACTGGTCATGCCCAATTCGGCAACGGAAGGGACATCAGGCAGCAACGACGAGCGTTTCGGGCTGGTGATGGCGAGCGCCTTGACCGTGCCACCCTTGATCTGGCCCAGTGGGACGTTGGCATTGGCCACCAGGATCTGCACCTGTCCGCCAACCAGGTCGGTCAGCGCCGGCGCCACGCCCTTGTACGGGATGTGCACGATGTTGATTTTCAGCTCCTGCGCCAATAGTGCGCCGCCCAGATGCAGGGTGCCACCGCTGCCCGACGAGCCGTAGTTGAGCTTGCCCGGTGCTTGGCGGGCCGCCTTGACCAGGTCCTCCAGCGTATTGATACCCAGTTTGCCATTGACTGTAATGAGATTGGGCACCCGCGATATGGTCGTCAGCAGCGCAAGGTCGTTTTCAACCGAGTAGGGCGTTTTGGTCAGGTGCGGCAGTATGGTGAGCGAGGACGGACCGGGAATGATGACGCTGTAGCCATCCGGCGCCGACTTGGCGACAGAATCGACGCCAGTCATGCCTGAAGCGCCAGGTCTGGCTTCGACCACGACCGGCTGACCGAGAATTTCGCTCATTTTGGGTGAAATGAGCCGCGCGAAAAAATCCACCGAGCCGCCAGCGGCAAACGGATTGATCAACCGGATCGGTTTCTGTGGCCAGGATTGGGCAAAGGCCTGTGTATTGATTCCAGCAGTCAGGCATACCGTCAGTCCTGTGCTTGCCAGTAACCGTGTCATTCGATGCATGAGTTTGACTCCTTCAGTGGTTTTGCGCGACGGCGAGGACCATTCAGAGGGCACTCTGATACATCGGGCAGCAGGCGTTGAGTCCCGGTTTGTACTGATATTCTCCAAGGCATTTGACCTTGTAATCCTGCGTACAGTAAGGTGTCAAGCACCGCGCCGCTCCTTTAGTGCGCCAATCTGGAAAATGAACGCGAACATGATTAATAATTCGAATGGAAAACCGATGGCTGCCAGGGTTTGTGCAGCCGTTGTTGCCCTGTTTGGTGGTGCAGTACTGTTCAGTGCAATGCAGGCCCATGCCGACTATCCCGAGCGCCCGATCCGCGCCATCGTGCCATTCGCGCCCGGTGGCGCCAACGATGTGATGGCAAGGGTGATTTCGCCGCAGATCAGCAAGATTCTGGGGCAGCTGGTGCTGGTTGAAAACAAGCCCGGCGCAGCGGGCAATATCGGTATCGAAGCCACGGCGAAGTCGGCACCCGATGGCTACACCATCCTGTTCAGTGCCACCGCATCGACGCAGAACCCGGCGCTGTTTCGCACGTTGCGCTTTGATCCGCTCAAGGACATCCAGCCCATCGTGCAGATTGGCGACAGTCCCTACCTTATCGTCGTGCCCCAGGCATTTTCAGTGCAGAACGTGCAGGGACTGATCGACTATGCCAAAAAGAATCCGGGCAAGCTCAATGCCGCGGCCGGCGGCATCGGCACGCGCCTGTCGGTTGAACTGTTTCAGATCCAGAACAACCTGCAGATCCAGATCATTCCCTACAGCGGCACCGGACCGGTCACGCTGGCTCTGCTCAAGGGTGAAGCCGATCTCGCCATCATGGATGCGTCCAGCCTGGTGTCGGTGCTGTCCTCGGGAAGGGTTCGGGCGTTGGCTGTGGCGGGCAACAAGCGCCTGGGTGCATTCCCCAATGTACCAACTACGACGGAAGCCGGCGTCCCCGGCTACAAGACCGGCACGCTGTTCGGTATTTACGCGGCCAGCGGCACACCGTCGAGCATCGTGCAGAAACTGCATGCGACGGTGAGCACCATCATCACCATGCCGGACGTCATCGAGCAATTACACAAGCTTGGCGCCGAACCCACGCCCAAGAGCACCGAGGAGTTCGTGCAATTGTACCGGCGCGAAATCCAGACCTGGAAGGACATCGTCGCCAAGGCGAAGATCCCGCTTGATGATTGAGCGGAGACTGTTCACATGATCGAGATCACACGACCGCTGGCGCGTTATATCGTTGCTTCGCGGCTGGATGCCATGCCGGCGCAGGTCAGGCATGAAGGTGTGCGCGCCTTTGTCAACTCCATGGGCTGCGTGCTGGGAGGGTGTCGCGAGTCGGTGATTGAGCGGGCGCTGGCGGTGTTCGAGGATTTGTCGGGACCGCCCCAGGCCACGGTGATTGGCTGGGGCAAGCGCGTTGATGCGCCGACCGCCGCGATGTTGAACGCGATGAGCGTGTTCGTGCATTCCTTCATGGACACACATCTGGCCACGGTGGCGCATCCGGCCGGGCCGCCGGCGGTGGCCCTGTTCGCGATGTCGGAGCGGCAGTCCGTGAAGGGCGTCGATCTCCTGCACGCGCTCATACTGGGTATCGAGGTGGCTTGCCGGCTGGCCAATGTCATTGCGGCGGCACCCGCCAAGAGCCATGTCGGCCTCTCGACCCACGGCGTCACCAATGTCATCGGTACTGCCGTGGCCATGGGCAAGCTGCTTGGTCTGGACGAGCAGCAGATGGTGTGGGCCATCGGACTGGCGGTGGTGCAGGCGGCCGGCATACGGTCCGGTCACGGCAGTATGGGTGGCAAGCTGGTCGCCGGCCACGCCACACGCTGCGGCATGCTGGCTGCCATGCTGGCCGCCAAGGGCTTCACCTGTTCGGAGAATCCGCTGGAAGGGGCCAAGGGTTATGCAGCGGTGTTTGCCAATCCGCCCAATCTGCCGGCTGCTGTGGATCGCCTCGGTGAACATTACGAGATGCTGGCCAATGCCTACAAACCCTATCCCTGCGGCATCGTCATTCATTCTTCGATTGATGTTTGTCTGCAACTCGCCGCCGAGCCTGGGTTCGATGCCGATGCGATTCAGTCCCTGCAATTGAATGTGCATCCACTGTCGATGCAGTTGTGTGACCGACAGCAGCCTGTCGATCGCATGCAGGCGTTGGTGAGTGTGCAGCATTGGGCAGCTGTAGCGCTGCTGTTTCGCCAGGCCGGCATAGCCGAGGGCAGCGATCGTGTCGTGCACGACCCCGCCGTGGTGGCGTTGCGCGGGCGTATCACCGTGCGTGCCGACGAAGGCATGGCGTCCGAGGCTGCCACGGTAACGGTGCTTTTCAAGGACGGCAGCACGCAGCAGTCCCATGTTGCACAATGTCGCGGCAGTCACGCGCGACCGCTGACCGATGACGATCTTGGCGTGAAGTTCCGTGGCCAGGCGAATATGCTGTTGTCCGCAGCTGCAACGGAGGATCTGCTGGGACAGTGCTGGCGATTGCAGGACCTGGATGACGTGGGGCAATTGGCCCAGCGGTTTTTTCAGGGCAATGCGCTGTCGAGCCACTGAGTCGTGTCTTGATCGCCGGATATTTTATTGTCAATTTGGATGAATTGTTTAATAACAAAGGCTTAAATGAACTTAATTAATATCAGGTGTTATGTTCTTTTGTCAGCGTTGCTGGGTGTGATTGTTTCGGCGGCAGCCCGTGCCGACTACCCCGAGCACCCGATCCGCATCGTCGTGCCCTTTGTGACCGGCAGCTCCAACGATATCCTGGCGCGCCTGACATCGCCGGTGCTGAACAAGGCGTTGGGTCAGCCGTTCATCATCGTCAACATGCCCGGCGCCGATGGCCGCATCGGCATCGAGGCCATGGTCAAGGCCCCGGCTGACGGCTACACGATCCTCTTCAGCGGTGGGGCAATCGCGCTGATTCCGGCCCTGCGCAAGACCGTACCCTACGATCCCTTGCGCGACGTCCAGCCGATTGCCGAACTGGGTGCAGGGCCCTATGTGGTTGCGGTCAAT
>CANKAJ010000064.1 GCA_947479645.1 Betaproteobacteria bacterium | reverse complement strand
GTCAAAGCGCAATGAGTTGGCAATTCGGGTTGGCAATCTAGATCAGGGAATCTATCGTAAAATGGGCAGTGTCGCGGGTGTAGTTCAATGGTAGAACGGCAGCTTCCCAAGCTGCATACGAGGGTTCGATTCCCTTCACCCGCTCCAAACGCCTTGTCACTTGTCACTTGTCCCTTGTTACTTCTCCCAAGGGGACCGGATCATTCCAATATTCCAGCAAGGCCGCCATTCCCGTAGATACGAAGCAAAAAGACATCACGCTATGGCTGTACGCTGAAATTACGCGCCTTGATGCGTAGCCCGTTTCGTCAATCAATGTCGCGCAGTTCCACCTAAAAGAACCTTTCATGACCTACAAATGCATTCTGCGCGCGGGCTTCGCCTTGGCGCTGTTCCTTCTGTTCTCAATTGCGTCCTTCGCCCAAGTCACACGCATGACCTCGCCGGGGTTGGTCGCCCCTTTGCAGATTGCGATAGATGAGGTCACGGTGGTCCCGGAGCACCCTGCTGCCGGCCAGCCATTCGTGATTCGCGCGACCATGCGCAGCCCCGGCAATACTGCGCTGAATAACGCCGAATGGAGCGTCTTCGACGCTTCGAGCGCTGCGCCGCAGGTCTTGTTTCGGCAGGGGTTTCGCGTCGAATCCCTGCCCGCCGTGCAGGTTCTTCGTTTCGAGTCGGCTCCGCTGCCGGGCCGTCCGTCCGGGGCGTACCGCCTTATGATCTTCAATACGCCGTCGCTGGCGCCCCTTGGCAGGCCGGTTTATCCGGGCCAGCGCGAGCTGCTGGTCACCGTTGGAACAGGCAACGCGCAGCCGGTTCCTCCCAGGACTGTGCAGCCCGCGCCGGCGCCCGTACCAGCACCCGTGGTCACTACCCCGAGGATTACCGCTTTGGGTCTACTGATGCTGCAGGGGCATTTTGGCTCGCCGCAGCCGGGCGTGGAGGGGGCAGCCTACGCCAAGTGGTCGATCGAGGAGTCCGGGTTGGGAAGCGTGCCCCCCGATCGCGTGGTCGCCTCGCCTCGGGATCTCGTGACCATCTTTATCGACTTCGATGCGGAGCCGCGGCAACCCCTGACGATCAGGATGACCTCGTCCGATCCTGTCGCGTTCCCGCTTCCCGCTCAGGAAATCACACTCTCGCCGGTGGGGCCCGACTGGAAACCGCGCACCGACGGGATGTTCTGCGCGAAGCGCAAGACGTCCGACCCCTGTCCGCGCTATCGCATGTGGACAGGATTCCGGGTAGGCGAGTTCGCGGGCATCGGACGCAATGTGCCGCTGACGATCTCCGTGTCAACGCCTTACGACAATCGGCAATTCACGATCCGGCATTTCGGGCGCGATCCGGTGAACCAGCCGCTTATTCGCGACTTCAGCCTGCGGCAGATCGAATGGTTCAGCAACGAGAGCAAGCGCTGGGTGAACCGCTATGACATGAGCTCGGCCGATCCCGCCAGGCCGGTCAGCGTGTCACCCGGCGAGCGGGTTTCGCTGTTCATGGATTTCAACAGCACCTTCACCCAGCCGTTCCCGGTGCAGATGGTTTCGTCGGATCCGTTGGCCTTCCCTGTACCGCCGAGCATCGTCATCTATCCCGACAATCCCGCCGATGCGGCGAATGTACAGATGCAGGGCTACTGGCACGCGGTCCTTTGCAAGGACCCGAACGTTGTCTGCGTGTCGCGCACGGTTGCGCTGCCTCCGGTCGTGGTTGGCCCCTATCGCGGCAATGGCAATCCGGTGCCGTTTACGGTCACCGTCACCACCCCGCTGGGGAACAAGACCATCAACGTTACGCAGATCGCGCAGACCGAATGCAATCCGGGTTGGGTGCGGGATGCGCGCGGTGTGTGCCAGTACCAACCGGTGTTCACCCCGCCGAATCCGTGCCTTAACAATGGATCAATCCGCTCGAACCAGAATTGCGGACTCGGTCCGACTCCGGGGCCGATCCCCGGGCAGGGCGGAAGCACCGGATCACCCGGCACTGGTAGCGGCTCGCCAGCGCCAGGAGGGGGTGCGGGTGGAGGCTCACCAACGGCAGGCGGTGGGGCGCCCGTAGGAGGGGGTGGGTTGCCTTCGTCCACCGGACGCGATGGCGCAAAGTGCCTGCGTGTCACTTCCATCGGTCCGTCGGGCAAGGACATCGAGTTCCGGAATCTTTGCAGCGAGGAGATCACGGTGATGTGGTGTTCCACCTCGGTGAGGATTCTCGGCAAGCTGTGCGGGGAGGCCGGAAATTCCGACTGGAATCTTTATTATCTGCAGATGTCGAATTTCAAGCCGGGTGAAGTGCAGACGCGCAATGACATGAAGGACGTTCGTGCCGCTGCTTGCATGGGTTTCATCAATAACTGGGATCCGGCGAGTTACAAGAACAAATTCCGTAGCGACAGACAGGGCAACTACGCCTGCCTTGGCGTCGCGGCAACCCCTGCGCCCGTTCCGACGCCGGCACCTCCTCCAGTGGTGAGTCCTGCACCGACGCCCGCGCCCGGCGCAAGCGGTCCGTTCGGTACGCGCGGTATCGGCACGCCCTTGACGCACCGGACGGACAAGAACGATCAGTGCGCCTCCTGGGAGGTGATCGGCGCGCCGGTGCGGTTCTCGGCGTGCTCCAGCGCCACCGGCGGCAGCGGATATTACGTTATCGAAAACGCCGGCTCACGGGCTGCGGACGTATGCTGGAGGGTTTTGTTCAATGTTGCCTCGCATGCGCCCGATGCCGGCTGCCATTTGGGCATGAAGGCAGCGGAAGTTTCGCGCGGGAGTTGCTACTCCTGCGGGATCAAATCGGGCGGAGGCGCTCGTTTGATCCAGTTGGACAAGTATCAACCGAAATGACACCGACGGTTCACTCAGAAACTGCCGTACCTGCTCCAGCGTTCGGATCACCGATTCGTTCATGTCGATCACCATCCCTTGACGATCGACCTCCTGCACGTCAGCCCGATGCGGACCGTCTCAGCACGCTTTCAGGCTCATACCGCATTGGAAAAGACTCCGGTACTACTCCTCCAGCTTGATCCCCGTTTCCTGCACCAGCTTGCGCCAGCGGTCGAACTGCGGCGCCAGGTACTGGCGGAACTGCTCGGGGGTATTGCCCTCGGCAACGGCGTACTCCTCGTCCAGTCGCCGCACGATGTCCGGATCCTTGGCGACCTTGACGAACTCGGCGCTCAGTCGGTTGACGATGGCGGTGGGCGTTTTCGCGGCCGTGAACAAACCGGTCCATGAACTGTATTCGAAGCCGGGGACCGTCTCCGAAATCGCGGGAATGTCCGGCAGTTGTCGGACGCGCTTGCCGCCGGTGACACCCAGCGCGCGCAGTTTTCCGGCCTTCACCAGCGGATAGGCGATGACCGGAAAGGCATTGGTTGCATGGATGCGGCCGGCCACCAGGTCGGGGAGCAGCGGCCCCGTTCCCTTGTAATGCACAAAGGTGGCCTGGGTGCCCGTGATGCTGTGCAGCCAGGCGCCGGGAAGATGCACGGCGCCACCGGCGCCGGTATCGCCGAAATTGATCTTGCCCGGATTGGCTTTCGCAAAAGCAATGTACTCGGCCACGGTTTTTGCGGGAAGCGAGGAGGTCACCACCAGCATGTTGCTGCGCGTGCTCATCAGCGAGACTGGCGCGAAATCGCGGATCGGGTCGAAGGGCAGGTCGCTGTATAGCGCCGGGATCATGGTGTAGCCGGTGGATTGCACCAGCAATGTGTGACCATCGGCGGGTGCCTTGAGGACCATTCCCATGGCGATGGTGCCGGCCGCGCCGCCACGATTATCGACCAGCACCTGCCATTTGGTGTTCTCCGCGAGCTTGGTTGTGTACAGGCGGGTCTCCGCGTCGATGGGCCCGCCGGCGGCGAGCGGCACCACGACAGTAATTGCCTTGGATGGAAAGGTCGCTTGCGCCAGGGCAATGCCGGGCAGCACGGCGAAGAGAGCAGTGATCGTTCGTAACGATGGCAGGCGCTTCACTTTCGTTTCCCCTTTGATTTTTTGCATGTTGAATTGACGATGCGCTATTCCAGCTTGATGCCGGTCTCCTTGACCAGCTTCGTGACCCGGTCGATTTCCCGGATCATGGTGTCGCGGAACTGTTCGGGCGAGAATTGCGGTCCGTCGGCGCCGTCGGCGGCCAGCTTCTGCGCGACATCGGGCAGGGCGAGAATCTGCACGATGTCGCGATTGAGCGTATTGATGATCGGGCGAGGCGTTCCGGCCGGCGCCAGCAGTCCATACCAGCCGGTCATCTCGAAACCCGGCAACGCGTCTTCGGCGATGGTCGGAATGTCCGGCAGCAGCGCCGAGCGCTTCAGGCTGCCGATCGCCAGTGCTTTCAGTTTGCCGTTCTTGGCGTGCGGCATGACGGCGAGGACGCTGCCGAACAACAGTTGTATGCGACCCCCGAGCAGGTCGGTGATGCCGGGGCCGATGCCCTTGTAGGGGATGTGCTGCATTTTCAGGCCGGCGATGTACTTCAACTGTTCCATGCCGATATGCGCTGCCGAGCCGGTGCCCGAAGAGGCGTAGTTGAATTCATCGGGCCTGGCCCTGGCGTAGGCGAGCAACTCCCTGACCGAATTGATGGGTACCGCGTTGGAGACGGCCAGCACATAGGGCTGCGCGGTGAGTTGCGCGACCGGTTCCAGCGCCTTGCGCACGTCGTAGGCAATCTTGGCCACCAGCGCCGCATTGACCACCGTGCTGTTGGCGGTGATCAGCAGCGTATAGCCATCCGGCGGCGCCTTGACCACCACATCCATGCCAATGATTCCGCCGATGCCCGAGGCGTGGTTTTCGATGACAAAGGAGTGCCCCCAGCGATCCGCCAGCCGATTGAGGACGAGGCGCGCGATGATGTCGGTGCCGCCGCCGGGTGATGATCCGACAATGATGCGGATCGGTTTGCCCGGATAGTTTCCCGGCAGGCCTTGCGGTTTCTGCTGCGCGAACACCACGCTGCTGGTGAAGGCCAGCGCCAGCAGCGTGCTTGCCAGGCGGATGCGGCGCATTATCCCGTCCATATCACTCTCCCCGTTCTTTTGCTTTATCCATTGATTCTTGTCTCAGGCACGGCGAACCATTTGCCGGCCTTGCCTACTCCAGTTTGAGGCCGACATCCTTGACCAGTTTGGTGGCCTGCTCAAGTCCGCCTTCAAAGGCATCTCTCAGTTGCTCCGGTGTCCCGGGGGCCGTTTCCGAACCATCGGCAGCCAGTGCCTGCTGCACCTCGGTGATGTTGAGTACCACATTCACTTCACGATTCAGCACAGCGATGACCGATTGCGGCGTGCCGGCCGGCGCCATCAGCCCGAACCAGCCTACCCAGTTGAAATTGGGCAAGCCGGCTTCGGCAATGGCGGGCAGATCCGGGAGGCTGCGCGCGCGCTTTTCGCTGGTGACGGCGATGGCCCTGATCTTGCCGCTCTTGGCATGCGGCATGGTGGAGATGGCACTGCCGAACATGATGTGGGTGCGGCCGCTGATGACGTCGACGATGCCCGGGCCGATGCCCTTGTACGGGATGTGCACCATGTCGATGCCGGCGCGGTATTTCAACAGTTCGCCAACCAGGTGTGCCGACGATCCGATGCCGGCCGACGCGTAATTGAGCTTGCCCGGATTGGCTTTGGCATGCGCGATGAGTTCCCTGACTGACTGAATCGGCAACGCCGGCGAGATGGCCATGATGGACGGCGCCGAACTGAATTGCGCCACCGGCGCAAATGCCTTGCGCACATCGTAGGGCACCTTGCTGATGAGCGCGGCGTTGACAGTTCCACTGCCGCTGGCGATATACAGCGTATAGCCGTCGGGTTCAGCCCGGGCCGCGAGTTCCATGCCGACCAGGCCGCCCGCACCCGCGCGATTCTCGATGAAAAAAGATTGTCCGAAGCGCTCGCTGAGTTTTTGCGCCATCAGCCGGCCGATGGTGTCGGAGCCGCCACCCGGCGCGTTTCCGACAATGATGCGAACGGGTTTGACCGGGTAACTGCCTCCCGGTACCGCGGGCTTTTGCTGGGAGTAGCCAGGGCCGGACCATGCCAGGAATGCCAGCAACGACAGGCCGGCGATGGCGCGAATAAGGTTGAATGGGTATCGGCTGAATGCGATCAAGTCAGTCTCCCGCGGTGTCCCGAATAAGTGTTGATGGCGATCGGAATGCAAATCCGGTGTGCGCGCTATTCCAGTTTGAGGCCGGCTTCCCGGATGAGTTTTTCGGCACGGCCCAGTGCGCCCACGATAACTTCATTGAATTGTTCAGGGGTGGCGTAGGCCGGGTCGGAGCCGTCGGCGGCGAGTGCTTTCTGCAATTCCGGTGATCGGATGATCTGGATCGCCTCCTGGTTGAGCGCTGCCACGATGGCGGACGGTGTGCCGGTACGTCCCACCATGCCGATCCAGCCGATATATTCGAACCCGGGCACGCCCATCTCGGCGATGGTCGGCATGTCCGGCAACGATTGCAGGCGGGTCGCGGAGGTCATGCCCAGTGCCTTGAGTTTGCCGGCCCTGACATGCGGCAACAATCCCACCGTGGTGCCGAACACGATCTGGGTGCGCCCGGCAATCGTATCGGTGACGCTGGGGGCAACCCCCTTGTAGGGAACGCTGAGCATGTTGGTGCCGGTCATGTACTTGAACAATTCTCCGGACAGGTGAGCCGAGGTGCCGACGCCGGACGTCGCGATATTGAGTTCACCCGGCTTGCTCCTGGCGTAGGCAATCAATTCCTTGACGTTGCCAAATGGCAAAGAAGCATTGACCGACATGAGCAAGGGCGAGTTGGTGAATTGCGCAATCGGCGTGAATGCCTTGCGCACGTCATAGTTTGTCTTGGCGACAAAATTGGCGTTCTGGAAAGTGCTGCCGGAGGTGACCAGCACGGTGTGGCCATCCGCGGGCGCCTTGAGCGTGGCGTCCAGCGCAATGATGCCGCCGACCGCGGAGCTGAAGTTCTCCATCACGAAAGGGCTGCCCCATTTTTCAGCGACCTTGCCCAATATCGTGCGACCAAGAAAATCGGTGCTGCCGCCAGGCGCAGTGCTCAGAATGACGCGCACCGGCTTGTTGGGGTAACTGGCCGAAAGACCAGGCGGCTTTTGCGCATGCACTGACAAAGCAAGGCAGGCGAGGCCTGCCGTGAACAAACGCCGGCTTGTCTTGGAATGCAGCAGACTCAGTGAAATCGCATTCACAATGCCCTCCTGGATGCCGGAATTCGCCAAAGCTCACCAAAGATCACCAATGCTGACCAAGGCCGGCAAAGGTCGCAGGATACGCCCCGCGGTTCGCAATGTGCAATCACCCCATGCGGCGAGGGTCCGGGGACCTGTTTCAGGTAATATCAACGGCAGCATTGCCATTCGCCGCCATGCCACGCTCGTCAACACTTGCAAAAGAAATCAGGTCACCCACATGCCAGCATCCCTGCAAGGCAAACTCGTCGTCGCCATTTCGTCCCGGGCGCTGTTTGACTTCGAAAAGGAGAACGAAGTATTCGAGCGCGATGGCGAGGAGAAATACATCGGGCTGCAATTGTCCAGCCTGGACATTCCGGCCAAGCAGGGCGTGGCCTTTCCGCTGGTGAAGAAGCTGCTGTCCTTCAATACCGGCCAGGATCGGCACGTCGAAGTGGTCATTCTTTCCAAGAACGATCCGGTCAGTGGTCTGCGGGTGTTCCGTTCGGCGCAAAGCGCGGGGCTGCCGGTGGAGCGCGGCGTGTTCACGCGCGGCCGCACGCCGTACCGCTATCTGAATGCGCTGGACGCCAATCTGTTCCTGTCCACCAACGAGTCGGACGTGCTCTCGGCAATCGCGGTGGGCTATCCCGCAGCGATCGTCTATCCGCAATCCCATGGCAGCGCGGCACAGCATCCGGATGAAGTGCGCATTGCCTTTGACGGCGATGGCGTGTTGTTCAGCGATGAAGCCGAGCGCGTCTATCAGCGCGATGGCCTGAATGCCTTCCAGCAGCACGAGAGCCGGCATGCCAACCGGCCGCTGCCGCCGGGGTTGTTCAAGCCATTGCTGGAGGCCTTGCATCGCCTGCAGACGGCCGGGTCGGACGTGCCCATGCGCATACGCACGGCGCTGGTGACCGCGCGCAGCGCGCCGGCGCATGAGCGCGCCATTCGCACGCTGATGGGCTGGGACATCGGCGTCGACGAGGCGTTTTTTCTGGGCGGGCTGGACAAGGCGGCGTTCCTGCGTGAATTCGAACCGGATTTTTACTTTGACGACCAGCGCGGCCACGTTGAATCGGCACGCCAGCATGTCGCATCCGGGCATGTACCATTCGGCATCACAAACGAGGTCAAGAAATGAAGCTGGTCAAAATATTGCTGGTGGTTGCAGGAGCGCTGGTCGTCATCGTTGTCGCCGGAATTGCGATTGTCATGGCGACTTTCGATCCGGCGCGCTACAAGCCCGAACTGGTCGCGCTGGTCAAGGAAAAAACCGGGCGCACACTGAGCATCGATGGTCCGATCGGACTGACCTTCTTTCCCAAACTCGGGGTTTCCATCGGCAAGACACAGTTGTCCGAGGCCGGCAGCGACAAGATGTTCGCGCGTTTGGGCGAGGCGCGGGTGTCGCTGGCGCTGATGCCGCTGCTGTCGGGCCAGGTGGTGGTCGATCGCGTGGTGTTGTCGGGCCTGGCGGCAGAGATCGTCAAGCACAAGGATGGCAGGACCAATATCGAGGATCTGACCGGCGCCAAGGCGGAAAAGGACAAGCCGGCTGCCAAGGCGACAGCGGCGGCCCCGGCAGCATCGACGCCACCAGTCAAACTGGACATTGCCGGCGTGGAAATCAATGCCGACAACCTCATCTGGCGTGACGAGCGCGAAGGCAAGCAGACGAAAATTTCCGCCTTCAAGCTCAATACGGGAAGGATCGCCGAGGACACGCCGGGCAAACTCAGCTTGAATGCGCGTATCGAGGGTGACGGCTTGAATGTTGTGCTGGATGTGGCCGGCATGTACCGGCTCAACCTGCAGCAGGGCAGTGCAGCCTTGTCCGAACTGGCGATCAAGGTTGCCGGGCAGGTGCCGGGTGCGCCCAACCCATTCGCGCTGACGCTGGCCGGTAATGTCGCCACCGATTGGGTCAAGGAAGCGGTGAGCGGCGAGTTGACGGCGAAGTTTGATGAAACCACTGCGCGGACCAGGTTTGAACTCAAGGGCTTCTCGCCATCAGCCATCAAACTGGATGCGGATATTGACCGTCTGGATGTGGATCGCTATACCGGTGCCGGTGCCGGTGCCGGTGCTGGCGCTGGTGCACAGAAGCCGGCGGGTCCGGCCGCCGCGGGTGGTGCTGGCGCAGTCAAGCCTGCGGCTGATCCCGTTATCGATCTTGCCGGGTTGAAGGCGTTGAATTTCTCCGGAGAGGTTCGCATCGGTCAGTTGATCGTTTCCAGGCTCAAGATCGAGAAGGCGCGCCTTGGCATGCGTGCCGTGGGCGGGCGAGTGGATCTCAATCCGGTAGCGGCCTCGTTGTACGGCGGTACCCTGGCGGGAAGCGCCAGCATCAACGCCAATCAGAATCAGTTCACGCTCAAGCAGCAACTGACCGGCATCAACATCGGGCCGCTGCTGACGGATGCGGCAGGCAAGGATTTCCTGGAGGGGCACGGCAATGTGGCAGTGGATGTTCAGACCAGTGGCCCGACAGTGTCGGCGTTGAAGAAGGCGTTGTCGGGCACCGCCGGCGTTACGCTGAAAGACGGCGCCATCAAGGGCATCAACCTCGCCGAGTCATTTCGCAAGGTGAAGTCGCTGCTCGGGGCAAAGTCCTCGCAGGAGCAGGGTATGTCGAAAACAGACAAGACTGACTTCGCGGAGATGGGCGCGAATTTTGTCATCCGCAACGGCGTCGCACACAACGATGACCTGTCGGTCAAATCGCCCTTCATCCGCCTGGGCGGCAACGGTGACATCAACATTGGTACGGACAGCATGAACTATCTGGCCAAGGCGTCGGTGGTCAATACGGCGGGCGGGCAGGGCGGCAAGGATTTTGAGGCGGTGAGCGGGTTGACCATTCCGGTGCGGCTGTCCGGCCCCTTCGATGCGCTCAAGTACAACATTGAGTTCGGCGCCGTGGCGACCGCTGCCGTCAAGCAGCAGGTGCAGGAGAAGGTGAAGGAGCAGGTTCAGGATCGTCTGAAGGGCCTGTTGCGGCGGTGAGCAAGACCAGGCGGGAGGCGAACACAGAGAATACTGCGCCTGTGCGTCACAAGTCCGGACTGTCCGCAGAATTTGCCGAGTGCCTGATTGCGTGGCAGCAGCAGCACGGGCGCAATGACCTGCCCTGGCAGAACACCCATGATGCCTATCGCATCTGGCTGTCTGAGATCATGCTGCAGCAGACGCAGGTGGTGACGGTGATTCCTTATTACGGAAAATTTCTCGAGCGCTTTCCCGACGTCAAGAGCCTGGCTGAGGCTGATCTGGACGAGGTTCTGCAGTTATGGAGCGGTCTTGGCTATTACTCGCGCGCACGCAATCTGCATGCGGCGGCAGGGCAGGTGATGGCTCAGCATGGCGGTCGTTTCCCGCACGCGCGCGCAGCGTTGGAGGCGTTGCCGGGTCTGGGGCGATCCACGGCGGCGGCGGTTGCCGTATTCGCCTTTGGCGCGCGCGAGGCCATCCTGGACGGAAACGTCAAACGCGTGCTGGCGCGTCACTTCGCAATTCCCGGTTATTACGGCGAGAAAAAGGTGGCCGATCAGTTGTGGTCCCTGGCCGAGTCGCTGCTGCCTGCCAGGGGAGTTGAGCGCTATACGCAGTCCTTGATGGATCTGGGTGCGACGGTTTGCACGCGCGCACCCGCTTGTGCGAGTTGCCCGGTGAAGGACAGTTGTGTCGCATTGGCTCAGGATGCGGTCCTGAAATATCCGTCGCCGCGTCCGCGCAAGTCAGTACCTGAACGCACAACGGTGATGTTGCTGCTGGAACACAAAGGGGAGGTTCTGTTGCAGCAGCGTCCACCCAGCGGGATTTGGGGGGGACTTTGGGCATTTCCCGAGCCGGCAGCTGAACTGGATATCGCGGACTATTGCGCTCAACAGCTTGGCTGCAATCTGAGTGGCATGCAGCGCCTGCCTGAACTCGCGCATGCCTTCACGCATTTCAAACTTAGCATTCAGCCGGTGCTGTGCCGTGTAGGCACGCGAGCGGCGCGGGCGGAGTCAGGTCTTTCGAAGTGGTTGCCGCTGGCGGCCGCCGAGCAGGCGGCGGTGCCGACGCCGGTCAGGAAGTTATTGCGGCAACTGGCTCAGGAATTAGTGAAATAATATGATAATAAAAAGTTATGAAAGTACTATGAAATCTAGGTGATTTCGTAGAAATGATTCCAATTGTCACCGTGCGCCATGGTGGCGCAGTGATTATCCTGCAAGGCCGCGTTGTTCCAGAAAACGCTGCAGTATGGCCAGACGGGCCAGGCTGTCATCGAGCTCCAGCAATTTCTGCTTTGCTACAGCCGATACCGGCAGTATTTCCGCCAGCCGGTGGCCGATCCAGGTGGCGCTGTCAAAGCGATGCGGTTCGCCGAACACGGCTTTGCCCCGATCCGAGACGATCATTTCAATCAGCCGCCTGCAGCCGCTGTATTCCTCCGGCACGGCGCATTCTTCCTCCGCCGTGATCAATTCGATGCGTGCCGAGATGAGTCCCTGGCTGTTGGCATTGCGATCGCGGATGCGAAAGCGCTGGCCGCCGCGTGTCGTGACCTGCAGCACGCCGAGTTGCTGCATGTCGCACTCGACGATATGGGCCAGGCATCCGATCGATTCGGGAACGGCCGGCTCGCCGACTTCCTTGCCTTCTCGGATGAGGCATACCCCGAAGGGGGCATGGTGCTTGAGGCAGTTGCGGGCCATGTCCATGTAGCGGGCCTCGAATATCCGCAGCGGCAGCAGTCCATCGGGAAACAGCACGGTATTGAGCGGAAAAATGGGGACTGGCTCTGTTGACGCTCCGGCATCGCTCACGATTTCATTCATCGCGCGTTGCCGCCATCCGGCTCAGCCGGCTGGCGACCCCATGGCGCCATCAGCTGGTGTGCAATGCCAAGCTGATCGAGAATGCGCGCGACGATGAAATCGATGATGTCACTGACCTGCTTCGGATGGTGATAGAAGCCCGGATTGGCCGGCAATATCACGGCCCCGGCGCGCGTCAGGCGCAGCATGTTTTCCAGATGTATCGCGGACAGTGGCGTTTCCCGCGGCACCAGCACCAGTTTGCGGCCCTCCTTCAGCATCACGTCGGCGGCCCGTTCGATGAGATTGTCGGAAAGACCGGCCGCGACGGCGGCCAGTGTTCCCATGGAGCAGGGACAGATCACCATGGCATCGGCCGGGTTTGATCCGGAGGCGACCGGCGCGAACCAGTCGTCCTTGCCAAATACCCTGAGCTGACCGGCGCGGGCGCCATAGCGTTGGCTGAAGTGGCGCTCGGCTTCCGGCGCGCGTGATGGCAGTACCAGATCAAGTTCCTGGCTGGCGACAATGTGGGCTGCCTGCGAGTACAGCAGGTAGACGCGCGCATCCGCGGCCAGCAGGCACTCCATCAGGCGCAATCCATAGGCCATGCCGGAGGCGCCGGTCAGTGCGACCGTGATCGTCCGTGCTGGCGCGGCGGTACTCACGGTGGCGCTCACGGCGGCAATTGACGGTGGCGGATCAGCACCGGTCCCTTGTTCAGCGGCGAAGTTCTGAAATGGGCTGCCAGTTGCTCGGCCATGTACACCGAACGATGCTGACCGCCGGTGCAGCCGATTGCGATCGTGACATAGGCGCGGTTGTCCTTGCGAAAGGCGGGCAGCCAGGTTTCCATGAAGCTGCGGATGTCGGCCAGCATTTGCCCGGCCATCGGTTCTTTCCGGATGAATTGAATGACCTCGGCATCGCGGCCGGTCAGTGGGCGCAGGTTCAGGTCGTAGAAGGGATTGGGCAGGCAACGCACATCGAAGACGAAATCGGCGTCCAGGGGTATGCCCTGCTTGTAGCCAAAGGACTCGAACAGCAATGACGTCTGCCCGCGATCGGCATGCAGCAGCTCCTTGATCCAGTTGCGCAGCACGTTGGGGCGCAGATCGCTGGTGTCGATGCGATGACCCGCCTCGGCAATGGACGAGAGCAGTTCGCGCTCATGGGCGATGGCCTCCTCCAGTGTGGTTTGATCCGCTGCGAGTGGGTGTCTGCGGCGCGTTTCGGCAAATCGCCGCAGCAAGGTCTCATTTTTCGAGTCCAGGAACAACACGCGCGCATCCACGCCCTGGAATTTGAGCCCCTCGATATGCCTGGGGAGCATGGCGACGGCGGCGCCGCCGCGCGCATCAATGCTGACCGCGACGCGATCGTGGCCCGCCATGCGCAGCAACTGCACGGTCTCTGCAAATAACTTCACTGGCAGATTGTCCACGCAGTAGTAGCCGCTGTCCTCAAGCACCTTGAGGGCGACGCTCTTGCCTGACCCGGACAAGCCGCTGATCAATACGACTTGCATGACGCCAGCGTGACCAATACGGGCAATGGACGAAGTGGCTGTCTGCGAGGAGGCATGCAGGCGTCCTCCGTGACGCGGCGTATGGAAGCGAGTGAAATACTCAGCCCTTCAGGCATGCGTCACGCTTTTTCTTGTATTCATCGCCTTTCAGGCCTTTAGCGCTGGCGCTGCAATCGGCCATTTTCTGCTGCTGCGGCGTCAATGTCTTCTTGGCTACGGCTTCCGTACTGCCACCCTTGAGACAGTCGTTCCTTGTCCTGGTGTATTCGTCACCTTTGAGTCCCTTGGCCTTGCTGCTGCAATCGGCCATTTTCTGCTGCTGAGGGGTAAGGCTCTTTTCCTTCTTGTCCTCGGCAATGGCACCGGAGGAAAACATAATTGCTATGGTCGCTATGGATAAAGTCGCAATCAGTTGTTTCAAGGCAATCTCCTGGGTGGGAAAAATGACGATTGGGCGCTACTCACGACACTTCAGTCTGCTGCATTCGAAAGTGTATCCGAGCTTGCGTTTGCAGTCGCGCAAAGGGTGTGGCGCAGCAATTCGCTGTTGAGGCCTCTGCTAGAGAGCCTGCTTGCGGAGTTCTGCATTTTGCCGCTCAATGAATTCGGCGGTGGTGTTGATGCCGCGCAATTGCAGAACGTGGCTGCGCACCGCCGCTTCAAGCAGTACGGCCAGGTTGCGCCCCGCGGTCACCGGGATCACGACTTTGCGAACCATCATGCCCAGGATGTCCTCGGACAGTTCATGCAGCGGCAGTCGCTCGGTGACCTCGGTGCCGCCTTGAGGGGGCTTTTCCAGGTGCACGATCAGCCTGAGTTTCATCTTGGGCCGTACCGCAGTTTCGCCGAAAATGGTCCGGATATTCAAAAATCCCAATCCACGCACCTCAAGAAAGTCCTTGAGCATGGGCGGGCACCGGCATTCCAGCGTGGTCGTGGCAATGCGCGAGATTTCAACCGCATCATCGGCCACCAGGCCGTGCCCGCGGCTGATCAATTCCAGTCCGAGTTCACTCTTGCCGACACCCGAGTCGCCGGTAATGAGCACGCCGACGCCCAGTACATCCATGCATACGCCGTGCAGCGTGACGGTATCGGCCAGCGTTTTCGAAAGATATCTGCGCAGTTGGTCGATGATGTCGGCGCCGGGCTGCGAAGAGGCAAATACGGCGGTGCCGGAGGCTTCTGCGGCTGCCAGCAAGCGCCAGTCAGCGCGCACGCCGTCGGCGTGGATGATCGCGGCTGGCTTTGATACAAACAGTGTGTTGAACATCTGGCGCAATGCGCTGTCATCGAATGCGGCAAGGTGCCGGGTTTCGATGGAGCCGACAATCTGGATGCAGTTGGGGTGTATCAGGTTCAGATTGCCAATCAGTGCCGGCGCGTCTGCGGTATCGCGGTGGACAAGCATACCGCCACCCCGCTGGCCGCCAACCCAGGCCAGCTTGAGCTTGTCGCGATTAGCTTCGTATAGCTGTGTGACGCTGATCTGGAACATTTGGCTGCCAGGCGGTGATGTGCTGATGAAGAGTAGCGACGTCGGCATCGCTGGCGAGACGCTCGCGCAACTCGTGGTCACTGAACATCTGGGCAAGCTCCGACAATATCTGCAGATGATGTTCGGTGGCTTGTTCGGGAACCAGCAGTACGAATGCCAGACTGACCGGTTTGCTGTCGGGGGCGTCAAATGGCACCGGATTGGCGAGCCTGACGAATGCGCCGACTGCCTCCTTCAGGCCCTTGATGCGTCCATGCGGAATCGCCACGCCTTGCCCAAGACCGGTCGAGCCCAGCCGTTCCCGCGCGAACAGGCTGTCAAAAACAAGACTGCGTGCAACGCCCTGATTGTTCTCGAACAGCAGTCCGGCCTGCTCGAAAACACGTTTCTTGCTCGTGACGTCGAGGTCCAGAACGATGTTGGAGGGAGGGAGAAGCTTTGCGATCAGGTTCATGGGCTGCTATCGGACCGCGCGCTGGATGATTGAAATGGTGAGTCGCAACCAAGGGCGAAGCGAGGGCGCTTATTTTACCGTATTACAGCCTGCTGATTGCCGGCTATGTTAATCGCTGCTTTCCGGCTGGTATTTCAGCGATTCGTGGGGATGTGCTTGAATTGTCTGCTTATATTTCTGTACGCTGCGGTCAACTTTGTCCGTCAGCAGGTCTATTGCGGCGTACATGTCGGTATCGGTGGTCTCGACATGGATGTCCTTGCCCGGCACGTGCAGGGTGACTTCGGCTTTGTGGCGCAATTTTTCAACCGACAGAATGACATTGATGTCGATCACGTGATCGAAATGTCGGGTAACCCGGGAGAGTTTTTCCTCGACATAGCCGCGCATTGAGGAAGTGATGACAACGTGGTGTCCGCTTACAGTCAGATTCATATGCGATCTCCTGTTGTTAGGGCAAGTACAGAGTATCAGAAGTCATTGGTGGTGCGGAAGTCGTAAATACTGGCACAAGGTGTTACCTGCAATATGAGGGGATGCATCCCCTCACAATCCTTCCAATGAGCCCTGCAAATGAGTTCCCACTTCAGTCATTCTGAAGCGTGTTCCCCAAACGCATCAGTAGAGTAGAAGGGTAATTACCCTCGTGTTTGACGATATTGGGAGCGGTTCTTGTCAATTCGATTTGAGGATATCGTGTCCTGAATCGTGAGTTCGAGGACGCAAGGACGCTAGAACGCTTTGCGTAGATTGACGGGCGGCAAATGCAGTGATTCCCGGTACTTGGCAATGGTGCGCCTTGCGACGACGATGCCCTGCTGGCCGAGAATTTCCGCAATCTTGCTGTCTGACAACGGGTGCTTGTGGTCTTCTGCCGAGATGAATTGCTTGATCAGCGCACGGATGGCCGTTGCGGAGCAGGCGCCACCCGTGTCGGTCGCGACGTGGCTGCCGAAAAAATACTTCAGTTCAAAAATGCCGCGCGGAGAGAGCATGAATTTTTGCGTGGTGACTCGCGAAATAGTGGATTCGTGCAATCCCAGGGTATCGGCAATCTCGCGCAGAACCAGAGGACGCATCGCCACTTCTCCGTGCTCGAAAAAGTGCCGCTGCCGGTCCACGATGGCTTGTGAAACTCTCAGGATGGTCTCGAAACGCTGCTGGATATTTTTGATCAGCCAGCGTGCTTCCTGCAGTTGCGACGACATCTGCGTCGATGCACCGCGATTATTCTGAAGAATTTCGGCGTACAGGCGATTGACGCGCAATTTGGGCACGGCCTCCTGATTGAGACTGGCAACCCAGACATTCTTGACCTTGCGTACGACGACATCGGCGACAACGTAACGGGTCTCTGACTGCGAGTAGCTTGAGCCAGGCCAGGGATTCAGGGTCTGAATCAGGCGTTGTGCCTGGCGCAGTTCATCGTCGTTGCAGCCCAGTACGCGCTTGAGTTTTGCAAAATCGTGGGAGGCGAGCAGCGGCAGCAGCTCGCGCACAATCGCTATTGCCAGTTTGCGGCCATCGGGTTCCCCGGGGAGCGCGGCAAGCTGCAATTCAAGGCATTCAGCCGGGGAGCGCGCGCCCACGCCGGTTGGCTCAAGGTACTGAAGATGCTTGAGTGCAATGGATATCTCTTCGGACTCGATTTCGAGTTCTGCGGGTAACAACTCCGCCAGTTCTTCCAGTGACTGGGTCAGGTAGCCGTCATCATCGAGTGCCTCGATCAGCAGCGCCACCAGGTCGCGATCGCGGTCAGACAGATTCAGCAGACGTACTTGTGAAAGCAGGTGCTGGCGCAATGTGGGGGAGTCTGCCGCCTGCTGCGGATATTCGCCATCATCGCCGTCTGCACGGCCACCGGAGGAGCGCCCGGACTCGTTGAACCAGTCCTGGTTTTGATCCAGTTCAGTGCGATCAGTCTGGCCTTCGTCGTTGTTGGTTTTCTCCGCCGGTGTTGTGGTCGATTCCGCGGTGCTGGTGGAGCCATTGGCGTGCAGTATCACCGCCGTGGGTTCCGGGGCGCTATCCTCGCGTTCGAGCAACGGATTGTCAGTCAGGAATTGCTCCAGTTCCTGATTCAGGTCCGTGGTCGACAATTGCAGCAGGCGAATCGACTGCTGCAATTGCGGCGTCAGCGTCAGATGCTGAGACAGTTTAAGTTGGAGGGATTGTTTCATGCTGAAGAGGATGAACTTCCTGGAAGGATGTTACAGGCGGAAGTTTTCACCGAGATATACACGCCTCACATTTTCATTATAAACAATTTCGTCAGGCTTGCCCGATGCCAGCACAGACCCTTCATTGATGATGTAGGCGCGGTCGCAGATCCCCAATGTTTCACGAACATTGTGATCGGTGATCAATACGCCGATGGCACGTTCCTTCAGAAATCGGATGATCTTCTGAATGTCGATGACTGCGATGGGATCAACGCCGGCGAACGGCTCGTCGAGCAAAATGAACCGAGGCTGGGTGGCCAGCGCGCGCGCTATCTCCACTCGCCGGCGCTCTCCGCCTGACAGGGCCAGTGCCTGGGACTGGCGCAACTGGTTGATGTTCAGGTCGTTGAGCAGCCCCTGCAGTCGTTCACTGATTTCATCCCGGTCCAACGACTGCAATTCGAGGATGGCGCGGATGTTCTCCTCCACCGTGAGTCGGCGGAAGATGGATGCCTCCTGGGGAAGATATGACAATCCCAGTCGCGCCCTGCGGTGCATCTGCATATGGCTGATGTCGGTGTTATCAAGCTGGATGCTTCCGCCATCCAGCGCGATCAGCCCCACGATCATGTAGAAGCAAGTTGTTTTTCCGGCGCCGTTCGGACCCAGCAACCCGACCACTTCGCCGCTGGAAACCTCGACGGAGACATCCTGAACAACGACCCTGGACTTGAATCGCTTTTTCAGGCTCGATGCAATCAGCTGGCTCATGGGCATGCCGTCGAAGCCACGCAGCGGCAGGCACCTCGCAAACGGTCTTCCGACACAGGCAACGGGCTTAGTTGGGGCACGGTTCGCCCGGCTTGGAAAGCGGTTTTGCGTCCGCTGCATTGATGCCGTTGCGCGGCATGAGAATGGCATGCACGCGTCCACCGCTTGGCGCTGCCCGCGCGCTGCCTGCGGCGCTTTTGCCCGAATTTACAGTGAAGAACTCGGTTCTTGAGTCATACGAGATGAAATTGCCGCAGACGTCATCGCCTCCGCCCCGGCGCAAGCGCGCACGGTTGAAGAATTCCACTCGATCTGCCCTGCTGTCATATTCAATACGCTCGGCTTCGGCATCAATGTATTCGCTGGCTCCATCGCGCTTCTGGCGGAAACTGGCCAGCGAACCGGTCGCAGTTCCATATTGAAAGCCGTCATTGTCCTGCCGTACCACGATGCGCTCGGCACGGATGGTCATCGTGCCCTGGCTCAGCACCACCTTGCCTTCGAAAGTCGCGGTCTTTTTTGAATCATCCGCATTCATGCGGTCCGATTCAATATTGACGGGTTTATCGCGATCGGTTTTTTCCGCAGCCACTGGCGCCGCAAGGCAGGCGAATGCGAAAGCCGCCAACACTGCTGTGGTTCGAAGCGGCCTCGGCCACCTAGTTCCTGCGTGCGACATCGTAGTGTCCCTTTACTTGTGATTTCAGGCTGAATTGTCGAGTGAGCTTGTTGGTTTCCATGCCCACCCCCGACACAACCCGGCCTCCCTCCGAGATTGTGACATGCTGGTCTGTGCGAGCCATGTCCTTGGCGGCAAGAATGTGCAGATATTCCGTGCGTGCCTGCAATTCGGGGAGACCGGCAGCGGCATCCCTGCGCAGCAGTACGTTGCCGTAAAAAAATGCTTCATCCGCATTGCGGGTTACAGTGCCCCTGCTGGCGGTGATGGTCAATGCAATGCCATCTTCTCCGCGTCGGTTGAATCGCGGTTCCTCCAGCTGGGTCGAGTCATTTCCTGGAAAGTGCAGCATGCGTCGCGCTGACATTGAATACTGCGATTTGCCATTTGCGCCGAGCCGAGTCAGCTTGAGGTTCTCCACCATGGCGTCCGGATCTGCGTTGCTATTGTTGCGCTCCGCCACCGGCGCCAATTCTATGGTCTGCCGCAGCCACAGGGTCATTCCAGCCAGGAACAGCATGATCAGCAGGGGCAGCAGATGGTTGACGCGCAGGCTCACGGTTTGACCGCCGACCGTATCATGCGCCTAGGGAAGTTCAATTCATTCATCGGCTATCCAGGTAGGGGGCGATGGCGCTTTCCAGTGCCCCCTTTGCCGTCAGAATGAACTCGCAAAGTTCACGGACCGCGCCCTGTCCACCGGATGCGCGCGTCAGGTAGTGCACGCGACTGCGCACCGCCGCGGGGGCGTGCGGCACGCTGGCGGCAAAGCCGCAGCGGATCAGCACCGGCAGGTCGACAAGATCGTCGCCTATGTAGCCGGCATCGCCGGCGTCGAGCCCGCACCTGGATAGCAGTGCGGCAAATCCGGCGCGCTTGTCCGCGGCGCCTTGCAATACATGTTCAATGCCCAGTTCCGCGGCCCGGCGCGCCACCACCTTGGACGTTCTGGCCGTCAGCAGTGCAATTTCAACGCCGGCTTCACGAAGCATTTTCAGGCCATGGCCATCCAGCGTGTGAAACGACTTCATTTCTTCGCCACTGTCGGTCAGGTAGAGGCGCCCGTCGGTCAGAACGCCGTCGACGTCGAATATCATCAGTCGCACGCGGCGCGCGCGTTCCATGGCGTCCGCGGTCATTTCACTCGAACCGATGTCGCTGCCATTCATGTCAGACGACCTTGGCCCGGAACAGGTCATGCATGTTCAGCGCGCCCACCAGTTTTCCGTCATTGGATACGACCAGAATCTGGTTGACCTTGTGCCGTTCCATGATCTCGACTGCTTCCACCGCCAGCCGTTCCATCGAGATGGTGCGGGGGGCATGCGTCATCACGTCGGTGATGCGGACCGAATGAATGTTTGAGAATCGCTCCAGCGAGCGGCGCAAATCGCCGTCCGTAAAGATCCCGGTGACCTGGTGAGCAGCATTGACGACGGCAGTCATGCCCATGCGCTTCTTCGACATCTCAAGCAGGGCGTCGGACAGACTGGCCGCTTCAGACACGTTGGGGATTTCGTCATCCTTGCGCATGACATCGCGGACATGGGTGAGCAGGCGCCTGCCCAGCGATCCGCCGGGATGGGAGCGGGCAAAGTCCTCGGCGCTGAATCCGCGAGCGTCGAGCAAGGCGACGGCCAGTGCATCGCCCAGCGCCATGGCCGCAGTGGTGCTGGCGGTCGGCGCAAGTCCCAGCGGGCAGGCTTCCTGCGCGACACGGGCGTCCAGGTGTACATCGGCTTGTCTGGCCAGTGTCGATTCGCTTTCGCCTGTGATTGCTATCAGTTTGGCGCCTTGGCGCTTGATCAGCGGGACAATTGTGAGTAATTCTGCGCTTTCGCCGGAATTGGACAGCGCGATCATGACGTCATCGCGCGTGATCATGCCAATGTCACCGTGGCTTGCTTCGGCCGGATGAACGAAAAAGGCAGGTGTGCCGGTGCTGGCCATGGTCGAGGCAATCTTGCGTGCGATGTGCCCGGATTTGCCGATGCCCGACACGACCACGCGCCCGTGACAATGCAGAATGATGCTGGTGGCATCAATAAACCCCTGCCCAAGGCGCGGGATAAGCGCGGCAATGGCATCGGCCTCAATCTGCAATACCTGCCGTGCCAGATCAAGGACCGACGATTGCGTCGTGCCAGGCGCGTCGGGTTGGTCTGGACTGGATTGTTTGGATGAGGCCATTTTCATTGCGGCAAGAGAGTGGTGATCCGGGCTGTTCGCGCTATATCGGTCGATACAAATTCACCCTCGAACATGCGGTTCATGTAAAAATCAGTATACCAGAGGACATTCTCATAATTGCCAGATTCTCCACATGATTCAACGAGTTCCTGACGACTTCCCAAGGCCGCGCGGATATGGCTAGTTCGCTGGAACTCGTGCTGATTCTGCTGGCCAGTGCGGTCGGGGTCGTCGTTGTGTGTCGCACCCTCAATTTGCCCCCCCTGCTCGGCTATCTGATCGTCGGCATTGCCATCGGCCCGCACGCGCTGGGATGGATACCGCAATCGGAGGACGCACGAAAGCTCGCCGAATTCGGCGTGGTATTTCTGATGTTCTCGATAGGACTGGAATTCAGCCTGCCCAAGCTTTACCAGATGCGTCGAACCGTTTTTGGTATGGGTTTGCTGCAGGTAGTGCTCACTTTGCTAGCGGCTTTGCTTGGCTGCGCCGCAATCGGTATCGACTGGAAAGTCGCGATTGCCCTGGGGGGCGCATTTGCCATGTCATCCACCGCGATTGTCATGCGCATGATGGCCGAGCGCATGCAATTGGAGACAGTGCATGGCCGCGATATCGTCGGGGTGCTGCTGTTCCAGGATCTTGCTGTTATTCCGCTGTTGATCGTGGTGCCTGCACTGGCCAGCGGTGGCGAGGCGCTGGCGGCGCAGCTTGGCATTGCGATGGCCAAGGCGGCTGCGGTGCTGACCGTCATTCTTTTTGTCGGCAATCGGCTGATGCGCAACTGGTTTCTCCTGGTCGCGAGGCGCCGCTCCCACGAACTTTTCGTGCTCAATGTGCTTTTCGTCATCCTGGGGCTGGCTTGGCTGACCGAATTGGCCGGGCTGTCGCTTGCGTTGGGCGCATTTCTGGGCGGCATGCTGATTGCCGAAACCGAGTACCGCCACCAGGTCGAAGAAGACATCAAGCCATTCCGGGACATTCTGCTCGGGCTGTTTTTTGTCACGGTCGGCATGCTCCTCGATGTGCGGATCGTGGCGCAAAATCTGGCGCTGGTATTGTTGCTATTTCTCGGTCCGGTGCTGTTCAAGCTCATGCTGGTGGCGGCATTGTCACGGCTGTTCGGTGCCTCCCCGGGCACGGCCTTGCGCACGGCCTTTGCGCTGGCTCAGTCCGGTGAATTTGGCCTGGTGCTGGTGACCCTGGCGAGCGATTCGGCAGTGCTGGATCCGCAATTGACGCAGGTGGTCGTGGCGGCGATGTTGCTGTCCATGCTGACCGCGCCCGTCCTTATTCACTACAGTGATCGTTTGGTCATGCGGCTGGCCAAGTCGGAATGGATGCTGCGATCGCTGCAACTGCATCGCATCGCGGTACAGAGCATTGCCACCGAGCACCATGTCATTATTTGCGGATATGGCCGCACCGGACAGAGATTGGCGCACCTTTTCGAGCAGGAGAATATTGCCTTCATCGCGCTGGATCCGGACCCGGAGCGGGTGCGCGAGGCTGCATCAGCCGGCGAAAACGTGGTTTATGCCGATGCATCACGCCGCGAATCCCTTGTTGCAGCGGGGGTGGCAAGAGCAAGTGCGATGGTCATTTCCTTCGCGGACACCAAGGTGGCACTGGGCATATTGCATCATGCCCATGCACTCAATCCTGGCCTGCCAGTCATTGTTCGAACGCTGGATGATGCCGATCTGGACCGGCTGATCGCAGCGGGGGCTGCCGAAGTCGTGCCGGAAACGTTCGAGTCCAGTCTGATGCTGGCTTCACATGCCCTGATTCTCTTGGGCGTTCCGCTCAAACGCGTGGTGCGCCGGATTCGTAATGTGCGGGAAGATCGCTATTCGTTGTTGCGGGGCTTTTTTCACGGCGCAACGGATAGCCCGGAGGATCCTGAAGAGGCCCATGGAGAGAGACTGCGTTCGGTTACGGTGGGAGTGAAGGACTTTGCCGTAGCCAGAACCCTGCGCGAAATAGATCTGGCCCCAATCGGTGCCAGCGTCAGCGCGATCCGACGGCGTGATCAACGCCTGACCATGCCTGCATTGGACACGCGTGTTGAAGCGGGCGATGTGGTGGTGTTGCTGGGCACGCCCGAGCAACTGGCTGCTGCGCAGATGCGCTTGTTGAAAGGGCGGTCATAGGAGTTGGCGAGCGTCAGGGGCTCAATTCCACCACGGGGCTGCCATATTGTGGCTGATCTGCCGTGGTGGTCTGGTCACAGCGCTTTATTCAATAAGATACTTTGGGAATTACTGAACAAGTGGGCTACGCCCCCTTGTATATCCCCCACTTAAGAGGAAACACTTTGTACGCCTTCACTACATTTGATACTTATTCAGTGTTTCCTTTGTTCAATATGCAGGGGGAAAATTGAACTCAATTGTATTGATAACAACTGCGACAAATCCGCCAGAGGGCATCCCTTTTCTGAGAATGACGAATGCTGCAACCAGGTTCTTCACAGCCAAAGCCGCGGTTTTTTTACTGTACGAGAGAATTTGCCGCTGGGCATTTGATACCGGCCTATCTGAAGTCGGATGACGCAAAGGCGGCCGCAGAAAACCATTGTTTTAATTTGCTTCAGGAAAAAATGCCGCCAGGAAAATCATTGAGACCCCTGCTTACCGGATTTGCCGGAGGAACGGGCGAGCAGTGTTTCGATTTGAGCTTGGGCGCACTGGATCATAACTATCCTTGCTGGGCGGAGGTGGGGGTTGGGCAATAAATCAGCATCAAGCCAAAGGGGTGCCATACCATGATGCGTTGGCAATGCAGTGCTTGCTTCAAGACAGACGCATAGGTTCCTTTTGCGCATTACTGCGATCATTGCGAATCTGCTGCGGCACCCGATTTTCAGCTGGTTGAGGGCTACGCGCAGCACGGATGAGGCACTGCCCGTCAGGCAGCAGGCAGCGGCCGGCGGCGGCGATCAGGTTGTGCTGTCCAAGGCCTTTGAGCAAGTCGCCGCTGCCTACAACAATGGCGACTGGTCCAGAGCGGAGCAGTTATGCCGGTTGATGCTGACGGCCAGCCCCGACTACTTTGATGCGCTGAACCTGCTGGGGATCATCGCAGCACAGACCAGGCGCCCGGAGGAGGCGGCGAAACTGCTGGGTCGGGCCGTAGGCGTCAGACCGGATGATGCGTCGGCGCTGAACAATCTTGGCAACCTGCTCATTGAACTGAGGCGCTTTGACCAGGCGCTGGAGTGTCTGGACAAGGCCATCTCCCTTGAACCGGATTTGCCGGGAATCCACTCCAATCGGGGTATTGCGCTAAGGGAACTGGGGCAACTGCGCGCGGCCATAGGGAGTTTTGACCTTGCCATCCGCATCAAGCCGGATCATGCCGAGGCCTACAGCAACCGGGGCATTGCGTTGAAGGCGCTCAGGCAATTGGACGCCGCCATCGCCAGTTACGATCGCGCCATCGCCATCAAGCCCGATCTCGGCCAGGCTCACTGGAACAAGGCGATAGCGCTGTTGTTGCGCGGGCGCTTTGAGCAGGGATGGCGGCTGTATGAGTGGGGATGGAATACAGGCGACAGAGGGGGGAACCGCCAATTTACCCAGCCGCTTTGGTTGGGTGTCGAGTCACTGAAAGACAAGACCATCCTGCTTGTGAGCGAACAGGGATTGGGCGACACCATCCAGTTTTGCCGCTATGCCAGACTGGTTGCCGATCTTGGCGCCCGAGTGGTGATGGAAGTGCCAGAATCGCTGCGTGGCTTGTTGGATCAACTGGATGGCGTGGCGCAAGTGCTTGCGGCAGGCGGTTCATTACCTGCATTTGACTATTATTGTCCCCTGATGAGCTTGCCGTTGGCATTCAAGACGACAGGAACCAGCATCCCGGCGCCGCCGAGTCTGAAGATCGAATCAGGGAAGATTGCTGTTTGGAGTGACAGGCTTGGAGCCAGGACCAGACCGCGCATTGGTTTGGCATGGAGCGGGCGCGCGGCTCATAAAAATGACCGGAATCGCAGCATCCTGCTGGCTGACCTCGTCAAGCACCTGCCGGGGCAATATCAATATGTGAGCTTGCAGAAGGAATTAAGGGAAGCAGATGCGCAGACGCTGTCTGAAAACAACATTGTGCACTTTGGAACGCAATTGACCGACTTTACAGACACTGCTGCGCTATGTGGATTGATGGATGTTGTCATCAGTGTTGATACAAGCGTGGCACATCTGGCGGGTTCGATGGGTAAGGCAGTGTGGATATTGCTGCCCTGGGTTCCTGACTGGCGCTGGCTGCTGGATAGAAACGACAGCCCGTGGTACCCCACTGCGCAGCTTTTCAGGCAAGAGCGTGCCGGTGATTGGGCAGGCGCACTCGCCAGGGTGAGGGTGGCCCTGGAAGCATTGGCCTGACCAAAAACCTATAGTTCCAACAGCGATCAGGAGTCGGGTCGAAGGCTGCTTATTTGGACTCGCGCATGGTGATCCGGCTCAATAGATTCATTGCAACTTCCGGTCGCCCTGCTTGAATCGCCACGGAGGCCAGCAAGCGCTCCACGTCTGCATGATGTACGCGCTTGAGGACCCAGGGTGCCAGCACCATCTTCGCGAAGATCCTGACAAGAATGCCGGGCTTGGCCGGCTGCTCGTCGTCCACGAGCGGTTTCGGGACCTCAAGAGCAGGCTGGTGATGAATGGGGGCCTTGACTGCGGCGCGACGTTGACGACGACTCATGGGACGCAAGAATAGCTGAAGAGTCGCCGAAACATCAATCCCTGAACGAAAGATTTGTTGCTTGCAAAAAAACCGGCAAGTGCGAAATCCGGAATTTGCAGTCATTCATGACAGAAGCCTTCAATATCAATTCATTCTGGGTTTCATACGTTGCCATCTGAAAAAAAGGCTATTTCATAGTCTCCGTCGCCTCTGGCGAGTGAGGCATGCACATGCATCGGTCGATTTGATGGTAAATTGACATTATTATCACTTTTAATTGTCGAATTTTTATAATAAACCCTATTCGATATAAATATGATCAAATGGTAAATCCGACTGGTAGCGCTCATACATTTTCGCGTAGGCGTCTTCGAGGTTCTTTGCGAATGCCGCGGTATCAAACAATGGGGTGGTCAATCTGTTGCCATCCAACTTGTGCCTGAGCGATTGGATTTCCAGGGGATTGCTGGCGAGCCTGATCGCCAGCGCCTCGTACTCTTCCCGTGTATGCGTAACCAACTCAGGCATATCGATTGCGTTGAGCAGGCTGCCTGCCATCCTGCCGGCAAACGCCTCCCCCATGCAGGTCAGCACTGGCAGGCCCGCCCAGAGCGCATCGCTGGTCGTAGCCCCTCCATTGAACGGCAGGGTGTCCAGAAACAAGTCTGCCACTCGGTATCTTGCAAGATATTCCGGCAACTTCGTCCTCGGGGAAAAATGCAGTCTTGCCGGATCCAAGCCTCTTTTCTCGGCCTCTTTCAATAGATTCGTGGATGCCCAGATATTGTCCTTCAGCAACCACAACACACTGCCTTCGGCTGCTTTCAGAATCCTCATCCAGCATTCAAATACATCAGGGGTAATCTTGTAAGTATTGTTGAAACAACAGAAAACAAATCCAGAGTCCGGCAATCCCAATTCTCGTCGCGTCGGTAATTTATCGGCAATCCTTTTCTTGCTGTCGTTAGCCTGAAAGCTCGGCAAATAAACTATTTTCTCTGAATAGCTTTCAGCGAACTCCTCTGGGATCAGATGTTTGTCGGCAACGATGTAGTCATGATAGGGGGCTCCCATTGTTCCCGGATAGCCCAGATAGTTGATCTGGATTGGCGCGGCTCGGAGAGCAAATACACCCGGCCGGGAATCCTGAGTGTGGCCATTCAAATCGACCGCGATATCAATATTAAGGTCCCTGGCCATTCTGACAATTTCTTCATCTGACTTGAATTTGCAGTCAATGAATTGATTAACGGCGGATTCAATCCGGTGGGTTATCTGATCCCTTTTCTTGCGGCCAAAGGAAAACGCATGAATATCAAACTTGTCCTTGTCATGGGTTTCAAAAAGTCCGGCGGTTAGCAGGGAAACCGCATGCAGGTTGAAATCGGCCGAGAAATAGCCGATTCGAATCTTGCGTGCCCTGGGCTGTTTTGCAATTGCACCCATAAGCGCATTTTCAGGCTGCTTGGCCTGGACCCATATTTGCGCTGCCCGACGCTGCAGGTCTATCGAGTCAATCAGGGGGAGAACGCAGAATGCCAGTGATGTCTTCTTTCCCTGCTTGATATTGGCAATCAGCGACTCGATATCTTCATTCAATTCATGCCAATCGCAAATGCGCATTTTTGCAAACAACCGGTTGCCCTGCACCCACTCCTGGCCCGGATTGATGGCAATGGCGCAGTCATAGCTGGCGATAGCTGCATCCAATTGATGCAGTGCTTGCTGAGCAGCGCCGCGGTTATTGTAGGCTTCCGCATAATCAGGTTTGACGGCGATGGCGCGGTTGTAACTGGCAATTGCCGATTCGATTCGATTGAGGTCCTGCAGCGCGACACCGCGATTATTGTGGGCTTCTGCGCAGTCCGGCTTGATAGTGATGGCGCGATCGTAACTGGCGATAGCGGCGTCCAATTGCCTGAGCGCCTTCAACGCAATGCCCCGGTTGCTGTAGGCCTCGGCATGATCCGGCTTGATGCGGATGGCAAGGTCAAAACTCCCTATGGCCGCGCGCAGTTGCCCCAGTTCCCTCAGCGCAATACCCCGATTGGAGTGGATCCCCGGCAAATCCGGTTCTAGGGTGATGGCCTTGTCCAGACACTCCAGTGCCTGGTCAAAGCGCCTGAGTTCAATGAGCAGGTTGCCAAGGTTGTTCAGCGCCGACGCATCATCCGGTCTGACGCCTACGGCCCGACCCAGCAGTTTCGCCGCCTCCTCCGGGCGCCTGGTCTGTGCTGCGATGATCCCCATCAGGTTCAGCGCATCAAAGTAGTCGGGGCTGGCCGTCAGCATCAACCGGCATAACTGCTCCGCTCTGGACCAGTCGCCATTGTTGTAGGCAGCGGCGACTTGCTCAAAGGCCTTGGACAGCACAACCTG
>CANKAJ010000063.1 GCA_947479645.1 Betaproteobacteria bacterium | reverse complement strand
TCGCCGCAGCCGCATTCATCTTTCACGTTCGGGTTCTTGAACTTGAAGCCCTCTTTCAGCCCTTCACGTTCAAAATCCAGTTCGGTACCGTCAATGTACTCCATGCTCTTGGGGTCGACCACCACCTTCACGCCGTGACTCTCAAAAGTCAGATCCTCGGGATTGAAGGCGTCGGCGTACTCCAGCTTGTAGGCAAGACCCGAGCAACCGGTGGTGCGAACCCCCAGGCGCAGGCCGACTCCCTTGCCGCGTTTGACAAGATAGTTCTGAACATGATTTGCAGCGCGTTCGGTCAGCGTGACGGCCATGGACACATCCTTTATCAGGCAACTGCTTTTTCCGAAGCAGCGTGCTGTTGCGCGGACGCTGCCTCACCATGCTTCTTGCGGTAATCATCGATCGCCGCCTTGATGGCATCTTCGGCAAGAATTGAACAATGAATCTTCACCGGGGGCAGAGCCAGTTCCTCTGCGATCTGGGTATTCTTGATGACCGAGGCCTCATCCAGCGTCTTGCCCTTGACCCACTCGGTCACCAGTGAAGACGACGCGATGGCCGAACCGCAGCCGTAGGTCTTGAAACGGGCATCCTCGATGATGCCCTCGGCATTCACGCGAATCTGCAGTTTCATCACGTCACCGCAGGCGGGGGCGCCCACCATGCCGGTGCCAACCGCATCGTCGCCCTTGTCGAAGGAACCCACGTTGCGCGGATTTTCGTAATGATCAATAACTTTGTCGCTATAAGCCACTTTGCTTCTCCTGACTGCAAAAGACTAAATTCAATCGGTTCCGGCTCATTCAGACCGCGGCTTTTGTAACGGATGGCATTTCATCCGGTACAAAAGCCGCGGAACGCAAGCGAAGCGCGCGGGGAACGCCGAATACCTCAAAAGCGGCACGGACGATGAACCCGTCCGTGCGGGTCGTGTTTTGAGTGTAAAAGATGAAGCCATTTTCACTCAAAACACGACCTCTGTTTAAAACCCTGCATCTCTGATTAAAACCTTCCTTTTCATAGCTGCCTCAATGTGCCGCCCACTGCACGGTGTTGAGGTCAACACCTTCCTTGTACATCTCCCACAACGGCGAGAGTTCGCGCAGCTTGGTGATCTTGCGCTTGAGCAGATCAGCGGCGTAATCGACTTCTTCTTCGGTGGTGTACTTGCCGAGCGTGAAACGAATCGAGCTGTGCGCGAGTTCATCCGAGCGCCCCAGCGCGCGCAACACATAGGAAGGCTCCAGCGACGCCGAGGTGCAGGCTGATCCGGAGGACACCGCAATGTCCTTGATCGCCATGATCAGCGACTCACCCTCGACAAAATTGAAGCTGACATTGAGATTGCCGGGAATGCGCCGCTCCATGTCCCCATTCACATAGACCTCTTCCATTTCCTTCAGGCTATTCCACAACTTGTCGCGCAGCGCGCGTATGCGCTCGTTGTCAGTCGCCATCTCCAGTTTGGCAATGCGTGCCGCTTCGCCGAATCCGGCAATCTGATGCGTGGCCAGCGTGCCCGAGCGGAATCCGCGCTCATGGCCGCCACCGTGAATCTGCGCCTCGATGCGCACGCGCGGCTTGCGCCGCACGTACAAGGCGCCGATACCCTTGGGCCCGTACATCTTGTGCGCGGTCAGCGTGAGCAGGTCAACCTTCAACCTGGTGGTGTCGATTTCCACCTTGCCGGCAGCCTGCACCGCGTCGCAATGGAAAATGATGCCTTTGGCGCGGCAAATCTCGCCGATTTCTTCGACCGGCTGAATGACACCGATCTCGTTGTTGACCATCATGATCGAAACCAGGATGGTGTCGGGCCGTATGGCCGCCTTGAACTTCTCGAGGTCAACCAGGCCGTTCTGCTCGGTTTCCAGATACGTGACTTCAAATCCCTGGCGTTCCAACTCGCGGCAAGTGTCCAGCACCGCCTTGTGCTCGGTCTTCTGCGTGATCAGATGCTTGCCCTTGGTCTTGTAGAACTGGGCAGCCCCCTTGATGGCCAGGTTGTTGCCTTCGGTGGCACCCGAGGTCCAGACAATCTCGCGAGGATCGGCATTCATCAGCGCAGCCACGTGGCCGCGCGCTTCCTCGACCGCCTTTTCCGCTTCCCATCCAAACGGATGCGAGCGCGAGGCCGGATTGCCGAAATGCTCGGTCAGATACGTCATCATTTTCTGCGCCACGCGGGGATCAACCGGTGTGGTTGCAGAGTAATCCAGATAGATAGGCAATTTCATGTTCATTCCCAAAGCCTCATGCCGACATGGGAACCGGCTTGCTGCCAAGTTCCATGACTGTAATGGGCGCTGCACGCTTGTCCTGAAGAATTCTCACTTTCGCCTCTTCGCGCGCACGCTGCTTGACGACCAGATCGGACAACTTCACTGAATCGAGGTAGTCATACATTTTCTCATTCAGGGTTGACCACAGGTCATGCGTCATGCAACGGCCATCATCGAGGCAGTTTTCCTTGCCACCGCATTGCGTCGCATCCAGCGGTTCATCCACGGCGGTAATGATGTCGGCCACCGAGACCCTGTCCAGGTCGCGGGCGATGGTGTAGCCGCCACCCGGGCCACGCACGCTTTCGACCAGTGCATGCCGGCGCAACCGACCGAACAGTTGTTCCAGATACGACAATGAAATGTTTTGCCGCTGGCTAACGCCCGCCAGCGTGACCGGCCCGCCGCCATGCTTCAGCGCCAGATCCAGCATTGCCGTTACTGCAAATCGTCCTTTGGTCGTCAGCCTCATGTATCGCTCCTGTAGCCCCTCGAGTTAGTACCTGATGGATTTGATCAAGTATAAACAAACCCGATCGAATCAGTCAACTACTACGTAAGAAGCTACTTGCCCGCAACCTTGCGATCGGCCCAACGACCGGCCGACAAAGCTCCGTCCTTATCGGCTTTGAGGGCCTCTAATTCATTAAAAATCAATTCCATACGTTTATCCGTCTCGACAATATGGTCGAGCAATCCCTGGATCGCATTAGCCGTGGGATCATCATCCCGCGTGACCGCGTAGGCTGAAAACCCCAGTTTGGCGGCCTTCTCCTCGCGCGATTTGTCCTTTTCATCCAGGATAATGCGGGCCGGAATACCAACGGCTGTCGCCCCCGGCGGCACATCCTTCACCACAACGGCATTCGAACCGATGCGAGCGCCTTCACCAACCACAATGGGGCCGAGCACCTTGGCGCCGGCACCAATGACCACATCGTTCATGAGCGTGGGATGACGCTTGCCCTTGTTCCAGGCCGTACCGCCCAGGGTAACCCCGTGGTACAGCGTGCAGTCGTCACCGATAGTGGCCGTTTCACCGACAACAACGCCCATGCCGTGATCAATAAAGAAACGCCGACCGATCGTCGCCCCCGGGTGGATCTCGATGCCGGTCAGCCAACGCCCCATATGGGACACAAAGCGCGCCACCCACTTGATGCGATGCCCCCACAGCCAATGCGAAAAGCGGTGAATGACCAGGGCATGTAAACCCGGATAACAGGTCAGCACCTCCCAGGTCGTACGCGCCGCAGGATCGCGGTCAAATACGCTGGCAATGTCTTCTTTGAGGTGGCTGAACATGGGTTTTTCCGAGTTTGCTTAATTGCTTGCGTCAATTATCCGATTTCCGAGTCTTTTGATCAACTATTGACCGAATGGCTGATCATTCCTGCAGACCATCACAGGCCATCGGATTGTCATGAATTTCAGGCCAGCACGTCGCCGATGCACAGGTATTTGATCTCGACATATTCGTCGATGCCGTGATGCGAGCCCTCGCGCCCCAGCCCTGACTGTTTGACGCCGCCGAAAGGCACGTGCTCGGTGGCCAGGATGCCGACGTTGATACCCACCATGCCGTATTCCAGTGCTTCACTCACGCGGAAGATCCGGCCCACGTCACGGCTGTAGAAGTAACTGGCAAGACCGAACTCGGTGGCATTGGCCGCGTCGATCGCCTCCTGCTCCGTGCTGAACCTGAATACCGGCGCGAAAGGACCAAAGGTTTCCTCACGCGCGCACAGCATGTCGGCGCGGGCGTCGGCAAGCACGGTGGGCTCGAAGAATTGCCCGGCGAGGCGTTTGCCTCCGGTCAGCACGCGCCCGCCCTTGGCCAGCGCATCACTCACGTGACGTTCCACTTTCTCCAGCGCTGCCGGTTCGATGAGTGGTCCCTGCAGCACGCCATCCTCAAAACCATTGCCGACCTTGGCCAGCTTCACTTTGGCCGCGAACCTCGCGACAAACTCATCGTAGACGCCGTCCTGCACATAGAAACGATTGGCGCACACGCAAGTCTGCCCGGCATTGCGATACTTGCTGGCAAAGGCGCCCTCGATGGCACTATCGATATTGGCGTCGTCAAAAACAATGAAGGGCGCATTGCCGCCGAGTTCCAGCGCCAGCTTTTTTACTGTCGGCGCCGATTGCGCCATCAGGATGCGCCCGACTTCGGTTGAGCCGGTGAAGCTCAGGTGCCGCACCCGTTCACTTGCGCACAGCACCTTGCCGACTTCGATGGACTGTCGGGCATCGGCGGTAATGACGTTCAGCACACCCGCGGGAATGCCCGCGCGCATGGCCAGTTCGGCCACAGCGAGCGCCGTCAAGGGCGTCAGTTCGGCCGGTTTGATCAGCACGGTGCAACCGGCTGCCAGCGCCGGCGCGACCTTGCGGGTAATCATCGCCAGCGGGAAATTCCACGGCGTAATGGCCGCACACACACCCACCGGTTGGCGCAACACCAGCAGGCGTCGGTTGTTGTCGAACTGCGGCAGCGTCTCGCCGTTGATGCGTTTCGCCTCTTCGGCGAACCACTCGACGAAACTCGCGCCATAGGCTACCTCACCCATCGCCTCCGCCAACGGCTTGCCCCCCTCGGCCGTGATCAGGCGCGCCAGGTCGGCCTGATTGGCCATGAGCAGGTCGTACCATTTGCGCAGAATGATGCTGCGCTCCTTGGCAGTCTTGCCGCGCCAGCCTGGCCAGGCTGCGTTGGCAGCGTCAATGGCAGCCTCGGCATCGGCTGCTTCAAGAGCGGCCACCTCCGCCAGCCTGAGGCCGGTGGCGGGATCATCGACGGCGAAGCGGCTGTTGCCACTCACCCACTCGCCGTTGATCAGGGCATCGGTCTTGAGGAGGTCAGGGTCTTTGAGCAGGGATAGCGGTGAGGCAGTCATTGAAAGGTTCCAGGTGAGTTTCTTAAAAAGAAAGCAGCGCTGGCTGACTTGAAAGCAATCAGGCCAGCCCACCGGCAATGTGTTCGGCCGCCCGCAGGCCAGTCACGCCGCATTTGACCAGA
Organism: Betaproteobacteria bacterium; assembly: GCA_947479645.1. Classification (GTDB taxonomy): domain Bacteria; phylum Pseudomonadota; class Gammaproteobacteria; order Burkholderiales; family SG8-39; genus CAIYPG01. The sequence goes on along the minus strand of CANKAJ010000063.1, from coordinate 23,162 downwards.
CCGCCCACATAACCAACTTCGGGGCCACCCTCGAAACCACCGGCGGAGCCGCCTGCAGCGTACAAGCCGGCAATGGCGGATCCATCTTCACGCAAAGCCTGGGCATGCTCATTGACAGCGATGCCGCCCATGGTCGTCGTGATGCCGGCACACACGGGAGCGGCGTAAAACGGCGCCATCGTAATCGGCTGCGCCGCATGCCGCGTGATGCGTCGGGGAGGACTGAGCGTTGCAGGCGCACCCGCCTGGATGGCGGCGTTGTAGGCCGCGACCGTCGCCTGCAGTTGCGCCGGCGGACATCCCAGTTTCAGCGCGAGTTCGGCAATGCTCGCCGCCTGCAACAAGGTACCGCCGGCTTCCGGCAGATTGGGGTTGGACGGAATGAGTCCGTTGCGTCCTGCGCCATCCCAGATCGCCTGATCGAACACCACCGCGGCTGACAGGGGATCTGCAAGCTGCGCAATCGCGTTGGCGACATACACGCCGCCACGACCTTCGTCGACAAAGCGTTCTCCCGTCGGGCCAACCATGAGGGATGCGGTGACGACGGGATCGAGATAGGGCTGCGGCCACAACTTGTCATTGATCAATGCGTCGCGCGACAGCACGTGTCCATAGAAGCGATCCAGCCCAAGCGCACCGGCACCGACCGCGACGGCCATGCGCAGTCCATCACCACGCCCCGTGCCCGCGGTGCGCTGCTTGAGTTTCTCCGGCTGGGCGCAGATGTATTGCCTGAGCATGTCCAGATTGCCCGGGAAGCCGCCATCGGCGATCACCACCGCGCTGGTGCGATAGTGCGTCTCCCCTGCGGCCAGTTGCACCGTCACGCCGGCACAACGATCTCCTTCCATGATCAGGGCATGCGCACGAGCCCCGCGCACAAGCGCGCCCCCGTGCCTGACCAGATTGGCTTCCAGGGTCCGCAACGACACATCACCGCCACGCCCCTGCCAGTTCAGGCCGGGGCGCTTCAATACGGGCGGCGCCAGCATCCAGTTGCGGTGTGCGGCCACGTCCGCTTTCATGAAGCGCACGCCAACCTCCTGCAGCCAGCGGACCGCGCGCCTGCCTTCGCTGGAGATCAGCGCCGCCAATTTGTCGGTGACGAAGCCTGCCGTGGACTCGATGATCGCCTGCTTGAGTTCACCCTCCTCGGTCATGATGTCGCGCAGCGCGACATGGAACACCCCGCCGGTGTAGCGGGAATTGCACAAATACTGATCTTCACTGCCCTGCTCCAGCACCACTGCGCGCCGGCCCAACTGTGCAAGGCGATTGGCCGCCATCATTCCGGCCAGGCCACCGCCCACGATCGCCACATCAAAGCTTTGCTCTTCCACCTTCCACGCCCCCTCTGAAACCGGAACTCATTCCAGTCGATTGATCATTCCAACGGATCCCAATGAAAGTCTTCGTTGCACGCACTCGCTTGTCAGCATCGGCACCGCGCAACTGTTGATCCACACTTTCCATTATTATTCTACGCCGTCAACAAATCGACCGATCACCATTATCAATTTCCGGATAACAGCAGCCGGATAACAGCAGCAACTGGCAAGGAGCAGCCCATGCACTTTCTAACGAAGTTGTTGTTCACGACTACCGCCGCATTGAGCGCTTGCATCGCGACAGCGCAGGGATTCCCGAACAAGCCAGTCAAGATGGTCATCGGGCTGCCGCCAGGCGGAGGCACTGATTCCAACGCCCGCCTCATTGCCAGCAAACTTTCCGAATCGCTGGGGCAGTCGGTTCTGGTGGACAACCGCCCCGGCGCCAGCGGCGCAATCGCAGCGGAATTTACCGCGGCAGCGCCTCCCGACGGACACACGATCCTGATCATGAGCGCAACCACCCTCACGAATACCTTGCTGTACAAATCCCGCTACGACACGATCCGGGATTTCACGCCGATCACCTTTCTGAGCGTCAATCCGTATCTGGTACTGATTCATCCGGCCGTGCCGGCGAACAATCTCAATGAGTTCATCGCGCATGCCCGGGCCAACCCCGGCAAATTGAATTACGCCTCGTCGGGCAATGGCGGCATCGTTCACCTGGCCACGGTATTGCTGGAGTCGGTTACGGATATCCGGCTTCTGCACGTGCCCTACAAGGGGCTGGCCGTCGCCTATGGCGACCTGCTGGCAGGTCGCGTGCAGCTGTCGGTGTCCAGCATCGTATCCGCCCTGCCCCATGTCAAATCCGGAAAATTACGCGCACTGGGCGTGACCAGCCGAACCCGCATGGCCATGCTGCCCGACATGCCGACATTGAACGAATCCGGCGCACGCGGCTACGAAGTGTCGCAGTGGAACGGCCTGTTGGGCCCCGCCGGCGTGCCCCGGGCCGTGGTCGATCGCCTGCATCGCGAAATTATTGCCGTCCTGCGCCAGCCGGAAGTCGTGGCACGCATGGCGGCGGACGGATCTGAAGTGGTGGGTGGAACGGGCGCGGAACTGGCGGCTTACATGCAATCCGAACTGTCCAAATGGGGTGGCATCATCCGAAAGTGGAATATCAAGGGCGACGAATGATCACAATCCATTCGCATCAACTCTTAAGTTGAATATATTTTTCTATAATTGATAACTAACATAACCCACTTAACGCCAGCGTGATCTAAAGACCCGCGGCACGTGCCAGCGCATCAATCTCCGGCACATGCAGATCGAGCAGCCCCGCGGTGAATTTTTGCTGCAGATCGTCCGGCGGCATCAGATATGGATGGCGCGGCCCACCTTCACCGCCGGGCAGTTTCAGCGCCTTCATGCACATCTTGACCGCGCGCAGTGACGGTCGCCCAAATCCGGAAATATAGTCCGAGAAGCGTCGGATGTCGGCGTACACGGCGCCGATGTCATCCAGTTTTCGCTGCTGGTACAAATCGATAAACCGTCTGCAGGTGGCGGGAATGACATTGGCCTCGGAACCAAACAGGCCGTCCACGCCCAGGATCAGCGGATTGAACGGTCCCGAGGAAAATTGCGCGTAATAGACCATGGGCCGCTTGATCAGGGCTTTCAATTTGATCAGGTAGATATCCGGAACATGGGTCAGCCGCAGTTCCACGATCTGCGCATAGCGGTGACAGATGTCCGCGATCAATTCCGGCCTGGCGATATAGCCAATGCCCGAGTTGATCGCGAGGCCAACCGGATGGCGTACCACCGACAGCACATCATCGAGATACCGCGTCAACTCGGCGTCCGTGGGTTGCATGCCGTGGCGACCTTCGATCAGGTAGAAATGCACGACTTCGATTCCGGCATCCACGGCCAGTTGCGCATGTCGTATCGTTGCCTGCGCCGTCATTTCACCCGGGAGATTGGCATAGACCGGAATCCTGCCGGCGCATTCCTCGACACCGATGGCATAAATGCGCCGCGCTTCCGCCGGCGTCAGCGTGTGCCCTTCTCCCTCGCCACCACTGCCCAGCAGCACGCCCAGCCTGGCATCGATGAATCGCTGCAACTGCGCGCGCAACGCTTCTTCATCAAGGTCACCGTTGCGCGTGAAGGGCGTGACCGACATGCAGAAGGATTTCAATTCTTTCATTTTTTTCGATCAATCAAACTGCAGCCTGGCATCCCGGATCACCTTCGACCACTTCTGTGTTTCCACGCTGATGAACTGCAGCGCCTCAGCCGGTGTGGAGGGCGCATCGATGCTGAACGCCTCGGCTTCCAGCGCCTTTCTGGCGCCCGGTTGCTGCAGCGCCCGATTGATATCTCGATTGAGTCGCGCCGTTATCGCAGCGGGCGTACCCGCTCGCACCACGATGACGTACCAGGCACCGGAGGAAAATCCCTTGTACCCCAGTTCGGACATGGTCGGCACATCCGGGTAGGTGGGCAGACGCGCTTCCGACGTCGCGGCGAGGCCTTTCAGTTTCCCGGCCTTCACCTGGGAGATCACCGCAGTCGGCGCCGCCGCCGCGATGTCGACACTCTCGCCCAGCAAATCGGTCACCACCTGGGATATGCCTTTGTATGGCACATGGAGCATCTTGACGCCCGCCATGGATTCAATCAGCAACGCCGACAAATGCGTGGGTGAACCGACACCGGTTGAACCATAGCTGACCGAATCGGGCTTCTTCTTGGCCAGCGCGACGAACTCCGCCACATTGTTGGGCGCGAACCCCTTGCGCGAAACGATCAGGTGATAATTCGACACCACCCGCGCCACCGGCGCGAAGTCCCTGGCAACATCGTAAGGCAGCGACTTGTAGCCGGAGGGATTCAGCGCCAGGGTGGAACTGCCGGCCAGCAGCAAGGTATAACCGTCGTGTGCAGACCGCGCAGTGACCTCGGCGGCCACGATGGTATTGGCACCAGGACGGTTGTCGATCAGCACGGACTGGCCCAGTGACTCGGCAAGCCCCTGGCTCAACTGCCGCGCGATGACATCGGCGGCACCGCCGGCGGTATAGGGAACGATCAGCTTCAGGGGCTGCGTCGGGTAGGTCTGTGCAGTTGCAATCATCGGCACGGCGCTGAGGAGCGCGACCAGGCAAAGACCAGTCGCTGGCCGTGCGCCGATGGAACCACCTGCCCTGCATGAACGCGTCTTCATCGTCATCACCTCCTCAAGATAGTACGGCCACGCGATCCATGCGCAGCATCCCTCTATCAGTTTGTTGAGTTTATCGGCGCTCAATTCTTGTCATCCTGAGCGTAGCGAAGGATCTGCTGTTGCTGCTGAATCCACGGACATAAAAGCAGATTCTTCGCTTCGCTCAGAATGACATTGCTGCGAATTTCAAAAAACTGCTATTTGCGATTTCTGGCCAGCACATCCCAGGTCGCAAGCATACCGCGCCAGATATTGATCTCTTCCTTTTCCAGCCCGGCTCGCCCGAACAGGCGGCGCATGCGCTCCATCAGGCGGCGCGGATTGTCCGGCTGCAGGAAGCCACTGGCATAAATGCTTTGCTCAAGGTGCACAAAAAAGCGCTCGGTCTCTTCATGCGATGCCAGTTCGTTCTCGTAGGTGGGACCGGGCGGTACTTCCATGGCGGCCATGCGCAATTCGTAGGCTGCCACCTGCACGGCCGCTGCCAGATTCAGGGAACTGCAGTCCGGATCAGCCGGAATATAGGCCGAGTGATTGCAACTCATGACCTCCTCGTTGGACAGGCCATAGGTCTCGTTGCCAAAGACCAGCGCCACCTCCTGCTGGCCGGAAATCCGGGCCACTTCGGTCATCGCATCGCCGACGGGCAGTGCAATGTGCGACAAGGCGCGATTGCGCGCCGTAAAGGCCAGCTGAAACACCGTTCCGCCCAGCGCCTCATGCAGGTCTGGGCAGGTCCTTGCCCCTGCCAGTACGTCGGCGGCATTGGAGGCGCGCGCATCCGCCTCGCGATCGGGAAACCGCGCCGGCGACACCAGATAAAGCCGCGACAGGCCCATAGTCTTCATGGCGCGCGCGGCCGCGCCAATGTTTCCGGGATGGGATGGACGAACCAGTACGACACGGACTCGGGACAGTGAAGCGATAATGGACATTGTGCTGTATCGAATGAAGAGGCAGGCCGCCTGTTAGAATATCGGGTTGTAGCCTGTACCTCCGCCGTTCCTCCGTGTTGGCGATGCGGGTTCTAACAACGTTCTTTTATGTATTCGGGAATCAAACCATGCATCCGACGCTGAGCATAGCTGTCAAAGCCGCGCGGCGCGCTGGCGCCGTCATCACCCGCGCCAGTCGCGACATTGAAGGCCTCACGGTATCTCGCAAGAGCCACAACGACTTCGTCACCGAAGTGGACAAGGCGGCAGAAGAAGCAATCATCGGCATACTGGCCCAAGCCTTCCCTGACCACGCCATATTAGCAGAGGAGTCCGGACTCAAAGGCGCCGCCGACGCGGAATACACCTGGATCATCGACCCGCTCGATGGCACCACCAATTTTATTCACGGTTTTCCACAGTACGCCGTCTCGATTGGACTGCGGCACAAGGATTTGATCACCCAGGCTGTCGTCTATGATCCTGAGCGCAACGAATTGTTCACCGCATCACGCGGCGGCGGAGCGTTCCTCAATGATCGGCGTATCCGTGTTTCCAAGCGCAATGAACTCGCCGAAGCACTGCTGGCCACGGGATTCCCATCACGCAAATTTGATCGCATGACCGAATTCATGGCCATCTTTCGAGAACTCAGCGTCAAGACCAACGGGATCAGGCGGGCCGGCGCCGCGTCGCTCGATCTGGCCTGGGTCGCCGCCGGTCGACTAGACGGCTTCTGGGAGACCGGCCTCGCCCCCTGGGACATCGCCGCAGGATCGCTGCTCATACAGGAAGCGGGCGGACTGGTCAGCGACCTGAATGGCAATGCGACATTCATGGAGACCGGACGCATTGCCGGCGGCACGCCACGCATCTTTGCCCAACTGCTGCAGGTCATCGCGCCGCACCTGCGCGCGTAATCCGTTCGCCTGCCCGGCCCGCTGCGATCGCTCAAGCATGGGAATGGCATGGGACTGATCGGCACACTTCGAGCGCTGCTGGGCAGTCGCGGGGGTGAGCAGGCCGCGCGTGCACAGATTGATCTGGACCGAGCCATTGCACTGCACGAGTCGGGGCAACTGGAACAGGCCGAGCGCATCTACCGCACCGTACTGGCGGCACAGGCAAACCACCCGGGCGCCCTGCATCTGCTGGGCGTTGTGCTGCATCAGCGTGGCGACCACGCTGGCGCCCTGCAATCGATCAATGCCGCCATCCAGTCCAGCCCGGAGGTCGCGCTCTATCATTTCAATCGCGGCAATGTTCACACCGCATTGGGTGACAGCAGATCGGCGGCAACCAGCTTTGCCGAAGCCGCCCGACTGAATCCTGGATACGCAGCAGCGTGGGTCAATCTTGGCAAGGCCCGTTTCGAACTGGGAGCACCTGCTGAAGCCGTGGCGGCAATGCGGCGCGCCTATATTCTCGATGCCAGCCTGCCCGGATTGCGCTTTGATCTGGCGGCCGCGCTCATCGCCAACGGCGACGAATTCGACAATGCAAAACAACTGTATGTTGAGGCCGCAGACCTGCTTCGCGAGCACTGGCAGGAATCCGCCAATCCGGCAGCCGCCCGTCTGATGTTCGCCTACAGCCTGCACATGCAGGACTGCTGGAGTGAAGCCACGGCAAACTACCGCGCCATACTGGATGCCAATCCGGCGCCCGCCGAACGACTCAAGGCTCACAGCCATATTGCCAATTGCTACAACCAGCTCGGTCGAATGACTGAGGCGCTTGCACATTACCGCGAAGCGCTGAAACTGGACCCGACCCTGACCGATACCGAGTCATCGATTGCCGCCTGCATCAATTACGACCCGGCCACCACGCCGCAGGACGTGCTCGAAGCCCACCGTGACTGGGCAAGGCGCTTCTCCGCCACACCCGCCACGCCCACCACGCCCGCCACATTCCCCACGCAAGGCCTGCGGCCGCACACCTGGAACAACGACAGCAGCGCCGAGCGGCCCCTGCGCGTCGGCTTTGTATCCGCGGACTTTCGCCGCCACCCGGTCGCCGCCTTGTGCGCTGCGACGCTGGAACGGCTGCGCGCACACGGCATCGAGACCTGCTGCTACTACAATTTCGCCTCGGCCGATATCGTCACGGCGCGCCTGCGCAAGGCGGCTACCCGCTGGCACAACATCGCCGGACTCCCGGATGAAGACGTTGCCGCCCGCATTGAATCCGATCGCATCGACATCCTGGTCGATCTGGCCGGACACACAACGCACAACCGGCTGGGCGTTTTCGCAATCAAGCCGGCGCCGCTGCAGGCAAGCTGGCTGGGCTACTTCAACAGCACGGGCCTGGATACGATTGATTATTTCCTGACCGACCCGCACTCCTCACCGCCGGGCCAGGATGCCTTCTTCGTGGAAAAACTGCTGCGCCTGCCACACACCCGTTTTTGCTTCGAACCCTGGGAATTCACCCCGGAGGTCAATCCACTGCCGGCGTTGAGCAAAGGAACAGGAGCGGATGGACAGATCACTTTTGGTTGCCTGAATAATCTGTCCAAACTCAATTCCCGGGTGCTGTCGTTGTGGGGGCGCGTCCTCGCCGCCGTGCCTGGCGCCCGCCTGTTGGTGCAGGCGCAGGCGCTCAACGATGCCGCCAACCGCGAGCGCTTCGCGGGTCAGGCCGAAGACGCCGGCATTGCGCGCGCGCGCCTGGAATTGCGCAACTTTGTGTCCATGGCGCAGGCGGCGATGAGTTATCACGACATCGACATCGCGCTGGATCCCTTCCCGTTCTGTGGTGGCATGACCAGCTTCGATGCGCTGTGGATGGGCGTGCCCGTCGTCACGCTGGAGCGGCCCATGCTGGTCAGCCGACAAACACTCTCCATGCTGCACAATCTGAATTACCCGGAATGGATCGCGCAGGACGAAGACCACTACGTCGCCATCGCCGCCGGACTGGCATACGACCGCGTCCGCCTCGCCAGTGTGCGACAGGAATTGCGCGCGCGGTTTGCCGCGTCGCCGCTGATGGACTATGACGCGTTTGCACGGGACCTTGCTGCCGCCTTTCGCTGCATGTGGCGTGAACGGCTGCTGGCCGGAAACAACACCGCTTAGCCGCCATGCTGCTGAAACTCCTCAAAAGCCTGTTTGCCGCCAGACCTGCACATCGCGACACCGCCGAAGCCCTTATGGCGCGCGCCAATCAGGCCATGGGCACCGGCGACCTGCGTGGAGCGATCGACCAATTCAACTCGGTTCTCGCACTGGATGCGGGCCACGAAGATGCCCTGCTCAATCTGGGCATGTGCCACGCAATGCTGGGCGACATGAATAAGGCCGGGCAATGGTTCAATCGATTGCTGACACTGAACCCGTCCTCGGCGGCGGCACACATGAACCTGGGCAGCATCGCGCTGTCGGGTCACCGCTTCACCGTCGCCGCCCAGCACTATGCGGCTGGGCTGGCCGCCACCGGCCAGGCACGCGATGCCCCCGCCAATGCCGGACTCACCAACAGCCTCGGCCTTTCACTGCAGCGCCGCGGACTGCCCGACGAAGCCATTGCCTGTTTTCGCGATGTCTTGCGCGGCCAGCCTGATCACCATGATGCCCGCACCAATCTGCTATTCGCAATGCAACATGCGCCATCGGTCAAGCCGGAGGAATTGTTCGCCGAATTTCGCAACTGGGCGCAGTTGCACGAGCAACCCGTGCGCTCGCGGCATCCGGCCCAGGCCGCACACTCAAACCCAGCCGACCCGGCGCGCAGACTGCGCATCGGCTATGTGTCGGGCGATTTTTTCCAGCACGCCGTCGCCAATTTCATCGAGCCCGTACTACGGCATCATGATCGCAGCGCATACGAAGTCTACTGTTATTCCAATCGCGAGCATGCCGATGCGCAGACGGAGATTCTGCGCGGGCTCAGCGAGCACTGGCGCAATATTGCCAGGCTCGACGACGATGCCGCCGCACAGCAGATTCGCAGCGACAGCATCGATATCCTGATCGACCTGTCCTCGCACACCTTTGGCAACCGCCTGATGGTATTCGCGCGCAAGCCGGCACCGGTGCAGATCACCTATCTGGGTTACCCCGCCACCACCGGCCTCACCTCCATCGACTATCGCATCACCGACGCAGTGGCCGATCCGCCCGGCGTCGCCGAGCGCTATCACAGCGAAAAACTGCTGCGTCTGCCGCGTTCGCAATGGTGCTATCGGCCCAAGCCCGAAGCGCCTCCGCTCAGTCCGCTGCCGGCCTTGCGCACCGGCCGCATCATGTTCGGCTCATTCAACAACCTCGCCAAATTGAACAGCGAGACCCTGCGGCTGTGGGCACGCGTGCTGCAGGCACTGCCCCAGACCGGCATGACCGTGGCCTGTGTGACCGATCACGCCAGCCGCCTGCGCGTCGCCGACGCCCTGATCGGCTATGGCGCGGCGCCGGCCCAGATCCGCATTCTCGGCACGCTGGAAGACGCCGAGTTCTGGCGAGTCCGCGAAGAGATCGATATCGTGCTGGACGCCTTTCCCTACAACGGCACCACCACCACCTGCGAGGCGCTGTGGGCGGGTTTGCCCGTCGTCACGCTGGCCGGATCTCATGGTGCAGCGCGCAATACCACCAGCCTGCTCCACGCAGTGGGCCTGCAGGAACTGGTCGCCGACAGCGCCGAGCAATATATTGCGATCGCAGCAGAACTGGCCGGCGACATCGGCAAGCTCGCCGCGATGCGCAGCGGCATGCGCCAGCGCCTGCTGGATTGCGGGCTATGCGACGGGCCACGCTTCACGGGCGAACTGGAGGCACTGTATCGCTCGGTCTGGACCGTCTGGTGTGCTGAAGCTTGATTGTGTTGATTGACCGCTTATCTGGGCACCATACCCTTGAATACCAGCTTCTGCACTTTCTCCGCACCGGGAGAGGCAACGTAGATATTGCCGCGCGAGTCGGTAGCGATGTGGTGACCGACAATCATGCCAGCCGGCAGAATCGTGCCGGCAATCTCCAGGGATTTTCGATCAACGATAATAATTCCTTTGTCGCTTCCTACGTATAAATACTGCTGCTCCGGATCTGATGATAATGATAGATCCAGCGCAAAGCGCATCTCGGTCCTGATCAATTGCTTCAGGAATTTTCCCTCATGGGTAAACATCTGGACACGCCGGTTTTCACGATCCGCCACGTACACCAGGCCATCCCGGGCAATCCGGATGGAATGCACCGTACTGAAATTCTGCGGCCCCTGGGCATCCGGGAAGCTCTTCGGTTGCACGGTTGCGCAATTGTCATCATCCACCGGCTTGTTGCCGAAAGCGCCCCACATGCGCTTGTAGGCACCGGTATCGGCGTCGAATACGATGACGCGATGGTTGCCATAGCCATCAGCCACAAATAATTCATTGGTCGGCTGATGCACCCAGGCGTCAGCCGCGCGGTGCACATTGGCCGTATCGGCATTACCCTTGCTCTGGTTGCTGCGCCCGATCTGCATGACGAACTTGCCATCCTGCGTGAATTTCAGATAAGCATCGTCTGCCACCGGCTTGTAGCCGACATCGCCTGGCAATGGGCAGTAATTGCCGCCCAGCCAGACGAAGCCTTTGTAATCGATGTGAATGCCGTGCTCACGCTCGGGCCATTCATAACCGCTGCCCGCACCGCCCCAGGCTTTGACAAAATTGCCCGCGCCATCAAAGACAATGACCGGTGGCGCGGCCAGCGCAATCTGCTCCGGCTTCAGCGTGCGCGGACGATGCAGAACCCACACATTGTCCTGGGCATCGATGGCAATGCTGGAAGGGCCGCCGAGCTTCCACTTCGGCGGAACCTTGGGCCAGGCGGGATCGAGTTCAAAGACCGGCAGGCTGCGACCGGCAGCGCTGGGCGCAGCTGTTGGAACGTCAGCCGCCACGGCGCTCCTCATGCCGCCGAGAAGGAACACCGACAAGAGCAAAACCCAATTCAAAGTCAGTCGTAGCATGACCATCCTCCTGAAATTTTTTTGACGTGTGGCGGGCATCATAAAGAAAAACCATTGCCACCGACACCCCGGCGTGCGCCTTATTGGGGATAATGCCGGTGGCAATCCTGCCAGTTACCATCATCCCCAATATGCAGATCATGCTTTCACCTGTCGAATCCCGCCGCATTGCCGCCCGATGGCTGAATGCTTGCACGTACGTGATCACCAAAGCGAACATCCATGACTGAAAAGAAAACGCTGGGAAAACTGCCGCGCGAAGCGATACGCCGGCTTGAGTTGCCGCGTCTGTCTGAGGACATCATCAACGGCTTCAAGGCACTCGTGGATCTGACCGGCACCATCTCGGATGCCTGCGATGAACTGGGCATCGTCGCCATTGTCCCCGCCTGCGAACTGCCCCCCGTCAGCACCGGCAAGCGCATCATCGGGCAGGCCGTGACCGTGCGCAATATCCGTCATTCGACACAGGTGCACAAGGCCGCGCTGGACAAGGCCAGCGGCCAGGGCGAAACCGAAGCGCACAATCTGGCCACGCCGGGTGACGTGCTGGTGATGCAGGGCGTGATCGGCTGCTCCAACATGGGCGGCCAATCGGCCACCATCGCCAGGCGTGAAGGATTCATCGGTGCCATCGTCGACGGCACCTTGCGCGATCCGGATCAATACCGGCAGATGGGGTGGCCCGTGTGGTGCCGCGGTTTCACACCGATCACCGGCAAATGGCGCATGCAGACGGTGGAAGTCAACGGCACCGTGGAAATTGCCGGCGTGGCGGTAAGCCCCGGCGATCTCGTGTGTGCCGATGAAGCGGGGATCGCCTTCGTGCCCTATGCACAGGCTGCGATGATACTGGACGCCTCAAGAAAAATTGACGGGGGTGACACCCGGCGCAAAGCCGATATTGACAGTGGCGTCCCGCTGGCTGAAATCCTGCAGCGCAAATACAAGTAAGCCCGGAACCGGCCGCATACGCCTATAAGCACGAACTGCCGCAAGAACAGCCCCAAGGAGCTCAGCATGACCGAACCCGTTCGCATTTCTCTGCGTGTACCCGGCACCAGCACCATGCCCGAGCTGATGGCCATCATCAAACGCATCGAAGCGGCGGGGTTCGATGGTGCCGGCATCCTCGACAGCCAGTTGCTCGCCCGCGATACCTACGTCATTCTCGGTCAGGCTGCCGCCAACACCACGCGCCTGGGACTGTTCCCAGCGGTCAGCAATCCGTTCTCGCGCCACCCCTCCGTGCTTGCCAGTTCCATTCAGACGGTCGAGGAGATGGCGCCGGGCCGGGTTAAATTTGTGATCGGGACCGGCTATACCTCCGCCAGCACGATCGGTCGAAAGCCGGCCACGTTGTCCGAGATGCGCGTCTGCGTTGGCAACATCAAGGCGCTGCTGGCTGGCCAGACCGTGGACTGGAACGGCACACCAGGCAAACTCGACTATGCATCGGGGCGCAACATTCCGGTACTGATGGCCGCCACCGGACCGAAGGCCATCGAACTGGCCGGCGAAATCGCCGACGGCGTGCTGTTGCTGGTCGGATTCAATCGTTGCCTGGTGGACTGGTCGCTGACGCATCTGGAGCGCGGCGCCCGCCGCGCCGGCCGCCGCGTTGAAGACCTCGAGGTCATGTGGGCCGTCCGCACCGGCATGGCCGAGACGACTGCCGCCGCGCGCCGGCATGCCAGGCCGACCGCCGTACACTGGGGCATTCGCTGGGAGGGTGAATGGGTGAAACGCGCCAGTATCCAGATACCCAAGATCAAGGTGCCAGATGCCGTATCGAAAATTTATCCCGATCTTTCCCACGCGCAAGACTGGGAAGAAGCCATCGCAGTGACGTCCTTCATGCCCGACGATGTCGTCGGCGAACTGTGCGATGCCCTTGGACTGGTCGGCACGCCGGAATACTGCGCCGATCGCATCGCTGAAATGGCCAAGCTGGGCGCACGCAATCTGTACCTGATGCCGTTTGAAACATTCGCGCCACCGGAACCCGAGATCACTGCCTTTCGCGACATCGTGTTCCCGCGCCTGCGCGCGGCAGGCCTGCGCTGAAAGACAGTACACTTGGCTGGATCGGATTGATCAAAGAACAAGAATTCCGCAATTTGGAACCGGGTTCAAAAAGACTTGTCATTCCGAGCGCAGAGAGGAATCTGCTTTATCGATTGCATCTACAGCAGATTCCTCTCTGCGCTCGGAATGACAAACTCACCGGGTGTTCATTGTGAAACGAGTTGTAATATGGGGAAAACCATGCATGCCTTGCCATCATTGCTATTGAGTGTTGCGCTGTGCGTTCTGCCTGGAATCGGAGTGTCGAGCGCTGCTGCAGCCGATCCGTATCCAAACAAGCCGGTAAGAGTCATCGTCCCGTTTTCCCCGGGTGGTGCAACTGACATCCTCGGGCGCGCAGTAACACAAAAACTCAGCGAGTTGCTCAGTCGGCCGTTGGTCATCGCGAACATCGACGGCGCCAGCACCATGATCGGTGCCGAGCGCGCCGCCAAGTCGGCGCCGGATGGCTACACGCTGCTGCTGACCACCTCGACCACCTTCTCGACCAATCCCTATCTGTACAAGAAGATGACCTATTCGCTGGAGGACTTCGGCGGCGTTTCGCTGCTGGCCAAGAGTCCGCTGGCGCTGGCCCTCGGCCTGTCGCTGCCGGTCAAGACGCTTCCCGAATTCGTCGCTTATGCCAAGGCGCGACCGGGGCAGCTCAACTACGGCACGACCGGACGCGGCGGCGGCGCCCACCTGACCGGCGCCATGATTTCTTCGGCACTGGGCATCCGCATGCAGGAGGTTCATTACAAGGGATCCGCCCAGGCGCTGACCGATGTCATGGGAGGGACGCTGTCGATGCATATCGATCAGGTCTCCACGTCCCTGCCCCTGTACAAGGCGGGCAAGATCAATGTGCTGGCCATCACCGGAGAGCAACGTGCCGCCTCCGCGCCGAATGTGCCAACCTTCGCCGAGTCAGGCTACCCGAAGATGGTCAGAAACTCCCTGATCGGACTGTTCACGCCGGCCGGAACGCCCAAAGCGATCGTGGATGCGCTCAACAATGCAGTGAAGACCGCATTCCAGCATGAAGAACTGCTCGCGCAATTCCGTCAGTTCGGGACGATTCTGGAATGGACATCGGCCGACCGGCAGATGGATCTGTTCAGGACGGACTACAAGGACTCCGGCGAGCTGATCAAGTCGATGAATATCGAGATGGAATAGAACGCAGGCCAAGACCGCCACAACAAGACTACGACAACACAGGCCCCCCCCATGAATATGATGTCATTGCCGGCATTAAGTCCGGCGCAGAAGCTGATCCACTTTTCCCATGCCTTCGCCTCGGCGCCGCTGCCGCCGGAGTTGCTTGAACAGGCGAAGTGGTGCCTGCTCGACGCGCTTGCGTGCGGCTTGTTTGGTTCGGCGCAGCCCTGGGGCCGCATCATGACCGAGGAAGTCAACGCAGACGCCTCACAGGGTCCATGCACGGTGCTCGGCCAGAATGGCACCACCGCCGCTGCCGCGGCTGCGCTATGCAACGGCACCGCCATCCATGGATTCGAACTTGACGATCTCATTGCCAGTTCGCTGGTTCATCCCGGCACGGTCATCGTGCCGGCGGTACTGGCGGCAGCCGAATCAGCCGATGCCAGCGGCGAGAGCCTGCTGCGCGGCATCATCATCGGCTACGAGGCCATATCCCGGCTCAGTCTCGCGCTTGGCAACGAACCCTCGCATCGCGGATTTCACAAGACCTCGGTGGTGGGCCCGGTCGCCGCGGCCATCGCCACCGGCGTCGTGAGCGGGCTCACTCAGGAGCAACTGAGCTGCGCCGTCGGCCTGGCCTGCTCGACTTCGTCCGGCATCAAGAGCTTTGCCGGCGGCAGCGGCGGCGGCATGGTCAAGCGCATGCACGCAGGCAGAGCCGCCGAATCCGGCGTGCGGGTGAGCCAGTTGGCGCGGCGCGGCTTCACCGGCCCTGGTACTGCCATTGACGGCCACTTCGGCCTGCTGGACGTCTTTTCCGGACAATCCGCAGCCCCCGACCATTTGTGGCAGGGCCTGGGCGAGCAATGGGTGATCAATGAAATCTGGGTCAAGGTCTATCCGATATGCGCGTGGATACAGGGCGTGGTGCAACTGCTGCTTGAACTGCGCGGAGCGCAACCGCTACGGCCGCAGGACATCCGCAAGGTCGTGGTCGGAACCAGCGCATTTGCCGTGAAATTCAATGGCAACGGATCACCCACCGATACCATGGAAGCGCAGTACAGCATTCCCTATTGTGCGGCGGTTGCCTTGACCGGAAATCCTGGCAATCCCGACGAGTATGGCCTGCAGGCCATCGCTGATCGTTCCAGAAAGGCGCTCGCCAATTGCGTCGAACTCGGCGTCGATGCGGAAAGCGAAGCCGTCTATCCACGCCAGTTCGGCTCGCGCGTGCAGTTGCATCTGGCCAATGGCGAGGTGCGCGAAGCGGCGACCCTGAACGCCCACGGCACGGCAGGCGACCCGTGCAGCACCGCGGAGCGCTTCGCCAAATTCCGTCAACTCGCCGAAGCAGCACCGAACCGGATCGATGCCTCGGCCATACTGGATGCCATGCCCACGTTGCAGCGCCTCGGCTCGATTCGTGAATTCACGCGGTTGCTGAGGGCCTGAGCAGCGGCACTCTTTCTACCGGTACTCCGGTTTCGCCACCAGTTCGTCGCTGGGATAGGCGCGCGCCGCCTGTTTCAGCTTCATGTCGACCATCACCTTGGCCATCTGCACAGCAGCCGAAAACTCGCAGATCAGCTGGATTTCCTGGTAACCCGCTTCATCAAGGCGCTGCCGGAATTCATCTTCGAGATACTGCATGGGCGTGCAACCGATGATGATGGTATCCGCGCCATCCTTTTCGATAGCCAGCCGGCATTGCACCATGGCTTCGTCAAGAACCTTGCGTATTTCGGGATCGTTGGCCCGTTCATGCTTCTTGCGACTGTACAAGAGTGAGCCCAGCGCAGTGGAGGAGCGCCCCAGCACCCGCACGCTCACCAGTTTGCGTCCAAGACCGTAGGACTCCACGTTGCGGCGCGCGATATAGGCCATGGGATCGGTGGTTTCCAGAATCGAGAACTTGTCGCCGATCAGCGATGCCACGTGCACGGCCGAATGCAAGGCAAAGGCCACCGGGATTTTTGAGATTTCCCGTCCGGCAAAGAAACCCGGTTCCAGGCTGCCACGGCACACAATGGCGTCATACTTGTTCATCTCGGAATATTCACGGATCTTTTCCAGCACGCCGATGGTAATGTGCGCCAGCACATCGTCGTCTCGACCTTCCTTGGAGGGCCGGGTGGTGCCGGTATCGGTATCGATCTCCACGCCTTCCAGTTGCCCCTTGCGGCGCATGTTGTCCACGAGTTCGTAGACGAGCGCACGCCCGTTCTCATCCTTGCCCGAGGCCTTGGCACCCGCGTACGGCCCGATATCGATCAACTTCATCCATTTCCCCTTTTTTAATGCTGCCCTCCGACTGGCTGCAGCCCGAACATCAAATAATCAATTGGCTCCTCTGTAGCATAATGTATTTGTAAATTCACGGACATTGACATGAGCCTGCTGCAATTCAAGCGCAGGCATTCAGCCACAAAGGAATTCAATGATAAAGGTGTTGGAGGATGTACGGGTCCTCGATCTGGGAAATTTCATTACGGCGCCCTATGCATCCATGCTGCTGGCCGAAATGGGGGCCGATACCATCAAGGTCGAACGCCCCGGCGCGAGCGACCCATTTCGCGTGCATACCGAGACCAGCAACAGCCCGTTTTTTCTTGCCTATAACCGCAACAAGCGCGCACTGAGTCTTGACTACGCAACGCCCGAGGGACGCGAGGTGTTGTATCGACTGGTGAAGACAGCCGATGTCCTCGTCATCAATGTCAGGCCGGGCGTCACCGAAAGATTGCGCATTGATGCAGCGACATTGCAGGCATTGAACCCGCGGCTGATCTATTGCGCCATTACCGGTTACGGCCAGGATGGCCCCTATGCCAAACGACCAGCCTTCGACGGTGTCGGACAGACGCTGTCAGGATTGCTGTCGCGATTCCATAACACCGACGATCCGCGCGTCGCCGGGCCGGCCATTTCGGATTCACTGACTGGGCTGTACGCCTGCATGGGCGTGCTCGGCGCTTTGCATGACCGCGAACGCACCGGCAAGGGCCGCAGCGTGGACGTCAACATGCTGGAAACCGGCATGGCCTTCGCAATCGAGCCACTGGCGCATTATCTTGTGCTCAAGGAGGATCAGCCCTTCTACTTCCGCGGAGCCGCGTCACAGGCGTATGTGTTGCGATGCAAGGACGGCAAGCGCATCGGCCTGCACATGTCGTCACCGCAGAAATTCTGGGAAGGCCTGGCCAAGGCCATCGAGCGCCCCGATCTGCTGGTGCGCTTTCCCACGCGGGAAGCGAAACTGCATAACTACGAGGCCATTGGCGGGGAATTAAGCCGCGTGTTTCTGACCCGCACCCGCGACGATTGGCTCCCTTTGCTGGAAGCCAATGACGTGCCGTTTGCGCCGGAACATCAGCTGGCCGAACTGGAAGATGATCCGCAGGTGCGTCACCTGGGAACGTTCAACGAGATGCAGGATCCGGTTCACGGCAAGGTGCGCGGCATCAATCGCGCCGTTCGCTTCGATGGCGACAATGACTCCGCCTTCCTGCCTCCGCCGCAACTGGACGAACATACCGATGAAATTCTCGCCGAACTGGGACTGAGCGCGTCGGATATCGAAGGGTTGCGAACGAGGAAAATTGTCTGACGAAGCATCTTGAACTCAGCTTCTTCGCAACGGTTTCAAAAAAACTTGAGGGTTTGACAGGAGGTCATGTTTTGTGTGCGGATAGCTTCATCATCCGCACACAAAACATGACCCGCGCGGACGGATTCTTCGTCCGCGTAGGGCTTTTGCGGAAATCCTGGCGCGCTTCGCTTGCTGCCTCCGGTTTTGGGTTCGGATACACTTCATCCGTACCCAAAACCGGAGGTCTGGAAATGCATTCGCATGATGCATTCCGGGGCGGTTCAAGTGTATTTATTCTCGTGCCTGAGATCATTTTGAAACCGGTTCTTATTGAACCTTCAGTCCCATGAGGCCGGCAATCAGATTGCGCTGCATCTGCGAGGTGCCGGCACCGATCGTCACGCTGCGGGAATCCCGAAACAGCCGCTGCATGTCGAATTCCATGTTGTAGCCGTAACCGCCCATGATCTGCATGGCGGCGGCGGCGGTCTTGACGTAGGTTTCGGATCCGAACACCTTGGCCATGCTGATTTCACGCAGGGCATCCTGGCCCTTGGCGATCATCCACGCCGCGCGCCAGGTCAGCAGGCGCGCTGCATCCACTTCCGTCTGCATGTCGGCAAAGGTGTGCGCTATGACCTGATTGGTGCCGATGGGGCGACCGAACTGCTTGCGCTCCTTGGCATAGGCCAGCGCCATGTCGATGACCGTCTGCGAACATCCGTAGTAACCGGCCGCCGTGGTCAGCCGCTCGTACTGGATTCCGGCCAGCAGGCACTCCCAGCCGTTGTTGACGCCACCGACGAGCTGATCGCAAGGAACACGCACGTCCTTCAGGAACACTTCATAGGTACCGACACAGCTCCGCCCCAAGAGGTCCAGTTTGCGACACTCGACACCGGCTGAGTCATTGCCCACCAGCAGCAGGGACATGCCCTTGCGGTAATGCGCCTTCAGGTCTGTCTTGACGTAGAGACTGATGACATTACCCTTGACGCCGGCGCCGGTGGCCCACAATTTCTGGCCGTTGATGACCCACTCATCGCCATCCAGAACCGCGTGGGTGCGCATGGCACCGACATCGGAGCCCGCGCCCGGCTCGGACATCGATGTGGAAAATTTGATATCGCCGGAGAAGAAGGCCGGCAGCCACTTCGCCTTCTGTTCCTCGCTGCCCTTCTGCAGCAGGGCATGCGCCGTGAATACCCCGGCCGAATAGGCTGCGTAGAAGTCATAACCCTTGCGCGCGATCTCCTCGGCGATGATCATCATGTCCACGGCATTGCCGCCCAGCCCGCCGTACTGCTCCGGGAAGGGCATGCGCAACAGCCCGAGTTCCACCCAGGCATCGTAAAGCGCATGCGGATAGGACTGCGCCTGATCATGCTTGCGGATGTAGGCCGGCGTGGCAATCTTGTCCATGACCCGCCGGACGCTTTCCCGGAGGATGTTCTGCTCTTCTGAAAATTCGAAATCGATGATCGGCTCCGTTGTCCAAGGTTGGCCGCAAACGGCCCGCGTAATAGATTCTCTATGAACAAATTTCAAGACGACACTTCAGCAATAATGTCATTCCGAGCATAGCGAGGAATCTGCTTTAAATCGCGAACAAGAAGCAGATTCCTCAGCCCGCCTCTTCGAGGCGGCCTTCAGAATGACAATTCATATTGAAGCCAAACTGACTCTAGTATCCCTTGTACACAGGCTTGCGCTTTTCCATGAAAGCCCGCGCCGCCTCGCCATGATCGTGGGTATTCATCGACAGCATTTCGAAAGCGATCGAGGCATCCAGAATCATGTTGAGCTGCTGCTTGATGAGCTTGTTCACGGAGAGCTTGGTCCAGCGCACCGCCAGCGCCGGCAATGCCGCCAGTTCCTCGGCAATCGCCATGGCCTTGGGCAAGACCTCTTCCGTTGGCACCGCGTAATTCAGCAGATTCATGCGGCAGGCCTCCGCTCCGCTGATGATGAGACCGCGCATCAGAAAATCCTTGGCTCTGGCAGGACCGATCAGCAGCGGCCAGATGACCGTGCCGCCATCGCCCGCGACCAAGCCGACCTTGACGTGGGTATCACCGAATTTGGCCGTCTCGGCAATGACCGAGACGTCACCAAACAGCGTCAGCGTCGCGCCCAGTCCCACCGCATCGCCGTTTACCGCCGCAATAATGGGTTGCGGCACATCCAGAATGTTCTGCAGCAGACGGCGCGTTGCGGCAGGAACCTTCAACGTGTACTGCAGCCCTTCCACCGTGCCCGATCTCTGCGCCATCCCCTTCACATCACCTCCGGCCGAGAATGTCTTCCCGGCACCGGTCAGCACAATGGAGAACACCTCCTCATCCTGCGCGATATCGAGCCACAACTGTTCCAGCTCGGCATGCGCTTCCATGGGGATCGCATTCCTGGATTCGGGCCGGTTCAATGTAACAACGGCGATGCGATCCTTCTTCTCCACCTTGATGTACTGAAAATCGTACGACTGACTCATGTTTTGCTATCCTTTGCCCGCTTGGGTAATTTATTTTGCGTGCATCATGATTGTCTGCTGCGCACGGGACTGTCAAGCCTCAGTCCATCGCCTGAGTCCATGAGCTCCATGAGCTCCATGAGCATTGCAATCGGCTGGGTGCGT
This sequence comes from Betaproteobacteria bacterium, assembly GCA_947479645.1. GTDB lineage: Bacteria > Pseudomonadota > Gammaproteobacteria > Burkholderiales > SG8-39 > CAIYPG01. The sequence goes on along the minus strand of CANKAJ010000063.1, from coordinate 2,227 downwards.
AGGCAAAATGCCCCTGACCCTGGTTGTGCGAAAAATTTCACGGGATGCAAATCAAATAATCCCCGATACGGGCCTCAGACCGGACCGCTTGCAGTACCGCGTCGATGTTCATTGAAACCAAAGGAGCAATGGCGATGTTGACGCTGCGAAGCAGATTCATGTTGACAGGTGTGCTGTTTCAAGCGGCTGTTCTGGTGCTCGCGACACCCGCCACCACCCAGGCCGCCTATCCAGACAAACCGATCAAACTCGTCAGTCCGCTGCCGCCGGGTGGATCAAACGACATCTTTGCGCGACTGCTGGCGGAGAAGATGTCGGCCACACTGGGTGTGAACACATTCGTGGAGAACCGTGCGCAGAGCGCGGGCTTCCTGGCTGCAAGCTATGTCGCAAGCGCGGCACCGGATGGCTACACCATGCTGGCGGCCAGCCCTACCGTCCTGATTGTGGAGCCCTCGCGCAACAAGGATGTTCCCTACCGGCCACGCGAGGATTTCGCGCCGGTACGCTTCCTGATGAAGTGGAACCTGATGCTCGCCACTTCTCCGGCTTCGGGGATCACCAATCTGAAAAGCCTGATGGACCTGCTGCGCAGCTCACCGGAAAAGGTGTCGTATGGCACGGCCGGCCTCGCCACGCCGGCACATATTGCAGCGGAACGACTGGCGCAGATTGCGGGCGCCAAACCGACCGTCATCCATCTGCGCGGCGCCAATCCGGCCATGGTCGAAACCATGACTGGACGGATCACCTATACCTTCCAGAGCATCGCCGCACTGGACCCGCTGGTCAGGGCGGGAAAACTGGTTGCATTGGCGGTACCCATTGCCAGGCGCAGCACGGTGGTGCCACAGGTGCCAACCATGGCCGAAGCCGGCCTGCCGGAATTCATGAGCGTGGACTGGAGTACCTGGAACGTGATGCTGGCACCGGTAAAGACGCCCGCGGAAATCATCGAGCGCATGCACAACTCGCTCGGGCAGATGCTCAGCGACCCGGCCCTGCGCAAGCGCATGGGCGAACTGGGCTTTGAGTCGATGGAAGAAATGTCGCATCCGGAAACCGCGGCTTTCTTCAACGCCCAGTTCGACCGCTGGGGACCGTTCCTGAAGCAGATCGACCTGAACCGTTAATTGGAGGAGTCAACATGCGGGTAGCAATACGGCAATGGTTTGGAGCGTTTCTCGTCATCGGCATTCTGCTGCCAGGATTGTCGCCAATTGCGTCGGCACAATCGTCGGCGCAATCCTTTCCGACCAGACCGGTCACCATCGTCGTGGGCTTTTCTCCTGGTGGCGGCACAGATATCACGTCGAGACTGCTCGCGCAGAAACTCTCGACAGAGCTCGGACAATCAATACTGGTCGTCAACCGGGCCGGTGCTTCCGGGGCGATTGCCGCAGAAGGCGTCGCCAAGGCGACGGCGGACGGCTATACCCTGCTGATGGTGGCGAGCGCCACGCTGGCGAGCGCGGCGCTGCGCCCCAGTGTTCCATTCAGCCTGGAACGCGATTTCGCACCGATTTCGCTGGTGACCATCGCACCGCTGGTCGTGCTGCTGCATCCATCGGTGGCGGCACGCGATGTAAAAGAACTGGTCGCGCTCGCGCGCAGCAAGCCCGACACCATCACCTACGGATCGGATGGCGTGGGCAGCGGCTCGCATCTGGCCGGCGAGTTGTTCAGCTTCATGAGCAACATCAAGCTCGTGCATGTGCCCTTCAAGAGCGGCGGGGATAGCGCCGTCGCGACCGCCAGCGGACAGATCCTGATGAATTTCCCGAGTGTTCCGTCGTCATTGCCGCTCATCAAGGCCGGCAAGTTCAATGTGCTTGCTGTCACCACCATCAAGCGCTCGTCGCTGCTGCCGGATGTCCCCACGCTGGATGAACTGGGCTTGACCGGCTACGACCTGCCGACCTGGTACGGCCTCATCGCGCCGGCAGCCGTACCGAAAAACATCATTGGACAACTCCACGCCTCGGTATCCAGGATTGTCAATACGGCGGAAATGAAGGACTTCATCAACAAGCAGGGCATGGATGCGCAGGGCAATACGCCGGATCAGTTCGCCGCCTTCATGCGTGCCCAGACCGCGCAAATTACCCGGCTGGGCAAGCTCTCCGGAATAAAGATGGAATGACGGACAAACGAAATATCCGGTTCACCTCAATGAACCGGGCCGTGCATTGCCAAGTATTTCCATTAACTCATCAATCGTCTCGAG
>CANKAJ010000062.1 GCA_947479645.1 Betaproteobacteria bacterium | reverse complement strand
CGCACGCTGCAGACGGTTCCGCAGCAGGCAGCGCCAGTGCGGCCCGACATCAAGCTGGAGGTGGGGCCTGAAACGCGCCCGGCGATGCCGGAGACTCCCGGCATCGCAGTCCGGTTGAAAGCATTTCGTTTGAGCGGTAACAGAGCGATTGCCGAACCGGAACTCGCGGCCTTGCTTGCAGACCTCGTGGGACGCGAACTGTCGTTCGCTGATCTCACCCGGGCTGCGCAGCGCCTCACCGACCACTATCGCGGCCGCGGCTATCTGGTGGCACAGGCCTACCTGCCAACGCAGGACATCCGTGATGGCGTAGTCGAGATCGCGATTCTGGAGGGCATGCTCGGTGAGGTGAAGCTCACGGTGCGCCCCGGTGTGCGCGTTTCGGAGCCGGCCTTGCGCGGCATGCTGGCAGCGGTGGTCCCGGGAACGGTGATTCATGAAAGTAATGTCGAGCGCACGCTGCTGCTCATGCACGATTTACCGGGCGTTGCGACCAGCTCGACGCTCGTTCCCGGCGCCCAGATCGGCGCGGCCGACCTGCAGGTTGATGTTGAGGAGCACGAGCACCTGATGACCGGTTCGGTGGACCTGGACAACTGGGGCAATCGATTTACAGGCGAGTTTCGCGCCAGCGGCTCACTCGCGATCGCCAGCCCATTCGGGATCGGCGACCAGATATTGGGGCGGGCCATGCTTTCCAATGGCAGCAAGCTGCGGCTCGGTGAGGTCAATTACGCCCTGCCATTGGGCTACTCAGGCATGCGCGCGGGGGTCGGATACCGCCGCCTCGAATATTCACTGGGCAAGAGCTTTGCCAATCTGCAGTCCCATGGGGATGCGCGGGTGTTCTCCGGTTTCGTGCAGTACCCGTTCCTGCGCACGCGGCAAATGAACTTGAGCGGCAACCTGGGCTTTGATCTGAAGAGGCTCAGCGACAAGATCGATTCGGTCGGCGCAGTCACCGACAAGAACGCCCGTTCCCTGCGTTTTTCGCTTACGGGTGATTCGCGTGATCAATGGAAAGGTGGCGGGGCAAACAGTTTTTCGCTGGCACTGACGCGCGGTGATCTGGAGATCGAGACGCCGGCAGCCCGTGCATTCGATCAGGGCGTGGGCGGCCGGTTCACCGAAGGCGCGTTTGGCAAGCTCAACTATGACGTCTCGCGCCAGCAGGTGCTCTACGACTCGCTGGGGTTATTTGTGTCGCTGTCGGGTCAACTCGCCTCGAAGAACCTTGACTCCTCCGAGAAATTCTCGTTGGGAGGTCCGACTGGCGTGCGCGCCTATCCGGTTGGCGAGGCCGCCGGTGATCAGGGCTATCTGATCACCGGCGAACTGCGCTATGCGCTGCAAACGCGGTTATTGGCCTCCCTTGACGCCTCGGTGTTCGCCTTCTATGACGCCGGGGGCGTGCGGGCCAATCGCAATCCGCTGCAGACGGATACCACCAACGTGCGAAATCTCGCGGCAGTGGGCGTCGGAGCCCTCATTGCCAAGGCGGGCAGCTTTTTTGTGCGCACTTCGCTTGCCTGGCGTGTCGAGCGCGAACAGCCCCTCTCGGACATCGATCGCGGCCCGCGCCTGTGGCTGCAGATTTCCGTGCCGTTCTGAGCAGTGTTGCTCACCAATATGGCTGAAGGCGGCAACTCGCGCCCGGTGGATGCGCTGTTCCGGCCGCTTCGCGCGGGCAGGCTGTCACTGTCCAATCGGGTCGTCATGGCCCCCATGACGCGCGAGCATGCCCAGAACGGTGTGATGGGGGCAGACAACGTTGCCTACTACCGCCGGCGGGCCGAGGCCGGTGTCGGACTTATCATCACGGAAGGCACGTGGATTGATCATGCAGTTGCGTCGGACCGCCTTGCCATTCCGCGTTTCTATGGTGAAGATGCGCTGTCGGCGTGGAAGGCAGTATTGGATGAGGTGCACCAGGCCGGGGGCAGGATATTTCCGCAGCTATGGCATGTTGGCATGATCCGAACGCCTCAATCGGTCGCGTGGAACCCGGAGAGGTCTCCGGCAGGGCCGTCAGGATTGGGATTCCCCGACATAAACAGCCCGCGCACCGAACAGATCAGTCCGCCGATGAGCAGGGATGACATCGCCGCGGTGGTACAGGCCTTTGGCCAGGCCGCCGAACATGCGTATCGGCTCGGCTTCGATGGCATCGAATTGCACGGTGCGCATGGATACCTGATCGACCAGTTCTTCTGGGATCTGACCAATCGTCGTGATGACGAATATGGCGGGGGTATCCGGGAGCGCACCCGGTTTGCCGTGGAAATCATTCGCGAGTGCCGGCGCCGCACGGCGCCTGATTTTCCCATCGGCCTGCGTTTTTCGCAGTGGAAGTCAGCGGATTACGAAGCAAAGCTGGTGAGATCGCCTCGCGAGTTTGAACAGTTCCTGGAACCCCTGGTTGCCGCCGGGGTGGACATTTTTCATTGCTCCACCCGGCGCTATTGGGACGCCGCATTTGCCGGCAGTGAACTGAGCCTGGCTGGCTGGACGAAAAAGATTACCGGCAAGATTACGATCGCAGTGGGTGCGGTCGGCCTGGACCAGGTGCACCAGACCAGGCGCGTAGAGGCGGTGGCGGGCTATAAGGCGCAACCGTCCTCGCTGGACCGTCTGCTCGAAATGCTGGAGCGGGATGAATTTGATCTGGCAGCCGTTGGCCGTGCGATGCTGGTGGATCATGCATGGGCCCGCAAGGTGCGTGACGGCAACTGGGCCGAGCTGCTGTCGTATTCGACAGACGTGCGTGAAATCATGTACTAGCAGGCATTCTTCGACCGTCGGTAAAGTTGTCAGTATCGATAACTAAAACAAACGTAAACCGTTACTGATTGCCATTCTTTAATTTAAAAACTTGAAGAATTGTGATGATTGTCGCGCGATTGCGGTGCACGATAGTCATAAACTTCCATCATTTGTTCGAAGTGATAAGGAGAATTCCCGATGCACAAGTTGCTCGTACTGAATGGACCCAACCTGGATATTCTGGGGACGCGCCAACCGGAGTATTACGGGACCACTACCCTGGCGGAACTGGGTGAGTGCCTTGCTGAACTGGCTGCCCGAAATAATGTCGAGCTGGATTTTTTCCAGACCAACTATGAGGGGGCTGCCGTTGAGAAACTGCATGCGGCCAGAGGAACGGTCGATGCCATCATCATCAACCCGGCCAGCTTTACGCCCTATGGGGTTGCCGTTCGCAGTGCGCTGGTTGCCTCAGAAGTCCCCGCAATACTGGTGCACATCAGCAACATCTATGGCCGCACCGACGCCCCTGACCGGCACCGGGATGTCATTGCGCCGGTGGTGATTGGTCAGGTCTGCGGGCTTGGCGTGTACGGCTACGTGCTGGCCTTTCATACCGCCTTGCGACACCTCGGAGGTGGGCTCCAAAGCCTGCAAGACATTAGATTCACGTAACCTTCATTCCTCCGTAATGCCGGCATTCTTGATAATCGGAACCACGCGAGCGGCGAAATCGACAAGGTATTTCTGCGTGTCTTCCGGGCTGCGTGAGGGCGGCAGGATCAGGCCCATATTCTCGAGTTCCTTCTGAAAGTCGGGAGCGGCGAGAATTTTCGCTGTGGCGGCGTGCAGTTGATTCACGATGGGTCGCGGCGTGGCGGTTGGCGCGAACAGTCCTATGAATGTGCTCATGACCATGCCCGGAAATCCCGATTCAATCGCGGTGGGGGCATCCGGAAACGCGGCCAGCCGCGCATCGCTCATGCTGGCCAGAATGCGCACTTTTCCGGTCTTGTACAGACCGGATACGGACAAACTGGTCATGGGGGCGATCTCGACGCGACCCGCGATCACGTCGTTCATGGCCGGCGCCGCCCCTTTGTAGGGGATGTGCACCATATTTGTCTTGGAAAGGGCCTTGATCAGTTCGCCGCCGAGATGATTGACCGAACCAACGCCTGGGGTCGCATACGAATATTTGCCGGGGTTGTCCTTGAGCAGGGCGATCATTTCCTTGAAGGTCTTGGCCGGCATGCTGGGGCCAACGGCAACCACCAGATATTGCAGACCCAGCAGTGACACGCCAGTGAGATCCTTGATGCCGTCGTAGGTAGGGTTCTTCATCACGGCGGGGCTGATGACCACGCCGGAGGAGGCTCCGATCAGCAAGGTATAGCCATCCGGTTTCGCGCGCGAGACTTCACCAGTCCCGAGGGCATTGCCGGCGCCAGCCACATTGTCAACGAGTACGGCTTGTCCGAGGATCGGGGCGATCAGCAGACTCACGCGACGGCCCGTGATGTCGAGTGACCCGCCCGGCGCGGTCGGTACGACCAAACGTATCGGCTTGTCCGGATAGCGCTGCGCGAAAGCGGGGAATGTTATCGCAATCATGAGGGAGGCAGCCCCAACGTAATGCATCGATTTTTCAAGAATCATAAGCGCTTCCTATCAGGGAAAAAAAGGATTGTGGTGAGGAAATGAATTTTCTTGGTTTCGTTTCAGCGCGATTTGGCAGTCAGATACGGCCACAGTGCCGCGCCGCCTTGTGCGCAAACCAGCTGGCCTATCCAGTCGCTCCATTCGCTGGCGGAACCAAATTCATCGCGCCAGGTCGCGAGTCGCATCGTGTAGTGGTGTAAAGAAAAATCCCGGGTGGTGCCGATTGCACCATGTATCTGGTGTGACACATCGATGGTCATTTCCGTGGCTTTGCCCAGCCGACTTTTTGCCGCCGCAATTTCGAATGTCGCGGGACCTGATTCGGCGGCTTCAACGGCGGCACTGGTGACACAGTCCGACGCGACGATTTCCGAGGCTATCATGGCGATCTGTTGCTGCACTGCCTGAAATTTTGCGATAGGCCTGCCGAACTGCTCGCGTTGCTTGGCGTAGAGCGTAGTCATTTCCAGCGCTGTTTGCATCGCGCCGACCATCTGCGAACATCGGTACAGAGCACCTGCGCTACGCAGCGATTGCGCTGACAGTCCGGCGCCGGTGGAGCCTATTTCCTCAGGCGACAGCGCCCTTTGGTCAAACGTGATCGAATCGGATGGCTCGCCCGCGGTATTTTCCGATCGCGTCACATTGAAGGGACCATTGAGCCAAAGGGTGACGGGAGTTCCTGCATCGTCTGCGATGGCGACCAATGTATTTACGAAGCGTCCCCAGGCAATGCGGCCGGTGCTGCCGGAGATGGTGACCCGGCCATCGCGTCGTGTCACGACAAGTCCGCCATGGCGGGACGGAAGAACGACGCCGGCAATGCCGGTCGCTGGGGGCAGGTCCGCTGCGGCCAGCGCCTGTTCTGCGAGAAATGTTTCGATAAGAGGAGCCGGCAGGGCATACTTTCCGGCAGCCTTGGCGATTGCGCATCGGCCGCTCAGCGTCAGGCCTGAACCTCCGCGTGCTTCTGACAGCGCGCCGGACAGAAGTCCTGTGGCATCGAGTTGCTTCCAGATCGCTTCGGGCCATATGCCCTTTAGCGCATTTTCACGTTCGACCGACGTCAGCAGGTCCTTGAACAGTTTTTCGGCGGCGTCAGCAACAATTGTATGGTCGGTCATTATCGCAGCCCCAGATCACGTGCAATGATTCCACGGAGTATTTCGCGCGCGCCACCCTTGACGGTCATGGTCGGCGCATTGCGTCGTGAATAGCGAAGCATGGCAGCAAATTCCTCGTCAAATTGATCGGGGCGCATTTCATCGACCAGCAGTTCCACCAGATCAGGCGTGCCTTTTTCGAAGTGTGTGCCCAGATCCTTGGCGATCGCCGCTTCAACCACAGGGGTTTCCCCGCGCTCCAGCATTGCACTCAGGGCAAACGACATCCTGTGCAGAGTGAACAATTCGGCAACCTTCGCGCCAATGGCGCGGACGGCTGTCGAGGAGGGGGTAGGCCCGAGCCTGTCAATGGCACCGGTGAGCAATTCGTGGCTGCCGAGCCAGCGGTCAGAGCCGCTGCGCTCATACGCAAGGTCAGTGGACAACTGGTTCCAGGCGTTCCCGATTTCGCCGATCACCCATTCGTCGGGGATGAACACGTCCTGAAATTCGACTTCGTTGAAATCGTGCTCGCCCATCATGTTGAGAATGGGACGGATATTGACCCCGGGTGATTTCATGTCGAGGATGAACTGGCTGACGCCGCCTCGCCGGTCCTCTTTGTCCGATGAGGTTCTTGCCAGCAAGTTCATGTAATGCGCGCGGTGCCCGTTGCTGGTCCAGATCTTTCGACCGTTGATGATCCAGCCATTGTCGCCACGCGTTGCGCGCGTGCGCATGGATGCAAGATCAGAGCCGGAATTCGGTTCACTCATGCCAACGCAAAAGCAGCACTTGCCAGCGGCGATGCGTGGTAGCAGCTGCTGTTTCTGGAACTCGGTGCCAAATCGGAGCAGATTGGGGCCTATCTGGCGATCGGCGACCCAGTGATAGCGCAGTGGTGCACCCGACGCAAGCAACTCCTCAGTCACGACGTAGCGGCGTAATGCGCTTTGCCCGTGCCCGCCGTATTCGCGTGGCAGCGTTATCCCCACCCAACCGCGATCACCCAGTTTTGCACTGAACTCCGGATCGGCGCGCAACCATAAGCCGGGGCCGATTGCGAATCCGCCTCGAGACTTCTCGTCAGCCAGAAATTCGCGCACCTCTTCTCGCAGCGCAAGAATGGCCGGGTCGGCATTCTCGCCATTTAGATGAAAGTCACGTAACAAGTGATGTTCCTTTGTTTAGAAATCGATTGCAAAATGAAGCTTGAAGGGTTGACCGGAGAACTTTTACGGAAGTCCTAGCGCGCTTCGCTTGCGACCTCGGATTTTGGGTACGGATACACATCATCCGCACCCAAAATCCGAGGTTCGGAATGCATGTGACATGCATTCCGGGGTGGTTTGAGTGCATTTTTCTCGTGCCTGAGTTCGATTTGAAACCGGTTTTAAGTAATGAGCCATTATTCTTCCAGCCTGATGTCGTTCTCCTGCACGATCTTTCGCCAGCGCTCGAGTTCAGTCGCGATGAGATCCTGCAGGACTTTGGGTGGACTGCCTACCATGGCGCTGCCTTCCGGCGCGAATTTTTGCACTACATCGGATGCTTTTGCCACTTTGGCCAGTTCACCGCTGAGCTTGTTCATTATGAACGCGGGTGTATTTCGTGGCGCGATCACGCCGAGCCAACTGGAATAGCTGTATCCCGGCGCGCCCTGCTCTGCAGCGATCTGTACGCCCGGCAGGAGTGGTGATGGCTCGTCGCTCAGTATCCCCAGTATTTTCAATTTGCCTGATTTCAGGATCGGCAGAATGTTGACCAGCGGCGTGGCATTGACATCCACTCTGCCGGCGACCAGATCCAGCATCAGCGGGGATGTCCCCTTGTATTGCACAAAGGTGGCGCGCGTGTTTGTCGTGCTATGCAGCCAGGCGCCAGCCAGATGCTGAATGCTGCCGGCACCGGTCGCGGCAACATTGATCTTGCCCGGATTGGCCCTGGCGTAGGCAAGGTAATCCTTGATTGTCGTTCCCGGAAACGACGGATGCGCGATCAGCACAGTGACGCGCTTGCTCATCAGGGAAACGGCGGCGAAGTCCTTGATGGGGTCATAGGGCAAATTCTTGTAGAACGCCGGATTGACTGTAAAGCTCGACGAGATGATGAGCAGCGTGTGGCCATCAGGCGCCGACTTCGCGACAAAAGCGGTGCCGATGGATCCGCCCGCACCGGGTTTGTAATCGACAACAAACGGTTTGCCCATGCTGTCGCTCAGTTTTTGCGCGTATACCCGAGCCTCTCCATCCGTTGCCCCTCCGGGCGTGAAGGGCACCACGATCTGGACCGGCCTGGAAGGAAAAGACTCAGTGGAATCCTGCGCCTGGATTCCCCATGGCATGAGCATGACGAAGCTCAATATCAGCTTTTGCAAAATTGGCATGCTCGTTCTCCAACAGCAATAAATAGATGAATCATGTCAGGGCAGTGACGTGGAATTGGCATCATCCGGCATCACGCTGATATTGTGGCTGGCTAATTTACGACGGCAGAAGTGCGACTGATCGTCTGTTACCTGGTGTCAATGCGACAGCGATCTACGCATGGGCCTGTTGCTTTACACAGGCTTTCGCAGCTTATACTATGGACCCAGACCACAAGTAAACAGGCAAATGAGCCAGGATGCGCAACGCTAGCCATCCCAAGGCCGATTCCGCGCAGACGCACCTGCGATGAGCAGGGTTCCGGCGTTCATCCAGAATAAATCAAGTTTCCACAGGAGGTAAGGGTGCTGTTTTCATTGAACGACAATCATCGTGAGATTCAGGAACTGATTCGCAGGGTGGCGCGTGAAAAAGTGGCGCCGCGCGCGCAGGAGATTGACCGCACCGGTGATTATCCGCAGGACATGTTTGATCTGCTCAAGGGATTGGGCGTGTTCGCTCTGCCGTTTCCGGTGGAGTACGGCGGCAATGGCAGCATACTGTCGGCTTGCGTTGCCGCGGAGGAATTTTCGCGCGTCTGTTACAACACCTGCTATTTGATGATCTGCCAGTGGGGACCATTCGGCGCGATACTGCATGGCGGCAATGCAGAGCAGAAGAAGAAGTATCTGACTGGCCTGGCGACAGGAGACATGCGCGCGGCCATTTCGGTTACGGAGCCGCAAAGCGGTTCGGACGTGGCCGGCATCAAGTCCCGGGCCAAGAGGGTTCCCGGCGGCTATCAACTCAATGGTTCAAAGATCTGGTGCACAAATTCGCAGGTGTCCGATTTCATTGTGGTCGCCGCCAAACTCGGGGATGACGATTCACGTCGCGCCATCAATCTTTTCATTCTTGAAAAGGGCATGAAGGGTTTGACCATAGGCAAGAAGGAAGACAAGCTGGGCGCCAGAGGCCTGCCTTCCTGCCCGCTTTATTTCGACAACGTATTCATTCCTGAAAGCAATCGGCTGGGCGAAGAAGGACGCGGATTCAAGGCCGTCATGGAAGGCTTCAACGGATTCAGGCCGGTCATCGGCGCTCGCGCCGTGGGCCTGGCCCAAGGCGCCATTGATCATGCCACTGAGTTCGTCAAGAACCGTTACACCTGGAAAACGCGTGTCAGCGATTATCAGGGCATACGCTGGATGCTGGCCGATATGGCCATGCAGACCGAGGCCGCGCGCTTGATGGTCTACAGGGCGGCAGCCATGGTGGATGAGGGCATTACCGGCGAGGAAATGGCTTGTCATGCCGCGATGGCCAAGGCGTTTGCAACGGACGTGGCCATGAAGGTCACAACCGATGCTGTGCAACTGTTTGGCGCGACGGGTATTTCCAACGACGCACCGATTAACCGCTATATGCGCGATGCGAAAGTCACCCAGATCATCGAAGGAACAAACCAGATTCAGCGCAACATCATCGGCAATGCCATGCTGGGGCGCCCGGAAAGGAGGTCCTGACATGGAGCCCTACGGAACAGGTTGTTATTTTGAGGATCTGCCAGTCGGTAAAAAATTTTCCACGATCGGACGCACGATTACTGAAGCAGACCTCGTTGCTTTTTGTAATTGCACCGGGCTTACCGGTGAATTATTTACCAATCACGAGTATCAGAAGACCAAATCGGTCATGAAAGGCCGGCCGGCGCCAGGATTGCTTGCCTTCAGTTTTTGCGAAGGATTCATGGGGCAGGGACCGATACGGGGCAATGGCCTTGCATTACTGAATCTGGAGATCAACTTCGAGGGGCCGGTCTACCTTGGCGATACGGTGCACTGCGAGGTCGAAATTATTGAAGCCCGGATCAGCAAGAGTCGAAACGATTCCGGCCTGGTGCGCTTTCAGCAGCGCGTGGTCAAGCAGGACGGGACTACTGCTGTGAGCTACACATCATTGCGCCTGATCCGGCGCAAGAGTGCCTCAGCGAACGAGGCGGCTGGCTGAGTCCTGAAATTCGTCTCAAAATGAACGCGCGGTGAACCTGTCATTCCGAGTGCAGCGAGGAATCTGCTGGTCTGCTGTTAAATTCAAACCTTAAAGCGGATTCCTCACCCTACGGGTTCGGAATGACAAGTGTTCTTGAGCGGGTCTGGTTTTCAAGGCGGGTGGCGGAGTCAATATTCCGCACGCCGCGCCGATCAGCAAGTCAGGCCTATTCAGGCTTGATCTTCGCGTCACGAATAATCTTGCTCCAGCGATCGTGTTCGCTTTTCAGATAGGCGCCGTATTCCTGCGGAGTGGAGCCCAATGGCAGCGTTCCCTGCGCGTCAAACTGGCGCTGCAAGTCCGCATTCTTGAGGGCCTTGTTGATCTCGCTGTTGAGCCGGTTTATGGCGGCTACCGGGGTTTTGGCCGGGACCAGCATGCCTTGCCAGGCGGTGGCCTCGAACTTGGGCATGCCTGACTCGTTCAGTGTTGGCACTTCAGGAGCGGCCTTGGTCCGCACCAGGCTGGTCACGGCGATGGGGCGCAGCCGGCCGTCCTTGACGTAAGGTACTGCCGAAGCCACTGTCGCGAAATAGAAATGCGTGCGTCCGCCAAGCAGGTCCACATACGCCGCCTGGCTGCCGTTATAGGGCACGTGCTGGGCGTCAATTTTGGTGAGGTCTGAAAACAGCAATGTGGTCAGATGAGCGATGTTGCCTATTCCCACCGAGGCGTAATTGAGCTTGCCCGGATTGCTGCGAACATAGGCAATGAATTCCGTCAGGTTCTTCACTGGCATCGACGGGATCACGACCAGCATCTGTGGCACCGTCGCAGTGAGCGCTACTGGTGAAAAATCACGGAAGGTGTCGTAACTCAGGTTGGGATAAATCGACATGTTGAAGATGGTGCTCGACGTGTTGTACAGCGCGGTATATCCGTCGGCGGGGGCCTTGGCCACGACGTCAGCGCCGATATTGCTGTTGGCGCCCGCCTTGTTGTCGATGACCACCTGCTGGCCCATCTGATCTCCGAGTTTCTGCGCCAGCACCCGGGCCACCAGGTCGGCAGACCCGCCGGGGGCAAAAGGCACAACCAGTCGGACCGACTTGTTGGGGTAGTCCGACTGTGCGGTTGCGGCCATCGGCGCGCACAGCAGCGCTGCTGCAATGGAGCGGGCAATTTTCATGGAAGCATGCATGGTGTTGTTCCTTTCAGGAAGTCGTCTTGTTCACGTTATTCGTGCGCAGCACCAGCCTGAACGCGGCAGGCATCTATCTGCTCTTTCGAGTATCCAAGAAGGCCGCCAAGGATGGCCTCGGCATCTTCATTGAAGCCCGATACATGATTGCGCGCATGCGTGGCGGAGTCCGATATCTGGAAGGGCGCGTTGGGCAACCGGTAATCACCGCTTCCGTAATTGATGGTCGCGACTGATCCGCGTGCATCCGTATGGGGATCGGCCATGACCTCGCTCACCGTGCGATATCTTGCGCACGGCACTCCGGCGGCCATCAGGATCTTCTCGCATTCCGCGGTCGGACGCTGGCTTGTCCACTCTTCGATGGCGGCCAGCAATTCGTACCAGTTTTCATTGCGCCCGTTGACTGATCCGAAGCGTTCTCCCCCGATCCATTCCGGGTGTCCTATGGCCTTTGCAACGTCGATGAAATTGCGTTCGGTGACTGGTGGCACCTGCATGTAGCCGTCGGCCGTGCGGATGGGGACATGGGAGCGGCGGATGGATTTGCCGAACTGCGCTTCATGAAATTCATAAATCAGCGAGAACAGCATGGAGTCATGCATGGACAGGTCCACCATGGACCCGCGGCCGGTGCGTTCCCGCTGTATCAGCGCCGTTTGCACGCCGGAAAAAGCCCATATTCCGGACAGTGAATCGCCAAGCATGATGCCGGAGGTTTGTGGTTTGTCGGCGCCGTCCAGCGTCTGCTGGGCGCGCGTGAATCCGCTTCTTGCCTCCACCAGCGATGCCAAACCGGGCATGAGCGCATTGGGGCCGGTCTGGCCATAGCCGGAAATGCCGCAATAGACAATGTCCGGTTTGAATTTGGACAGCGACTTGAAATCGAGGCCGAGGCGGGCAGCCACCCCTGGCCGCCAGTTTTCCACAACAACGTCCGCGTGCTTGCACAGGTCCAGTGCCGCCTGGCGACCGGCAGCCGATTTCAGATCGAGCGCAAGGCTTTTTTTGCCGCAGTTCAAATGCGCGTAATGCACACTGTGCCCATTGCGAATCGGATGGCGAGTGCGGCTGTGATCGCCCGAGGGCGGTTCGATCTTGATGACTTCCGCTCCCATGTCGGCGAGCAGGCGCGTGCAGATCGGGCCTGCCATGACATTGGTGAAGTCCAGCACTCGAATGCCGTCGAGCGGACCGTTGCGTTCAGGCTGATCCATGTTCTACTCCTCCAGTTGAACTGCGTAAGTTCTGCGTGATTGGCCGGCATTCAATAACAGGCAAATACCGATTTGCAACAGGGTGGCCGGGAATTTTCTGCGAAGACACAGGCCTTGCTGATCGTCAGTTGAGGCCCCTCGCGAGCCCGATTGCGCCGCGCATTATGAACTAGTTTGACGCTATACAATATGGTCAGACCACAAGTAGAATCCAGTCCGCCAGTCAAAGCGCGGGTCCGTATATTGACGGCAGCGCGGGCGCTTTTGATCAGAGGGCGTGTGCCTGCGGCGCTCACTAAACCTTTTTCTAGGGATGCGGGAATGAGTCGACATCAACCAACCGATGCAGTGCGCCTTTCGATAGATGAGGCGCGGCAGCTTGGCGAGGCGGCGCTCAAGCGCATTGGTTATGCGCCAAATGAAGCGCAAGTGATTTGCGCCCATCTGATCGATGCGGCCTGTTGCGGCTATCCATTTGCCGGGCTGCCGAGAATTCTGGAAATTGCGGACGATCCGCGTACTCACGAACCGCGCCGGCCGATCAAGGTGGATCGTGAGACACCGGTATCGCTGCTGATCGACGGCGGCAATCATATTGGCTACTACGCGGTGTATGAAGCCACAAAGATGGCCATTGCCAAGGCGAAACAGAGCGGGATTGCATTGGTTGGCCTGTATAACACGGCGCTTTCCGGGCGGAACACGCACTATCTTGAGTTGGTCGCCCGCGAGAATCTGGTTGGCATGTTGTTCTCCAGCGGATGGCCTGTCGTTGCGCCGGAGGGTGGCATGCTGGCCATGCTGGGGACCAATCCGATTGCCGTTGCCGTTCCCACCAACAATGATCCGCTGATATTTGACATGGGCACTGCGGCGATCATGCGGGGTGAACTGGCCTTGCGTTCGCGCTTGAACGAACCGCTTCCCGAGGGAGTGGCGATTGATGCGTCGGGCATGCCGACACAGGATCCTCACCTGGCGCTCAAGGGCTGCATCCTGCCCTTCGGGGGCTTGGATAGCTACAAGGGCTATGGGCTTTCACTGATGATCCAGGCGCTGACCTTGCTGGCAGGTGCTTCATTGCCGCGAGGTCGCGTACAGGATTACGGTCACCTCTTTGTGGTGTTCCAGCCGGGACTGCTCGTTCCGGAAGAGAAATTCAAGCAGGATATTGAAGAATTGATTGCCAAGATCAAAGCCACGCCGCGACGACCCGGGGTGGCGGAGATACGCATCCCCTCGGAGCGCAGCTTCCGTGAACGAAAAGTGGCGATGCGCGATGGCATCCTCGTTGACCGCAAGGTGGTTGAGGGCCTGAACACGATTGCAGCAGGCGGCAAGGTTCATTAGGGCAGCACCGAACAAGTGGGCGGCGCCCCCTTGTATATCCCCCACTTCAGAGTAAACACTGTGTACGCCTTCTCCAGATTTGAGACTTGTTCAGTGTTTCCCCTTGGTCGAATGGCGAAGCATTGATGAGCACCCAGATCACACGCGGCCTCGCTTCGACACCGGGTGGGCAAATCCACTATCGCGTCGCCGGAGACGGTCCGCCGCTGCTGCTGTTGCATATGACCAATTTGTCATCACGAGCGTATCTGCGGTTGATGCCTTTGCTCCCGGCATTCCGGACTTATGCGCCCGATCTTCCGGGCTTTGGTGCCTCTGATCCGCTGGAAGGAGAGACTGATCTCAGGCGCTTTGCGCAAAGCCTCATTCATTTCATGGATGAACTCGGGATTGAAAGGGCGCATGTTTTCGGTTTGCATGCCGGAAACAAGGTGGGCGCGGCCATGGCTGCCTACTGGCCGGAACGAGTAGACCGATTTGTCCTTTCCGGCCTCACGCACAGCCTCATCAGCGATCAGTCAAGGCGCATGGCGGCTGTGCCTGACTATGCCCGCAAATTGCGCGAGACAAAAAAGGTCGTGGAGCCCGGGTTGACCCTGAAGGACTGGGCATTGCTCTATGGCAAGCTGGCGAAGCTCTGGTGGCGGCCTTCGGTTGTAGGCAAGGACACCGTGAGTGATGGGGAGTTGTCCCTGCTTGAAGACGAAATCCTGGATCTGCTGCAAAGCCGGCGGGGATACGGCACGTTCTATCGTGCCAGCTGGGCTTTCGACGTTGGCGCCACGCTGGCGCAGGTCATGGCGCCGTCGCTGGTCGTTGAGCTGGTGATCCGCAGTGAGTCGCATCTGGGCTTGCAGGGACCGGTGCTGGAAAAGCTGATGCCCAACTGCCGTGCCGTGGCAGTCGAGATGAATGACTATGATCTGCTTTATCGTCACCCGCAGGTGCTGGCCGGGCACCTGTGTGAATTTCTTTGCCAACAGATGAAGGTTTGATTGCATGAAGACACCAGTATTGGTCGTAGGGGCGGGTCCGGTAGGGTTGGCCCTGGCAGGGGATCTCGGATGGAGGGGAGTGCCCTGCACGCTCATCGAGCGTGGTGACGGGTCAATATTCCAACCCAAGATGGACATGATTGGCGTGCGCACGATGGAGTTCTGCCGTCGCTGGGGCATCGTGCCCTGGGTTGAAGCGGCGGGATACAACCGTGACTACCCGCAGGATTGCGCCTGGGTGACGTCGTTGCACGGAGGTTATGAATTCGGGCGCGAACCGTTCCCGTCAAACAAGGCCGAACCACTGCCGCAGCAAAGTCCGCAGAAGCGAGAGCGCTGTCCTCAGCACTTCTTTGATCCGGTGCTGACCCGGTTTGCCAAGAGCTTCCCTCAGGTCAATCTTCGCTACCAGACCGAACTCAAGAGTTTTGAGGAGCGGCCCGATGGCGTTACCGCAACGCTGATAGATCTGGCTTCAGGTCGCGAGGAAAAAATCGATTGCGATTATCTGATCGGTTGCGATGGCGGTTCCAGCGCGGTGCGCGAGGGCCTCGGCATACAGATGATCGGCACTCCCGCGCTGACCTATACGACCAACGCCATCATTCGCTGCGAGGGTCTGGAGAAGCTGCATGACAAAAAGCCGGGATATCGATTCATCTTCATCGGGCCCGAGGGGACCTGGGGCACGGTGGTGGCGATCAATGGCCGCGATTGGTGGCGCTTGTCCATCGTCGGTGATGAGGTCAAGCGCAACCTGGACGAACAGGATGTGCGCAAGGCCATGATTCGCGCTGTCGGGCGCGAAATCGATTTTGAGGTGCTGTCCATCATGCCCTGGGTGCGTCGTCAGCTGGTAGCCGCCAGCTATGGAACGCAACGTGTATTTCTCTCCGGTGATGCGTGTCATCTGACCTCGCCGACCGGCGGCTTTGGCATGAACACGGGTGTGCAGGATTCGGTGGATCTGTCCTGGAAACTGGAGGCCATGATCAAGGGTTGGGGCGGCGAAAAGCTGCTTCAATCCTACGATATCGAACGACGCCCTGTAGCCGAGCGCAATGTCGCCGAGGCAACCGGGAATCTCAAGCGCATGCTCTCGCCGCGTGATGCGGCCACGCCCAGGGAAATTTTCGAAGCCGGGCCGAAGGGCGATGTGGCGCGCAGGGAATTCGGGGAGGCCTATACCCACAAGATGAAGCGCGAATGGTTCACGCTGGGCATTCATCTGGGCTATCGCTATGAAGGTTCGCCGGTCATTGTGGCGGATGGCACGCCGGAGCCGGAAGATTCCAGCTCCAATTACGTCCAGACCTCGCGACCCGGGCACCGCGCCCCGCACGTCTGGCTTGCCGAGGGAAAGTCCACCATTGACCTGTTCGGCAAGGGGTTTGTGCTGATGCGCTTCAACAAGGATGTTGCGGTGGATCGCCTCCAGGCAGCGGCCTCACAACGCGGCGTTCCCTTGTCCGTCGTTGACATTGACCATAAGGGCGCCCGGGAAGTGTATGAGAAGGCGCTCGTGCTGGTGCGTCCGGACGGTCATTGCGCGTGGCGAGGTGATGAGCAACCTGCCGATGCACTGCGAGTGATGGATACCGTACGAGGGGCCATTTGAGCAAGGCCAAGAGGTGAGCTCGAAGTCAAGCAGTGGCGAACGCGTATTTGCCGAGGTGGTGAGCCGGAAATCAGGCAGCGGCAAACGCACTTTCGAGCATGTTGCCAGTCAGTTGCGAGACATGCTGTCCAGTGGACAACTGAAGCCGGGTGATCAGTTGCCACCGGAGCGAAAATTGTCGGCGCAGCTCAGCGTCAGCCGTTCCGCGCTCAGGGAGGCGCTGCGTACCCTGGAATTTGCCGGGGTGCTTGAACTGCGTCAGGGAAAAAGCGGTGGTGCGTTTGTCTCTTCCGGCAATTCGCAGTCCTTGTCCAATAACATGTCGGATCTGCTGCGTCTGGGAAATCTCGCCTGGAGTGATTTGACCGAAGCCCGCATCTGGATCGAGCAGATCATCGTTCGCGTCGCCTGCGAGCGCGCGACCCGGAAGGACATCCGGCTCCTGGAGGAAAACATTCGGCAGGCCGAGGCGCTATTCGAGGCCGGCCAATTGATGGAGAAGACCGACACCATCATCGAGTTTCACAATATTCTGGCG
The DNA here is from genome assembly GCA_947479645.1 of Betaproteobacteria bacterium. Lineage (GTDB taxonomy): Bacteria > Pseudomonadota > Gammaproteobacteria > Burkholderiales > SG8-39 > CAIYPG01. The sequence goes on along the minus strand of CANKAJ010000062.1, from coordinate 11,880 downwards.
CGCTCGACCCGCAATCCGTTCCTGGTCATGATGAACCAGTCAATCACCGAGGTGCTGCGCTATTTCACGCGTCGACTGGGGTCGGAACGAACGCGTGAGGTGTTCAAGTCGCGGCGCCGCTTCATGACTGCATTCATCGCCGGCGACGTCGATGCGGCGGTCACTGAAATGGAACGCAATCTGAAAAAAGTCCATCGCCTTTATCTGCGCCTTGCCAGAGAGGCAAAAGCAAATGCCACCAGCAATTCCCGATGATGTTGTGACTGCAGCCAGTTCAATTGACAGTGTATTTCTCGCATGTTTTAATCCCCCGGCCAGTCTGGTCTGACCCTATTTCGGCCGCCGCCCGTGCGGCTGGATTCAATTAAGGAAACCCTATGGATCCCGGTATCCGTGACCACGTTGCCGTTGTGACCGGTGGTGGCAGGGGAATGGGCGGGTCCATGCAGGCAAACTGCTCTGCCGCGAAGGCAGGGCTGATCGGTATGACCCGTGCCATGGCGCTCGATCCGGGGCGGTACGACATCACCGGCGGCCGTAATTCATCCAACTAATTCCCGAGAGGAAAATCCGCATGAAGCTTTTTCGTTTTAATGGTGGTCGAATCGGCATTGCAACCAATGGCAGCGCTTACGATATTACGGATGCGCTCGGCATTGATCTGTCAGCCTGGCCGCCGGTGCAGATGGTGACGCTGATTGCCGATTTTCAGAACCGCACGCGCGGCATTACCGACAATCCCAAAACCAAAAAAATCGACATGAGTGCGATCCGGCTGGATGTGCCGATCGAGTGGCCAAACAAGCTCATGGCGCTGCCGGTGAATTACTACGAGCACAAGGCGGAAATGAATTCGCCGAACCGTGCCGATCTGAACGGTTTTTTTCTGAAGGCCAACTCGTCACTGAGCGGCCCCAATGATCCCATCGTGCTGCCGTCGCTGCCGGGACGGGAGATCCATCATGAATGCGAACTGGGGATCGTGTTGGGCAAGAAGGGCAGGAATGTGACCCGTGAAAATGCCATGGATTACATCTTCGGCTATGCCTGCCTGATCGATGTTGTGGTCCGCGGCAAGGAAGAACGCGTGATGCGCAAGTCATGGGACTCATTCTGCCCCTTCGGCCCCTGGATCGTGACCGCCGACGAAGTTCCCGATCCGTCGGACGTGAAGATGAAGTTGTGGGTCAATGATGAACTTCGTCAGGACGACAGCACCAAGAACCTCATCGTCGATATCCCCGGCATGATCGAACTGGTCTCCAAGGTCTCGACGATTTATCCGGGCGACATCATTGCCACGGGAACTCCTTCGGGCGTCGGTCCGATCAAGGCGGGCGACAAGGTGCGCATTGCCATCGACCATGTCGGCGAGATGAACCTGACCGTTAAATGAGTATGGGATGTAGTCAATATCAAAATGTTATGCACAATCAAAAGCAATCTGAAAAACAATTGTGATCACAGGAGTCTGCCTTGGGATCGATAAATCCGGCTGAATTCAGCAAAGCGCAGGACATGCAGCAGTTGTACAGGCTGCTTGAGGCAGTGGGCATCGGGCCGGGCTGGAACAAGCCGGAACCATCACTGTGGCCGGCGCCGAAGAAAAACTTCCAGCCGGCGCACTGGTCCTATGGCATCGGCCGCGCGGCGCTGGAGTCTGCCGGAAAGTTTGTCAGCACCGAACTCGCCGAGCGGCGCAATCTGATCCTGTCCAATCCGGTTCCGGGCAACACCTACGGCACTGCCCGCACCATCGTCTCGGCCTACCAGATGGTGATGCCGCACGAAGCGGCGCGCAGTCACAGGCATACGCCGAACGCGCTGCGACTGGTCGTTGAGGCTGCGCCGAAAACCTATACCGTCGTTGACGGGAAGAAGATCCCGATGCTGCCGGGTGACGTGTTACTGACGCCCAACTGGAGTTGGCACGGACATAACAATGAAAGCGATCAGTGCGCCTACTGGATCGACTTTCTGGATGCGCCGCTGGTGCAACTGCTCGAGCCGATGTTCCTGGAAGGCTTCCCGGGCTCATTTGTCGAGAAGACCGATGTTGTTGATCAGAACTCCCCGTTCCGCTTCGCTTTCGAGGATACGCGCAGCCGTCTTGAAGCCTTGCCGGACACGCAACCGGGCAAGCGCGATCTCCTGCTCGGACCCCAATCGCTGGATACCCTCGATCTGCATGTCTGGCGCATCGAGGCGGGGGCGTCACTCGCCGACAAGCGCAGCACGGCGAATTCGGTGTTTGCGGTCATCGAGGGCGAAGGCACCTCTGTTATCAACGAGCAGGAATTTCACTGGAGCCGCGGCGACGTGTTTGTCGTGCCGGGTTGGAACACGCATGCCTACAAGGCCGATAGCCGCAGCTATCTGCTCAGGGTCACCGACGAACCGGTGATGAAGCGCTTCAACTGGCTGCGCCAGGAGGCATAAGCGCGATATTGCGGTATCCCCGTTGCGTCCAATGTTGCGTTTGCAGCGGGCCAATTGCGGGCTCTTCGTAATGCCTTTAATGGAACAAGAACAGCATGTTGAGTTTTCCTGATTCGGTCGATGTCGTTGTGATTGGGGCCGGCCTGGCCGGGCATTGCGCCGCACTGGCGGCGGCGGAGGCAGGCGCATCCGTGGCCCTGCTGGAAAAGACCGGCCGCTATGGTGGCAGTTCCATCACGGCCGGGGGATCGTTTGCCTTCTCCAATACTGAAGCGCAACGCGCTGCCGGCATCCAGGACAGCGACGAATTATTCGAGCAGGACCTGCATAAAGCGGCCAATGGCAAGTGCGACCCGCAACTGATCAGGACCTACCTTCGACATCAGCACGCGGCGCATGCCTGGCTGATGGAGCGCGGCGTGGAATTTCACAAGGTGTCGCTCAGCTCGAGCACGTCGGTGCCGCGCACCCATCCGACCAATCCCAAGCAGTTGATGGCGGCATTGCATGCGCGCGTTGAAGCGACACCAGGCTTGTCATGGTGGTCCGGAGCCGCCGCCACCCGGCTGATGACAAGCCAGGATGGGGGCGAGGTTACTGGCGTGACCGTGGTGCGGGATGGCGTGGAAAAGAAGCTGCAGGCCAAACGCGGCGTGGTTATCACCACGGGCGGGTTTTCGCGCAGTCCGCGTTTCATCGAAAAATTCGCACCTGAACTGGCGACGGCGCCGGCTTGGGGCGGTGAGGGAAATACCGGCGACGGGCTGATCATGGGCTGGGCACTGGGTGCGGATGTGCTGGATACCGGCTATGTGACCGGCACCTACGGCATATCCATCAATCATTATCCCGACCTGAAATCACGGCCCGGTGACGAGCCGTATCTGCGCATGGCCAACTATCGCGGCGCCATCGTCGTCAATCTGGATGCCAAGCGCTTTGCCGATGAGTCGGTCTCGTACAAGAAGCTGGGTACGCTGACATTGGCACAGACCAATGCCGTGGCATTCCAGGTCTTCGATCAGAAGATCATGGACCAGTCTGCGGTGGCGCCGAACATCAATGACTTCAAGGGTGTACTTGAGCTGGGCATGATCAGGAAAGCAGATGACCTGCAAGCTTTGGCCGCTACGGTTGGCCTCGATGGCGCAACCCTGGAAGCAACGCTAAAGAATTACAACGCCAATGTGGCAAGCGGGGTCGATCGCGAGTTCGGACGCGAGACGCTGGGGGGCGGGTTCGGCAAGCCGGTGGAAATCAATACGCCGCCTTTCTATATCTTCCCCTGCACCACGGCGGTGTTGTCGACCTATTGCGGCCTGCGTACCGATACCGACGCGCGCGTCGTCAATGTGTTCGGCGAGTCCATTGCGGGCCTGTATGCAGCGGGCGAGGCGACCGGCGGATTTCACGGGGCAGGTTATGTCAGCGGGTCAGCTTTGGGCAAGGCGGCGATATTTGGTCGCATCGCCGGGCGCAATGCGGCGGCAAGAGTGGCCGCAACAGGACGACAGCAATGAAAGGGAGTCAGTGAACATTCCGGTACAGAACGATGTGGTTGTCCTGGGTGGCGGATTGGCAGGGCATTGCGCTGCACTGGCGGCGGCGGAGCACGGCGCATCCGTCCTGCTGCTGGAGAAGACGCCAAACTACGGTGGCAGTTCCGTGCAGGCAGCCGGGTCATTTGCATTCGCACGTACGGATGCCCAACGGGAAATGGGCATCGAAGATTCCGAGGAGAAGCTGGCGGAGGATCTCGTCAGTGCATCGGGAAACCGTGCCGACCCGGTGCTGGTTGGGCGCTACGTTGAACTTCAGGCGGATACCTATGAATGGCTGAAGCGTCAGGGGGTGGAGTTTCACAAGATCGCGCTCAGCTCAAACATGTCCGTGCCGCGCACGCATCCCACCAATCCCAGGCAACTGCTCGATGCACTGCATGCCAAGGTGATGAACAACGCAAGAATTACCTATGTGCCCAGTGTCGCGGCGAGCCGTCTGCTGCGCACCGGACATGGCAGCACAGTTACGGTCAATGGCGTTCTGGCCTACGCAGCAAACGATGCCATTGAAGTGAATGCGCGTGGCGGCGTGGTATTGGCCGCAGGTGGATTTTCGCGAAACCCGCAGCTGATCGAGCGCTTCTCGCCGCAGATGGCCAAGGCGATGCCGGCCGGCGGCGCAGCGAACGTGGGCGATGGCCTGCTCATGGGCTGGTCGGTCGGCGCCGACCTGCTCGACATGTCCTTCGTCAACGGAACCTTTGGCATGGGGCTGACCCGTTATCCGGACCTGCACTTGTACGCGGAAGACGAAGCGTTGTTGCGGCTGGCGATCTACAAGGGAGCCATCGCCGTCAATCTGGAAGGGCGCCGATTCGCCGACGAGTCCATGTCCTACAAGACGCTGGGCGAAATTTGTCTGAGACAGCCCAAGGCCATTGGCTTTCAGATTTTCGATCAGAAAATCATGGAACTGTCCGAACCGGCGCCGAATTCGCATGATCTGGCGGATGCATACAAGAAGGGGTTGGTCAGGAAGGCTGCCAGCATCAGCGAACTGGCGGGCATGCTGGGTATCGATGCCGTGGAGCTTGAACGTACCGTGGCGCGTTACAACGAAGGCGTCAAAAAGGGAAAAGACGACGAATTCGGACGTGTGGCGCTCAGCAAGAGCGTCGGCAAGATGGTGGCGCTGGATACCGCGCCGTACTATGGTTTTCCCTGTGCAACCGCCGTGCTCGCAACCTATTGCGGCCTGCGGGTGAATGCCGACATGCAGGTGCTCAATGTGTATGCGGAACCGATAGAAGGGCTTTACGCCGCCGGGGAACTGGTGGGCGGATTCCACGGCGCCGGATACATGAGCGGGACGGCCCTGGGCAAGGCGGCCATATTCGGGCGTGTCGCCGGGCGGGTATCAGCGGAGCGCGCTGCCCGGTAGGCTGTTCTACCGAAGTTGACTGAGTGGCGTAAGCGCTGCGCTTGCTCAGGTAAATACGGTATGTGATCCCGGCGGCAGGGATTTCTGCGACACCTTCAATATCATGGCGGCCAGCGTGTAATAGCCCGACACGCCGATCAGGTCGACCGTTGCCTGTTCTCCGAGTTGCTCCATGGCAGCATTGAAGGTGCCGTCGGACAGGCTCTTGTCGCGATGCAGTTCGGTGCAAAACTGGAAGACCGCTGCCTCTTTTGCCGACATGCCTTCGGGGCGATCGCCCTGCAGCAGTCCGGTGACAATGGCGGGATTGAGTCCCGCATCAATGGCCTGTAGCGAGTGGTGATGCCACATGATCTCGGCGCGCCAGTACTTCGCGGTAATGATGATACCGAATTGCGCCAGCGCAGCCGGCAAGGTGGCGTGGAAGCGCAGGTATTCGCTGACTTGCTGCGCGCGCAGGGCCAGTTCGGGTGAGCGCATCAGCACCTGCATGGGCGCGCTGACGCCCTTGCCGCGTCCCGCTTTAAAGACAAGGCAGGCGGCGCGCTGGGCTTCCGACATTTGCTCTTCGCGCAGATCGGAAAGGCGCGCGGCCCTGTCTGCCGCAGGCGTTCCCGGTTGCGGCTCGGCGCACAGGCTGTCGCCGGGCTTCATCGGCGTCAGCGGTGGCGATGCGACGCCTGCAATGGTCTTCTGGTTGATGTTCAGGCACATCGAGATCAGCGTGTATTGACCGGAGGCGCCGATCAGATCGACCAAGCCGTTTTCGCCAAAATGCCTGATGGTTTCATCGAAGGTGGCATCGCTGACACCCTTGTTCCAGTGCAACTCGGCGCAGAATTGAAATGCGGCGGCTTCATCGTCCTTCATGCCATCAGGGCGCATCCCCTGTGCAAGCCGATCGGCAATTGCCGGGGACAACCCCGCCTTGATCGCCAGCGGGCAATGGGCATGCCACGCATACTGCGCAGTCCAGTAGCGGGCGGCGATCATGATGGCGAATTCCGAGATCCGGGCAGGCAGCGAGCTGTTATAGCGGACGTATTCGCCGATCTTCTGCGTGCGTCGGGCCAGTTCGGGGCAGCGCAACAGCACATTGGTGGGCGGGCCGACAAGGCCCCTGGGGCCGGCACAGATTTCGCGATAGACCGTTAGCTGCTCTGGCGTCAGGTCGCTTTCCACCAATTCCTTGAATCGCATTTCCTTCTCCCAAGAGTCCGTCACAAAACGAGTGCACAGTGCAGTCTCCGAGTTCCCTCGGCGCGCCTGCTTCAAGGGCCATCACCGACCTTCGGTCATGGCCCCTCGTGATACGCGACACGCTAGAACGCGACCAGACGGGGCCTGGCCGGTAGTGGTGATTACTCCAGTTCGAATCCCATCTCGTTCAATTCGAGCTTCAGGCGCTTGCGCTTGTCGGTGGAGAATTTCTCGGACAGCGGCAGGGTCCAGGCGTGATCCGGTGTCTTCATGCCGCGCTTGCGGTAATAGGCCGCCAGGTCCTGGTCGTACTCGGCAATGCCGGTGCCCAGTTTGGTGTTGTCGTACGTGTCGTAATGCACGACGGCCGACATGGGCTGTCGCGGTTTTGGCAGCGGCGGCGCCTTGGGCCAGCCCACGCACAGGCCGAATACCACATAGACCCGCGGGGGCAGATTCAGCGTCTTGGCCACTTCCAGCGGTTTGGTGCGCATGCCGCCGATCATGACCGAACCCAGGCCCATGGAGTCAGCCACCATGGACATGGTCATGCCCACCAGCGTGGCGTCCAGGCTGGCGACCAGTCCGCTTTCAAAGGATTTGCCGGGATAGGGCTGGCCATGCAGTTCGCAGGCATAGCGCAGGCGGGTCAGGTCGGCGCACAGTGCAAAATAGACCGGGCAGTCGATGATGTGCTGCTGATTGCCGGCCAGTTCCGCCAGCTTGGCCTTGATCGCAGCGTCACGCACGACAATGATGCTGTAGGCCTGGATGTTGGAAGAGGTCGGCGCGCGCTGGCTGGCGGCAATGAGGGCATCCACCCAGCTGTCAGGAATGGGGTCGGGTTTGAAGTTGCGGACCGTGCCACGCGCGTTCAGCAGGCGTATGGTTTCGGTATCCGGAACAGGCGCATCTACTGCCGCGACTGAAACTTCCTTTTCGACTGCGGACAGTGTCTTTGTGCTCACGATGGATCCTCTCGCTCTTGTGGGTCGGGTGGAATTCGGCGGCCGCTATGCGGTACGCTCCTTCCTTGCGGCATGCTTCGGGTCCGCTTGCGGACTCAGCGGGCGCCTCAGGGCAGCTATTGTAATTCCCGATTACCCTACTCTGCACGACTTGGTCGATTCGGCGTTCCAATGAAGAAAAGCACACGCAAAAGTACACGCGTCACGCACCACCACAACGTCTACGTGGTCGAGCTGTCGAAAGACGTCCTGTACGAACCCAAATTCCGCAGGGCCAATCCCGATTACAACCCGTCGCGGTCCTGTGTATATGTCGGCATGACCGGTCTTACGCCGGACCAGCGTTTCGACAAGCACAAGGCCGGGATACAGTCGAACAAATATGTGCGCCTGTACGGGCTGCGGCTCATGCCCGAGCTCTATGCGGTTTTCAATCCGATGCCGTACCGGGGCGCGCAGGACATGGAGGTGGAACTGGCGATAGCACTGAAAGAAAAGGGCTATGGTGTCTGGCAGGGGTGAGGCGACAGCGGGCCAGCGCGGTAGATATTGTGATCAAAAAAAGACCTGCCGAAGCAGGTCTTTTGCATTTATAAAAACATTGTAATCAAGCGTGCCTAGGACTTGACCAGCAGTTTTGACAGCTGCGTGGCATCCTGAACCTTGTCCAGGCCAAGCATGAAGTCGCGAATCTTCTCGACCTGCGGTCGCGGCAGCACGTGCGTGGCCAGCTTCTCGAATTTCTCGACGACGTCGGCTTCGCTGGCGAAATTCTTTTCGTTGCCGCGGCCGGCTTCCACTGTGCGGTTCATCTTCGTGCCGTCCTTCAGGCGCACTTCGACGTGCACCTTGTGGCGCCGCTTGGAACCCTGCTTGGTGATTTCCTCGTCGTGCTGCACTTCCACAATCTCGGCCAGTGCCATGCGTTCCGGATCGGCCACCTTGTCTTCGGTGAACTGGTCAACGAAGCAGTCGCCCTCGATAAGCCAGGTGGCGACGCAATAGGGCAGGTTGAGCTGGGCGGAGGTGAGCCCCTGCGGCGAGTATTTCCAGCCGACGTGATCCATGGTGACTTGCGACCCGCGCACGATGATTTTCTCCACGTCGTTCTTGCCGAACGCTTTCTCCTCCTGCATCAGGCGGATGGCGTCCAGCGTGGAGTGGTTGCTGCCGACGCAGGAATAAAACTTCAGCGCGATGCCCATGGTCTGCCATACCTCGCCAAAGCCGGCCGTCAGTTCCTTGAGGTCGAAGCGATCCTGCGAGCGCGAGAAGGTGCTGCAAAAACCGCCATATTCGCTCTCCAGCACGTTGAGGATGCCGGTGAAGCCCTGCTCGGCCAGCAGCGCGCCGTACAAGCCGCTTTGCGAGGAGCGCCCGGCGTGCATGCGCTTGACCATGGCGCCGTATTGGGCGGCCATCAGGCCGGCTGACTGGGTGCCGGCAATGCCGATGGCGTGCACGGTCTTGTCAACGTCGAGCTTCAGTCCGCGTGCGGCGCCGGCAGCGGCGGAAAACACGCCCAGCGTGGCGCCTGAATGCCAGCCCTGCGCAATATGCTCGGCGCCCATGGCGATGCCCACGCGCGGCCCGATCTCATAGCCGGCCACCGCGGAAGCGAGGAACTCCTTGCCGCTCATGCCAGGCTTCATTTCGGTGATGGCGATCAGTGCCGGCAGCACCACGGCGCCCACGTGCAACACACCTTGCCGATGCACGTCATCCAGTTCAAAGCCCTGCACCTGTGTGCCGTTGATCAGCGCCGCATGCGGCGCGGAAATGCGCTGGCCGGTGGCCCAGATGGCGCAGCCATTGGAGGTGTCGAGTTTGCCCAGGGTATTGCGCATGATGCGGGTCCACTCGAGGTCGGCGCCGTAGATGGCGCAGCCGATGGAGTCGAGCATCAGCAATTTGATCCGCGTCAGGACTTCCGCAGGGATCGCTTCATACTGCAGACCCGAGACGAATTCGGCGATGCCGCGGGTGTAGGGATTGTCGTTGGTTGCTTCGTGCGCCATGAACTTGTTCCTGGATGGGTGGTTGATCGTTTGGGGCCTTCAATTATAGCGGGTATGCCATGGTATTCTGCGCCACGGGAAGCTTCAGAATGACAAGAGCGCAAACGCGCCACCACAGCCATAATTGCGGTTCAAGACTCAAAATCAGAAGGGGAAATCATGACGTCGCAATATTCTTGCAACACCGGTTCGGGATATTCACTGTGCAGGCGGCTCATTGCCGGTATTTCCATGACCGTGCTGGCAGGGATGGCTTCGTCCGCGTTCGCCCAGGGTTATCCCGCCAAGCCGGTGCGGTTTGTCGTGACCTTTCTGGCCGGTGGACCCGCCGACATCATTTCGCGTCTGGCCGCCATGAAGTTGACGGAAGCCTGGAAGCAGCAGGTCATTGTTGACAATCGCGCCGGGGCCAACGGTATCGTCGGCACCGAGTTCGTGGCGCGCTCGGCGCCGGATGGCTACACCATGCTGTATGTGAACACGTCCTTCACCATCAATGCCTCGCTGTATCCGAAACTGCCTTTCGATTCGATCAAGGACTTCACGCCAGTTACGCCCATGGGGGCCAATCCGGCCCTGCTGGTGGTCAGCAATTCGGTGCCGGCCACCACGCTGCGGGAACTCATTGCGCTGGCAAGAGCCAAACCCGGCTCGCTGTCGTTTGGATCATCGGGTGTGGGTTCACCCAGCCATTTGTCCATGGAACTGCTCAAGACCATGGCCAATATCGACATGCTGCACGTTCCCTACAAGGGCGCCGCCGCCGTCACGTCGGACATGCTGGCAGGGCAGATACAGATCACCTTGTCTTCAATCAGTGCCGTGCTGCCACTGTCCCGCGCAGGCAAATTGCGCGCGCTGGCGGTGACCTCGGCGCAGCGCTGGCCGGCCATACCGGATGTGCCGACAATTTCCGAAGCCGGATTGCCCGGTTATGAGCAGACCAACTGGCATGGCATCTCGATGCCGGCGGGCGCTGCGGCACCCATCGTGCAGAAGGTCAATGCCGACATGACCAAAATTGCCCAGACCGCGGATTACCGCGATCGGCTGGACACCTATGGCGTGGGGCCGTTGTGGATGCCGCCCGCGCAGTTTGCCGATTTCGTGAAGAAGGACATCGAGACCTGGGCGAAAGTCGTCAAGTCCTCTGGAGCGAAGCCGGAATCTTGAGCAGCAGTTATCTCTGCAGGAACTTCACCAGGCAGGAGGAGATCATGAGTTCATCGCGTCGCGACAACCGTTCAGGGTCACCCGTGTGGATGCGCCTGATTGCAGGGGTGTCGCTGCTCATGCTCTGCAGCGTGAGCAGCGTTGCATTCGCCCAAACCTATCCGACCAAGCCGGTGCGTTTTGTCATCACCTTCGCGGCCGGTGGTCCTGCCGACATTGTGGCGCGCCTGCTGGGTGGCAAGCTGACCGAACTGTGGAAGCAGCAGGTCATCGTGGATAACCGTGGCGGTGCCAATGGGATCGTCGGCACCGAGATGGTGGCTAGATCGGCCCCGGACGGCTACACCATGCTCTACGTCAACACGTCCTTCACGATCAATGCCTCTTTTTACCCGCAACTGCCCTTCGATCCGGTCAAGGATTTTGTGCAGGTGACGCCAATGGCGTCCAGTCCGGCCCTGCTGGCCATCGGCCCTTCTGTGCCGGCCAAATCGCTGCAGGAGTTGTTGGCGCTGGCCAAGGCCAAACCCGGCAGCCTGGCCTATGGTTCCACCGGCGTTGGTGCGCCAGGCCATCTGTATATTGAACTGCTCAAGAGCACGCTCGGCTTCGACATGGTCCACGTACCGTACAAGGGGGCAGCGCTGGTCACCACCGATATGATGGGCGGGCGGATTCACGTCACGCTGTTGAACGTGGTTGCGTTGCTGCCGCTGGTCAAGTCAGGCAAGCTGCGCCCGCTGGCGGTGATGTCCGCGCAGCGCTGGCCGGCGATTCCGGACGTGCCCACCATCGCCGAAGCCGGGCTGCCAGGCTACGAACAGACCAACTGGCACGGCGTGGCCATGCCGGCCGGGGTGGCCGCGTCCATCGTGCAGAAAGTCAACGCGGACATGACTCGGGTCGCGCAACTTGCCGATTCGCGCGAGCAACTGGATAGCTTCGGCATGGCGCCAATGTCGATGTCACCCACGCAATTTGCGGCCTTCGTAAAGGCCGAGATCGAGACCTGGGCAAGGGCGGTCAAGTCTTCTGGCGCGAAACCGGAATAAGCGGAGTAATCATGGTTAGACAAATAACGCGTGCGTTTGCATTACCGAAACGGTTCATGCCTGCGTGGGTGGTCGCTGTGCTGCTGG
>CANKAJ010000061.1 GCA_947479645.1 Betaproteobacteria bacterium | reverse complement strand
CCGCGCATGAACAGCTTGTCCAGATCGGACAGCGACATCTGGTACCAGGTCGGACGGCCGTGATTGCACTGTCCGGAGCGTTCGGTTTCTTCCATTTCGCGCAGCAGCGCATTCATCTCGTGCGGTGTCAGTGCGCGGTTGGCCCGTACGGCGCCATGGCAGGCCATGGTGCTGAGAAGGTCGTTCTGGCGTTCCGTGAGGACGCGACTGGCACCGAATTCACGGATGTCATGCAGCACGCCACGCGCAAGCGACGGCAGGTCGCCATTGGCGAGCATGGCGGGCACCGCGCGCACGGCCAGCGCGGTTGGCGACAGCGGTGCCATGTCAAAGCCCAGTTCCTGCAGTGTGGTCAGGTGCTCCTCGGTGGTGGCCACGTCCAGTCGGTCTGCGTTGAAGGTCACCGGGACCAGCAGTCTCTGTGTTTGCATGGTGCTCGCATCCAGTGCCGTTTTCAGCTTCTCATAGAGGATGCGTTCATGCGCGGCGTGCATGTCCACCAGCACCAGTCCCTGCCGGTTCTGCGCCAGCACATAGATGCCATGCAGTTGCGCGATGGCGTAGCCAAGCGGATGCGGTTCGACATCGGTTTGCATTGGCGTTGCCGCTGTGGCATTCGCGGCAGCCTGCGTGGCACTTGCCATGGCAGTGTCGCGGGCGGCGGCGAAGAAAGCCCCGTAGTTGCCGCGCGGCTGGGCAACACCCAGGCTGGTCTGGAAGCCCGCTGTCGTTGGCGTGAACGGCGTGGCGTTGTACTGCGGCATTGCAAACGTCGCAGCCTGCGGCCGCACTTCGCCATTGTCTGAGAGCATTGGCGACGCCATCGCCGCCGGGGTTTGCGACGCGGAGGAGGACAGCGCCTTGGCGACCGCGTGGTAGACGAACTGGTGCACGGCGCCTGGTTCGCGAAAACGCACTTCGATCTTGGACGGATGCACATTGACATCCACCGCGCGCGGATCAATGGCCAGATACAGCGCGTAGGCCGGGTGGCGATCGCCATGGAGCACGTCGCGGTAGGCCTGGCGCAGCGCGTGGGTGATCAGTTTGTCGCGCACGAAGCGACCGTTGATGAAGACAAACTGCAGGTCGCGTGAGGCACGCGAAAAGGCGGGAGCGCCTGCGTATCCGTACAGCCGTATGGCCGCGCCGGCTTCGTCCACATTGCGCATGCTGGCGGCAAACTCCGCCCCCAGTATCGTTTCGATTCGCCGCGCGAGTTCGGCCTTGGGAAGATGCTGCACCACGCGATTGTTGTGCTTCAGGCTGAAGGTGACATCGGGGCGCGACAGCGCCGCGCGCCGCACCATGTCTTCGCAATGAGCAAACTCGGTTGCTTCGCTTTTCAGGAACTTGCGGCGTGCCGGTGTATTGAAATAGAGGTCGGCCACTTCCACCGTGGTGCCGGGCGCGTGCGCCGCGGGTTCGGCGGCGGAGGCATCGCCGCCATCCACGGCGATGCGCCAGGCGCGCTGCGAACTGGTGTGGCGTGAAACGATGGCCACGCGTGCCACCGATGCGATGGAAGCCAGTGCCTCGCCGCGAAAGCCCAGTGAGCGCACCGATTCCAGATCATCGAGCGAGCCGATCTTGCTGGTGGCATGACGGGCCAGCGCGTAGGGAAGATCCTCCGCCGGCATGCCCGAACCATCATCGTTGATGCGGATGCGCTTGATCCCGCCATTTTCCAGCGCCACATCGATCGCCTGGGCTCCGGCGTCCAGCGCATTCTCGAGCACTTCCTTTACCACCGATGCCGGACGCTCCACCACTTCGCCGGCGGCGATCTGGCTGATGAGGGTGTCGGAGAGGGGGCGGATGGAAGGCATGGGGAATGAACTCAGTGCTGGCCAAGGGGATTATCCAGGGGGATTATAAAGGCCCGTGGGTCAGTCGCAGTGCGCAAGGTAAAATGATTGCATGGATATCTTATTGCAGTTCTGGGACATCATCGTCCATCTCGACCGTCACCTGGCCGTCCTTTTGCAGCAGTACGGAACCTGGGTGTACGCCATCCTTTTCCTGATCGTGTTCTGTGAAACGGGCCTGGTGGTGACGCCTTTCCTGCCGGGGGATTCGCTGCTGTTCGTCGCTGGTACACTGTGGGCGGTCAGTGGCATGGATGCGCACTGGCTGGCGTTGACCTTGATCGCGGCGGCCTTGTGCGGTGATAACGTCAACTACGGGATCGGTCGGTCCATCGGCCCGAAGGTTTTTCAATGGGAGGACTCGCGCTTCTTCAATCGCAGTGCGCTCGACAAGACACATGCTTTCTACGAGAAACACGGCGGCAAGACCATCGTGATCGCGCGTTTTTTGCCACTGGTGCGCACCTTTGTGCCCTTTGTTGCCGGCGTCGGTCGGATGACCTACTCGCACTTCATCGCCTACAGCATATTCGGGGCGCTGCTGTGGGTGCTGTCGCTGGTCTATGCGGGCTACTTCCTTGGCAACATGCCGGTGATTCGCAATAACCTGACGCTGGTCATATTCGGCATCATTGGACTGTCGCTGATGCCGATTGTGGTGGAGTTTTTGCGCGCCCGGCTGCGCAAGCCCTGAGGGGCACCACTGAAAATCAGCGACTGTTCGAAGCCAGTGTCGAGCGCGACAGCGGGGGATTCCTGGAGAAGTAGCGCTTGATGCCATTAAAAATCGCCTGGGCCAGTTTGTCCTGGTAGGCCTCGTCGGAAAGGCGTTTTTCTTCTTCGGGATTGCTGATGAAGGCCGTCTCCACCAGGATGGAAGGAATGTCGGGCGCTTTCAGCACGGCAAAACCGGCTTGTTCAACGTGAGCCTTGTGCAGCGTGTTGATATCGCCCAGTTCGCTGAGGACTGACCGGCCCAGCTTCAGGCTGTCCTGTATGGTTGCTGTCTGCGACAGATCCAGCAGCGTCTGCGCAAGGTAGCGATCCTTTACGTCCAGATTGACCCCGCCAATCAGGTCGGCATCATTCTCCTTTTTGGCCAGCCAGCGCGCGGCCGTGCTGGTGGCGCCGCTCTCGGAAAGGGCAAACACGGAAGATCCGCGCGCGTGGGGTTTGATGAAGGCATCGGCGTGTATTGACACAAACAGGTCAGCCTTGACCCGGCGTGCTTTCTCGACGCGCCCTCCCAGCGGGATGAAGAAGTCGCCGTCGCGTGTCAGCACGGCACGCATATTGGGTTCGCTTTCAATGACTGCCTTGAGCCGCTTGGCGATGGCCAGCGTTACATGCTTTTCGCGCGTGCCGCCTCGTCCACGGGCACCCGGGTCCTCGCCGCCGTGGCCGGCATCGATGACGATGGTGATCAGTCGGTCAACCACGGCCGGCTTGGCCTTTTCGGGGCCTTTGGCCAATGCTCTTGGCTCCGGCTTTGTTTCATTGATGACGGTTGGCGACGGCGTGGCAGTCGCGGGGGCACCGGAAGGGATTGAACTGTTCTCGGGAACATTGCCGGGTGCAGGGGCGCCTGATGTCTTGTCGGGCGGAGACGCCGAGGGAGACGCCGAGGGAGATGCCGGTTTCCCGAGCAGCGTCGCCAACTGGTCTTCCGGTATTGCCGGATACAAATCGAGAACCAGACGATGCCCGTATTCTCCGATGGGTTTCAGTGTGAATATCTGCGATTTCACTTCGGTCTTCAGGTCGAGCACGACCCGCACCACTCCGGGTTTGTACCGGGCAGCGCGTAGGTTGGAGATGTAGGGGTCATTCGGCAGCAACTTGCCCAGCAGCTCCTTCTGTATGCTGGGTAGTTCCACGTCTTCAAGATCCAGCACCAGTCGCTCCGGATTCTTGACGTTCAATAGCGCGTGGCGGATGGGTTCTTTTGATTCGAGGGTGAGGCGTGTGTAGTCCTGGGCAGGCCAGATGCGCACCGCGCGCACGCTCTCGGCGGCGCGGGCGCGGCCGCTGCCGGCAGCAGCGAGCAGGAATTGCGACAGCAGGAGTGCAACGAAAGCGGCGGCGGCCACACGGAGCAGCAGTTCCGTGCTCAGGAATACCTTTTTTGCGAGGTGCAGCGCGTTAATGAATCGAAGCACTTGGCTCCCGCTATTGAGCGCGCAACAACGGTTGCGCGGCGTCCCGTACCGTCGAGATCCAGGGTGATATCAAGGTCGGCTGCGGGCAAGTCATCGCCTGCTTTCTCTGGCCACTCGACAAGGCATATTCCATTGCCGCCCAAGATATCCGAAAAGCCTGCGTCTCTCCATTCGCTGCTGTCCTGGAATCTATAAAAATCAAAGTGGTATAAGTTTAACCTCGAAATGTCGTAAAGTTCAACCAAAGTATAGGTGGGGCTCTTGACCCGGCCTTTGTAGCCCAACGCAGCCAGCAGCCCCTGTACCAGGGTGGTTTTCCCTGCTCCGAGATTGCCATGCAGGTAAATTCGCAGGCCAGATGCGTTCTGAGACCGACCCGGGGTCATTTCAGCGGCCAGCCCCGTGGCGACACAGGCGCCCAGTTCACGGGTGGCCTCCTCATCGGGCAGGGTGAGGATGAGCGGGCTGCGGTTATGATCAGTCATGGGCGCAAATAATCCAAGGAAACACTGGGCAAGTCTCAAAACTGGAGGCAGCGTACACAATGTTTCCTCTGAAGTGGGGGATATACAAGGGGGGCGTAGCCCTCTTGTTCAGTGATTCCCGAAAACATCATTGAAGGTGAGTGGGCTTTGGCTGATTTTGCAATGCTGGCGGCGACGATAAAGGCGTGGGGCCGGGAAATCGGCTTCCAGGCGGTGGGCATTGCCGATACCGATTTGTCGGCCGCCGAGCCCGGACTTGCAGCGTGGCTGGCGGCAGGCTGCCACGGTGATATGGATTATATGGCACGCCACGGCGAGAAACGGACTCGGCCCGCAATGTTGCATCCGGGAACGCTGCGAGTCATCTCTGCGCGCATGAACTACTGGCCCGACGCGAAAAAGAGCGAGGTTGTGCTCGCCGAGGGCAGCCGTGCCTATGTGTCGAGATACGCGCTGGGGCGTGATTATCACAAACTCATGCGCGCGCGGTTGGCGACGCTGGCCGGTCGCGTTGCGGCCGAGGCAGCACCTGCGGGCGGGCGCGTTTTTGTCGACCGTGTTTTCACCGACTCGGCGCCGGTCATGGAGGTGGCACTGGCAACGAAGGCAGGACTGGGTTGGCGCGGCAAGCACACACTGCTGTTGTCGCGCGAGGCCGGCTCGTATTTTTTTCTGGGCGAGATTTACACGGATCTGCCGTTGCCGGTGGATGAGCCGGTCAGTGATCACTGCGGGACCTGCACCCGGTGCATTGCGGCCTGCCCGACGCAGGCCATACTCGGCCCTTATCGGCTGGATGCGCGACGTTGCATTTCCTATCTGACCATTGAGCTGAAGGGCTCCATCCCGGTGCAGTTGCGGGCCATGATCGGCAACCGTGTCTATGGCTGTGACGACTGTCAGCTGGTTTGTCCGTGGAACAGCTTCGCCCAGACAAGCAGCGAGCCGGATTTTCGGGTGCGCAATGGACTGGACGACGTCGAACTTGCCAGCCTGTTTGCCTGGAGCGAGGCGGAGTTTCGCTCGCGCCTGGCCGGAAGCGCGATTTACCGCATTGGTTACGAACGCTGGCTGCGCAATCTGGCGGTTGGACTGGGTAATGCCCCGAGGTCTGTTGCGGTGGTTGCTGCATTGCAGTCCCGGTGCGATCATTCATCAGCGTTGGTTCGCGAGCATGTGGCATGGGCGCTGGCGCGGCATTTTGAGACAATCGCGTAATTCGCAAGACACAAGTTGTCATTTTTAATGAGAAAAAATTGAATCTGCGTCAGATCAACCTTGAGTATGTGGCGGTTCAGGACCGCCTTATTTTGCGCATTTCCTATGGCAATGGTGAAGAGGTCCTGTTGTGGCTGACACGACGTTGTGTGAAATTGCTGTGGCCGAATCTGCTCGGCCTCGCGCAAACGGTTCCTGACATTGCCATGCAAAGTCATCCGGAGGCGAAGTCGGCTCTGCTTGGCATGCGGCACGAGGCGGCGCTGGCCAAATCGGACTTTTCCAAACCCTATGAGGGGGTTGCACAAGGGGCTGCTCTGGAGCGGCCGCTGGGCGCCGAGCCCATCCTGGTCGCCCGCATGCAGACGCGGCGCAATCCGGATGGGAAATTTCTGCTTTCGCTACTCCCGCGCGAAGGTCAGGGCGTCAACGTGGCGCTGGACGAAGCCCTGCTGCACTCGATTTGCGGGCTGTTACGCAATATCGTGGCGAAAACGGATTGGGATCTCAAGCTTGACTGGCCGTACGCAGCGACGGCCGCTGCGGCGGCGGAAGTGCCGCGAAGCCTCAATTAGGCCAGTACTGAACAAGAGGGCGCGCCCCTTGTATATCCCTCACGTCAGAGAAAAACTGTGTACACCTTCTCCGAATTTGATACCTCTTCAGTGTTTCCTGGAGTTGGGCTTGCCGTCTGTCGTACTAGTTCGGCACCGCCTCAATCTGCGTTTGCATGTCCAGCCATTCGGCTTCGAGTTTTTCCATAGCAGCGATGACCCTGGCACGGTCGGCGAGCGTTTTACGCACCGCATCGCTGGAGCCATCGCCGTAAAAGTCGGGCGCGGACAGCAGTCCGTCAACGCGTGATTGCTCCGCGCTGACACGGGTCATTTCCGCTTCAATCTTCTTGATCTGCTTTTCGATCTGTCGCTTTTCACGCGTCTGTGCCTCGCGGGCTTGCGCCGCTTCGCGGCGTTCGTCCTTTCGCGATTGCCCTTTGGGTGCCCGATCGTCTGCCGTTGGCCGGCGCGACGCGAGTGCCTGACGATAATCATCCAGGTCGCCGTCATACGGTACTACCTGGCCGTCGGCGACCAGCAGGAATGCGTCGCAGGTCGTGCGCAGCAGGTGCCGGTCGTGCGACACCAGCACCAGCGCGCCGGAGTACTCTTGCAGCGCTTCGGTCAGCGCTTCGCGCATATCAATATCGAGGTGGTTGGTTGGCTCGTCGAGCAGCAGCAGATTGGGGCGTTGCCAGATGAGGAGCGCCAGCGCGAGGCGCGCCTTTTCACCTCCCGACAGTCGTGCCACCGGTTCCAGCGCGACGTCGCCCGGGAACGCAAAGCCGCCAAGATAATCGCGCAGTTCCTGTTCCCTGACCCTCGGATTGAGCCGTAACAGATGCAGCAATGGACTTGCCTGCATGTCGAGCGCTTCCAGCTGGTGCTGGGCGAAGTAACCGATGCGCAGGCCCTTGCCTTCGCGGCGGGCATCGGGCGGGCTTCCCGACAGTGGGGCAAGCCGCCCGGCGATGAGCTGGATCAGCGTTGACTTGCCGGCGCCGTTGCGCCCAAGCAGCCCGAAGCGTGCGCCTTGCTGTATGGACAGGCTGACGCTGTCGATGATGGCCCGATCGCCATAACCGGCACGGCAGTCTTCGAGTTGCAGCACGGGGTCGGGACTCCCGGGTGCTTCGCGAAAGCTGAACGTAAATGGCGAATCCACGTGCGCCGGCGCGATGCGCTCCATGCGTTCCAGCGCCTTCAACCGGCTTTGTGCCTGTTTGGCTTTGCTCGCCTTGGCACGGAAGCGGTCGACGAATGAATGCAGTTTCTCGATTTCGCGCTGCTGGCGTTTAAAAGCGGCAGTCTGCTGCGACAGCGCCATGGCGCGCTGGCTTTCAAACTCGGCGTAATTGCCGGTGTACTGCTTGAGTTTGCCGCCGTCGAAATGCAGTATCTCGGTAGCAGTGCCGTCCAGCAACTCGCGGTCGTGGGATATCAGGAACAGCGTGCCGCGAAAGGCTGCCAGCCAGCGTTCCAGCCACATGACGGCATCCAGATCAAGGTGATTGGTCGGTTCGTCCAATAACAGAAGGTCGGCCTTGCGCACGAGCGCCCGGGCAAGGCTGATGCGCATGCGCCAGCCACCGGAGAATTCGCCGACGGGACGGGTGTGATCGGGGACGGCAAAACCCAGGCCGTCAAGAATCGACGCCGCCCGGGCACGCGCCGCCCAGCCGTCTATCGCCTGGAATTTTTCGTGTGCGGTTGCCATGCGCAGGCCGTCGTCGGTGGCTTCGGCAGCGGCAATTTCCGCTTCCGCCGTACGATATTCCGGGTCGCCGTCAAGCACGAATTCGATTGCAATTGCGTCGGTCGACTCGATTTCCTGCTGTACGCGGGACATCGCCAGGCGCGGGGGCATGTCCAGATCGCCGCCATCGGTATGCATTTCGCCGGCAAACACGGAAAACAGGGTGGATTTGCCGCAGCCGTTTGCGCCAACCACGCCAACCCGTGCACCAGGTACAAATGCGGCGCTGGCGTCGTCCAGCAGCAGTTTGTCACCGCGACGTATGGTCAGGTTACGAAGAGTAATCAATGGTCAGCAGGCAGGTGAGAGTGAGGGAATGCGGCAGATGTTCAGGGGCGCGGATTCTCGCACGTTGGCGCCTGGAACGCACGAATGATGTGAACACTGGGTTCATCCGCGCTGCGCAGAATGGGGTAGGCGGAGGGAAGCCAGCGGGTCTGTTATACTGGAAATCATGTTTTTTCTCGCAATCCGGTCGTTTTGCTGAAGGTCGCCCCCGCCCGCGTCATTCCGCACGCATCCCGTCCGAACGCGCTGATCCTCGGGTGGGATGGAGTTCGATTTGTCCTCGTTTGCTGAACTAGGCCTGTCCCCGGAACTGCTCAAGGCAGTTGAGGACCAAGGCTACACTGAACCTTCGCCGATACAGGTAAAAGCCATACCGCTGGTACTGCAAGGCCGTGACCTGATGGGAGCGGCGCAGACCGGCACAGGCAAGACCGCCGGTTTTACGTTGCCGATACTGCAGCGCCTTGCTCACTACGCCAGTAACAGCGCGTCGCCCGCGCGTCATCCGGTGCGCGCCCTCATCCTGACGCCGACCCGTGAACTGGCGGTGCAGGTTGAGGAGAGTGTTCGCGCCTACAGCAAGTACGTGCCCTTGCGAGTCACGGTGGTGTATGGCGGCGTACCGATGGACCCGCAGACGCAGGCATTGCGCCGCGGGGTGGAGATTCTGGTCGCCACGCCAGGACGCTTGCTCGATCACGTGCAGCAGAAGATGCTCCACTTTCCGCAAGTCGAGTTCTTCGTGCTAGACGAAGCCGATCGCATGCTGGACATGGGCTTTATGCCGGATGTGAAACGCATCATTGCGCTGCTGCCGAAGAAGCGCCAGAACCTGCTGTTTTCGGCCACCTTTTCAGAAGAGATCAAGAAGCTTGCGGACTCGTTCCTGCAAGATCCTGTGCTGGTGGAGGTGGCAAGGCGCAATTCAGTTGCGGAATCCATTACGCACCTTGCCCTGCCGGTGGCGCGTGAAAGAAAACGCGAGTTGCTCGCTTACCTTGCGCGGGAGCGCGACTGGAAGCAGGTGCTGGTTTTCTGCGCGACGCGCCTTGGCGCAAACCGGCTGGCTTATCAACTCAATCATGACGGCGTGCAGGCCACTGCGATTCACGGCGACAAGAGCCAACCGGAGCGCCAATTGGCACTGGAGGAGTTCAAGTCGGGAAAAGTGCGCGTACTGGTTGCCACCGACGTCGCGGCGCGCGGCCTGGACATCGAAGATCTGCCGCTGGTGGTGAATTTCGATCTACCCAATTCGCCGGAAGATTATGTGCACCGCATCGGTCGAACCGGTCGTGCCGGTGCGACCGGTGAAGCGATATCGTTGGTCAGCCCCGATGAGCATGAGCGGCTTGAGGCAATCGAGAAGATGATCAAGCTCACCATTCCGCGCGAGTCGGTGGCTGGTTTCGAAGCGGGTACGAGTGCTACCAGTACTAGTGCGGCGTCCGGGATGTCAGACCGTCCGCGCGGGCGTGCTCCGCGCGGGGAGGAGCGTGGACGTGGCCGCGAAGGCCGTGAAAGTGCGACGCCGCATCTGCCGCGTGCTCCTGCGCGACCGCGCCCGGCATCGTCCCGCCCTCCTGCCGATCCGATCTTCAGCGCGCCTTACGTGTCTTCATCGGTGCCAACGACGCGCCCGCAGGTTGCGGCGCACGGATCCAGTACGCGTACCGCACGGCCGATTGCAGCCTTGCTGGGTGGGGTGCCCAAGCAAAAGTAGGCAAAAGCAGGCCGGGTGGCTTCAGTGCCGCCCAATGCAGTGACCGTTATTTGGTATTTGGGACCCCAGTGGCCGGGAAGTTCGGTTTATAGCGGGACTGCCAAGTTCCGTGCATGAATTTTCTGCCAGCGTAATCGGCGGACCTGCGAGTCCCGTGCGGGCCCCGCACGGGATATAGGGATGCCACGTGTTCCGAATTGAAGGTTCATAATGTGGAACGCTGATCATTCTCAAGTCGGGCGCGATGGATAGGCGCCGCCGGTAGCAGCGTAATATGTCGCGCTTCAATCAGGTTCGATGCCGCAACAAGCACAATCAGCAAGTCGACTTCACAATTTCGAGGAGGGGCACTGAATGAATACGCCGGGGATGCAAAAGAGCGCAAGGCTTAAAGAGCTTATCCATCGCAAGGACAAGGTGCTGGTCGTCATGCATCCGCCGACAGCGGCACATGGACGCATCATGGAGAAGGCGGGTTGTGAGGCGGGATTTGTCGGCACCAGCGCCGTTGTTGGTACCTATACCGGTCTGTACGACGTCGGCACGGCGAGCATGACCGAATGCACCCAGATCGGAGGCTGGATTGCGCAGAGCGTGAATTACCCCATCATTCTGGATGGGGATACCGGGCACGGCGGCATCATGGCGGTCCGGCGGCTGATTCGCGAATGCATTCAGGCGGGCATCGCCGGCATTCGCATTGACGATCAGCCGATTGAAGGCAAGCGCAGGACCGGAAGTGCCGGCGTTGAAGTGGTGCCCATGGAAAATGCCATTGCGCGCTACCGTGCCGCAGTGGACATGAAAAACGAACTGGATCCGAATTTCGTCATCATGGCTCAGTGCTATGCCGGGAATGCCTCCAACAGCAGTCTTGACGACACCATTGCGCGGCTGAAAGCGTATGAGCAAGAGGCCGGTGTGGACTGGGTGCAGTTCGAATACCCCCGCTCGGTGGAGGATATCAAGCGGGCACGCGCCGCGGTGTCCGGACCATTTTCATTCATGAAGGGGGGGGTGCCGCGTTATCTGGGCCTGAAGGAGCATCTGGACCTCGGCGTGAGCATCGCCTGGTACCCCTCATTTACGCACCATGTGACCTGGGCAGCATTGTGGGACTTCATGCAGGAGTTCAACAAGACTGACATCGCTGTATGGGACGCCTTTGTGGAGAAGCATGCCGATAATCCCTATCCGCACCCCTTGGACGGAGGGCTGGAGGCAGAAGGGCTGGAAAAGCAGCGTGACCTGGAAGAGCGATATTTTTCCGCAGCGACGCTGGGCAAATACCGCAAGTAAGGTTGCCGGGCAGGTGCAGTTCTCGATGACTCAGGGTCACTAACAGCCCCTGATTTCGGGGGGGCAAGGGGGACCGTGTCCCCCTTTTCAACACCCTACTAACAGCAGGCTAGAGGAGAGGAGCGTTTAGATGGCGAAGAACGGATTCAAGATATTCGATACCGATACCCATGTGGGCCCGGTCATGGAAGTGCTGAATAAATACATCAGCGATGCCGACAAGACCAAGCTGGTCGGTTGGGAAAAATTCAAGGCCGCCAACAAGCGCGGGGATACCAATTACAACAAGGGTCAGCGCACCTACCGGCGTCAGCTGGGCACCGCTCAGGCAGAAACCGGGCCGGCAGCTTATATGGCCGGATTCACCGGCCCCGACACCAGCAGAAAGCCTTCGCCGCATGTTGATTTCGACGTCGCTGCCCGCATTGCGGACATGGATTTCGAAGGCGTGGATGTCAATCTGACGTTGCCTTCGGGCTGGTTCGGCACCTGGACCACCGGTGACGATGTCGCGCTCGAGATGGCCATGTATCGCGCCTACCACCAGTGGATGAATGACTACTGCAGCATCCATCCTGAGCGCATGGGAGGCGTCATCCTGGTCTCAGCGCGTGATGTGCAGGGCAGCGTTGAGGAGATTCGTCGCTGGAGCAAGTCGCGTTGGGCATGGGGAATCCTTCCCTATGCTCCCTATGGCACGCCGCTGGACCATCCCAGTCTTGAACCGATCTGGGCCGAAGCACAGCAGCATGACCTCGTGGTTGCGTTGCATACGTTTACCGTGATGCCACCCTATGCGCCGGGTGGTCTGGACAACTGGGAAAACCTGTTTCTGCAAAGATCCGCGGCGCACCCGTGGTGTGGCATGCGCAACATGGCGTCACTGATCGGAGCGGGCATCATGGACCGCTATCCGACCCTGAAGATTGGCACGTTGGAAGCAGGGCATGGTTGGCTGCCGTTCTGGCTGGCGCGTATCGATGAGCACGCCAAGACCATCAAGAGCGCTCTGCCGACACTGAAGTACCTTCCCAGTGAGTACGCGATGAGCGGGCGCTATTTCCAGAGCATCGAGGTGCCCGAAGGCGAGAAGCTGACCAACGCGGTGTGTGAACTGGTGGGAGACGGTATATTGATGTACGCATCGGATTACCCGCACGGCGAAAGTCATTTCCCGCACACGGTAGATATGGTGCTGGACTGGAAGGACACCAGTGATGCGCGCAAGCGCAAGCTGTTCTGGGAAAATCCGGTCAAGTTCTACACGCGCTCAGGACTTAAATAACGAATATCGAGTGCTGTAAATGACGGCGTGCCCATGCACGCCGTCCTCATTTGAAATGAGTTCAATAGGAGGAGTCCGTGTCGACACCAAGCGCATCTTCCACGCAAATTTCGTTTCTCGGCACGGGCGATGTCGGTCCGGTGCATGGCCCCAACGACGGCTTTCCCATCGAGCGCTATACGGAACTGGTTCGCCCGGTTCTGGCGGGCGTCGACCTGCGCTTCGGCAATTGCGAACGGCAATATTCCAACCGTGGCAGCAATGCTCGCGGCGATGACGGCCAGCCGCATGGCAGGCAGCCGCCATCGATGGCCAAGATATTTACCGATTGCGGCTTCGATGCCATGACCGTGGCTAATAATCACATGTGGGATTTTGGTCCCGATGCCTTGCTCGATACTCGTGCATTGCTGCTGGAAAAAGGAATCCAGGTGACTGGCGCGGGCAGGAATCTTGCTGAGGCGCGCAAGCCCGCTATTGTCGAGTGTAAAGGCATCAAGGTCGGTTTTCTCGGCTATTGCTCTGTGATTCCGCCAGGAGGCGAAGCCGGCCCCGACAAGATCGGCATCGCGCCGCTGCGCGTCAAGACCACTTACGAGGGCAGAGGTCCCCATGCGCCGGTGCGGGTCAGAAGCGAACCGGATGAACAGGACATGCAGATGATCCTGGACGACATCAAGGCGTTGCGTCCCCAGGTTGACGTGCTGATGCTGGCTTTTCACTGGGGTGTCATCTGGGTGCCGCGGGTCATCGCGGATTATCAGGTCAAGGTGGCGCATGCGTGTATTGATGCCGGCGCTGATCTGATCATGGGGCATCACGCGCATGTGCCCAAGGCCATCGAGATGTACAAGGGCAAGGCGATTTTCTACAGCCTCAGCAATTTTTGCATGACCAAGCCGGAACGTTCCGCCAAATGGAATGAGGCCCCCTGGGTGCATGGCGCTTTGCGCAATCATGCCGACCAGGATCCGGAATATCCGCTGCTGCCCTATGGCACGGATGCGAAGCGGACACTGATGGCCAAGGCTATTCTCAGCAAAGATGGCGTGAAGGAAATTTCCTTCCTGCCAATGATGATAGACAAGCAGTATCGGCCCGAGGTGCTCAGGAATGGCGATCCGCGTTTCGATGACATGGTTCGATACATGGATTGGGCCTCGGAAGGTTTCGATCACAAGTTCACGGTTCGCGGCGACGAGGTCGTCATCACCGGCTGAACGCACAACCGATGTTGCAGCGAAGCGGAGGAGCGGCATGAATAGACCAGTGGAACATGCAGTGGCCAAGGCACTGGACAGCGTTCAGGCACGGCTGGCCAGTTATGCCTCGGACCTCGATTACGACAGCCTGCCGGCAGAGGCGATTCATGCTGCCAAGGTCCGCATTATTGATACGCTGGGGTCTCTGATGGGCGGATTCTTCGGCGAGCCCTGTCAAATGGGGCGAAACATTGCCGCGCGTGCAGCCGATCCGGCCGGGGCAACCGTCATTGGCACGCGCATCAAGGCGGCCCCGGACATGGCGGCCTTCGCCAATGCAACCGCAGCACGTTATGTGGAAATGAATGATGTCTACCACTGGCCTGGCAGCAGTGGCGGTCATCCCAGTGATGTGTTGATGCCGATCCTCGCAGTGGCCGAGCAGGCGCGGACGAGCGGACGCGATTTCATCGCAGGCGTCGTGCTGGGCTACGAGATTTATCTTCGGTTATCAGACGCAATCACCCATTCGGGATTTGATTGTGCGAATTTTGCCTGCCTGGGGGTGACTGCGGCTTCCGGCAAGCTCATGGGGCTGAGTTCCGATCAGATTTTCCATGGCATCGGCATGGCCGCCGTGTCCAGCAATATTCTCAAGCAGGTCAGGACCGGACACTTGTCCATGTGGAAGGCGGTGGCCGCCGGGCAGGCCGGGCGAGCAGGCATTTTTGCCGCCCAGTTGGCGCGTGAGGGGATGGAAGGCCCACATCTGCCTTTTGAAGGCAAGCATGGCTGGTGCAATCATGTTTCCGGGATGCCAATTGCACTGGCCGAGATGGGTGGTCGGGGAACGCCTTTCAAGATCGGGGACGTCCTGATCAAACAGCGCTCTTCGTGCGCCACAACCATCTCGTCGATTCTGGCCGCAGAGAAAGCCGCAGTGCTGCTCGGCAGCCGGAAGGCAGCGGTCAACAAGGTGCTTGTCGAGGTCTACGAGAAGGCCAAAGTCGGCATGGGGACGGGGGAGCACCACTGGAACCCGCAATCCCGGGAGACCGCCGATCACAGTATTCCGTATGTGGTGGCGGCCACGCTGATGGATGGGACGGTAACACCGCGCCAGTTCAATGACGCCCACATCTGGAGTCCCGCGCTGCGCACCCTGCTGGCAAAAATTGAAGTGGTGGCCAATGACGATTACACACGTGACTATGAAAGGCTGCCCGTCGTGCATCGTACCCGCGTCACCGTGACCCTGGCGGATGGTGAAACGATTGTCGGCGAGTCGGGCGGGGATAAAGGTGATCTGTCCAATCCCAAGAGCGATGCGGAGATCGAAGCGAAATTTCGTTCCATGACCGAGGAGTATCTCGGGGCAAAGCGCGTGCGAGCGCTGCTGGATCAACTGTGGTATCTGGAGCAGTTGCAGGATATATCGGAGATTCCCCCGGCGCTCCTGATTGCATGAAGTGTGGCTGAATTGCAGACCTTCGCACTGATTGAGCCCGCTCGCCTTTGCTCTGCCTGTCGGTGAGATATACCCGGACTTGTGTCAGATTCTTTATCGCGGCATGGATGGATTGAAAAATGGAAAACAAAAAAGTCTCTCTGCTGGCCTGTGGTGATGTCGGTCCCATTCACGAACCGGTGTCCGGCTTTTCGACACTGGTCAAGTCGACCCTTGCGCTTGCCGATATCCGCTTCGCGCAGGTCGAGCGTGTCTATTCGGAGCGCGGGGCGCTGCAACTGCATTCCGGCGGCAGCCACAGCCGCCTCAAGCCGTCCATGGCCTCGGTGTTCAGCGACTGCGGGTTCAATGTGCTCTCCCTCGCCAGCAACCATGCCATGGACTGGGGCGAAGATGCGATGCTTGATACGCTTGCGCTGTTCCGTGACAGGGGATTCCAGATCATTGGCGCCGGACGCAATCTTGAAGAGGCTCGCCAGCCGGCCTTGATCGATTGCAATGGGACGCGGGTTGCGCTGCTGGCCTACTGCTCGGTTCTGAATGAAGGCTACGCGGCGGAGCGCAACAAGGCCGGTGTCGCGCCATTGCGCGCGCACACCTACTATGAGTCGCCGGAGTACCAGCCCGGCGTGCCGCCGCGGGTGGTTACCGTTCCTTACGCTGAAGACCTGCAGGGAATGAGCGAAGACATCGCCGCGGCGAAGCAGAAAGCGGATGTGGTGGTGGTGTCGCACCACTGGGGGATTCATTTCATTCCACGCATGATTGCCGACTACCAGACGATCGCAGCCAAAGCCGCATTTGCTGCGGGCGCCGATCTGATTCTCGGTCATCACGCGCATGTGCCCAAGGCGATCGGCACGTACAACGGCAAAGTCTGCTTTTACAGCCTGAGCAATTTCATCATGGGCTCGAAGGCGCGAACGGCTGAAAGCGCAGCGGCTTTTACCCGCAAGTATGGCGTGACCCTGGACCCGGACTATCCCCATCTGGCCTATGGCATTGATGCAAAACGCAGCCTCATCGCCAAGGCGGTGTTGTCCAAACGGGGCGTGGACAAGGTTTCCTTTCTGCCTGTGCTGATCGACAAGCAGCTTCGTCCGGAAATTCTCAAACACGGCGATCCGCGTTTCGACGACATGGTCAACTATATGGACTGGGCTTCTGAAGGGTTCGAGCATCGCTTCAAGGTCGAGGGTGACGAAGTGGTGGTGACCGGTTGAAGAGCGGCATGTGGAAGAATGCTTGATATCAATCATGATGTAACAATTCATGAAATAATGAGGAAATATCAAAAATGAACACAATATCCGGCCAGGTCCGGCACGAGGGGGCAGATCCGGCTCAGGTTGCATCGGCAGCCGGAGAAACAGGAGACGGTGCAACACGCAAGCTGGCACGCCACGCTGCCACGCTGAAGTATGAGGATCTGCCGCCGGAACTGGTTGCCCTGACCAAGCGCTGCGTGCTGGACACACTGGGCGTCACCATTGGCGCGAGTGGCATGGCGGTGGAAGGTCGTATCGCCTGTGAGTACGTGAATGATCTGGGTGGCAAGCCCGAGAGCACGATACTCGGCTATGGCGGCAAGGCTCCCGCGCCATGGGCGGTGTTTGTGAATGGCGGGCTCGGTCACATGCTGGATTACGATGACGTCGGCGCTGGCCATGTCAGCATCGCCACCATCCCGGCCGCGTTTGCGTTGGCCGAGAAGCAGGGGGGAATCAGTGGTCGCGACCTGATTACGGCGGTTGCGGTGGGCACAGACATCATGACGCGTATCGACGATGCCATACCCATACCCGAGTGGACGGCGGCCGAAGGCTGGTTCGCGACGCAGTTGTTCGGTTTTATCGCCGGAGCCGCCACTGCGGGCCGGGTGTTGGGACTGAACGAGGCGCAGATGGAAAATGCGCTTGGTATCGGGTTCAACCAGATCAGCGGCACGCGGCAGATGGCCGTCGGCGCCTCCACGCACATGCGTTCCATGCAGGCCGGATTTTCAGGTCAGGGCGCGGTCATGTCTGCCCTTTTGGCACAGCGCGGCATGATCGGGTCCAAGGATTTCCTGGAAGGCCAGTACGGGCTGTTCAAGACTTACATTCGCGCCAGGGATCCCGACTGGAACGCACTGGTCGGCGGACTGGGCAAGCGCTTTGCGCTGCTGGCGCGGCATGGCTTCAAGGTGTGGCCGGCCTGCAATTACACGCGACCGACCAACACAGCGACGCTGCAATTGCGCCGCCAGTACAAATTGCAGCCCGATGATGTCGAGTCCATCACCATCATTGGCGGCCATGCCAATACCAAGCAATTGTCCGAGCCGATCGAGCGCAAACGCAGACCACAGCTTGCCATCGACGGCAAGTTCAGCATTCCATTCACCACGGCTGTCATGATGGCCAAGGGCAATGTCACGCTGCGCGACTATACCGATGAGGGTTTGCGCGATCCTGCAGTGCTGGCGATGGCCGACCGCGTCAGCTATCGCCCCGTCTCTGGTGACGAAAAGCGGTTCACGTTTCCCGCCGTTGAAATCCGCACCAGGGACGGAAGGGTGTTGCGCTGCCAGCCGGAAAAGCTGCCCGGCAATCCGGACAATCCGGTGGACCAGGAATTGCTGGACGCCAAATTCAGGGACTGCATTTCGTTTGCAGCAAGGCCTGTGGCGGAATCCAACGCCACGCGGGCCATGGAGTTGATCGGTGATCTGGAGAATGTTGCCGATGCCACCGAGATCATCAGGTTGCTGTCCTGATCTGCGGGTTGATGGCGTCACTGCGCGTCGTTCTGAATGGTGGAGCCTGAATATGATGAATGGGTTGTTGCGATGGGTGGCAATGTGTTCGGTTGTCACGCTGGCATTGTCCTCCGCACCAGTTTGCGCGCAGAACTATCCGGGCAAGCCGGTGCGTGTGATCGTGCCGCTCGCGCCGGGTGGCGCGACCGACATTCAGGCCAGGCTGTTCACGCAGAAGTTGAGCATGAGCCTGGGACAGACTTTTCTGGTCGACAACCGGGCCGGAGCCGGAGGATTGATCGCCTTTAATCTGATTGCCCATCAGACGGCGCCGGACGGCTATACGCTGCTGGCGACTTCGCCCGGATTCACCAACGTCCCGGCGCTTTACGATACGCCGCCGTTTGATCCGATCAAGGATTTCGAACCCATCATATTGATGAGCAAGGCGCCCTATTCATTGGTGGTCACACCGGCATTTCCCGCCAAATCGATCTCCGAGTTTCTCGCCTGGTGCAGGGCCAATCCCGGTAAATTGAATTTCGGTGTGTCCGGAATGGGAACTACAGTGCATTTTGCCGCGGTCTGGCTGGCCGATGGGGGCAATATCAGGATGACCAATGTTCCCTACAAGGGCACCGGGCCGGTACTGCAGGACCTGATGGCGGGCCAGGTGCATGTTGGTTTTGCCAACGTCATCAGCGCAACTCCGCTGATCAAATCGGGCAAGATTCGCGCACTGGCGGTGACCACGGCGCAGCGTTCCAGTGTTTATCCGGATTTACCCACGCTCGCGGAATCGGGCATTCCGGATTTCGACGTGACAACCTGGCACGGCTGGCTGGGTCCCAAGGGAACGCCCAAGTCCGTTATCGGCGTCATGAATGCTGAACTGGGCAAGGTGCTTAAATTTTCGGATGTGATCAAGATGATGGCAGAGGATGGCGGAGTGCCCATCGGAGGATCACCCGAGGATTTTCGCAAGCATATTGTGGCGGAGATCGAGCGCTGGAAAAAACTGGTCAGGGAAAACGGCATCAAGCCGGAGTCTTGAGCAGCACCAGCACTGCTCGGCGGTGCTTTTCGCGAGTGCGCTAAAACTTGATTCCCGATGTCTTTACGAACTTCTCCCACTTGTCCATCTCACGATTGACGAACGCGCCAAAGGTGGCTGGGCTGTCGGAGGGCGCGGTTTCAGATCCGCCTGCGGCGAGTTTGTCGCGCACTTCCGGGGTGTTGAGGATGCGCACAGCATCGACATGAATTTTCAGCAGCACTGCCTGCGGCGTGCCGGCGGGTGCGGCCAGTCCGAACCAGGCGTCGAGATCAAATCCGGGCAGGCCGGTCTCGGCAATGGTGGGCAAATCGGGCAGCAGCTTTGAGCGTTTCGCACTGGTGAGGGCAAGTGCCCGGGTCTTGCCGCTTTTCACCATCGGCATAGAAGACTGTGCTCCGCCGAACAGCATCTGGATGTGTCCGGCAACCAGGTCGCCTTCGACCTGATTGGTTCCCTTGTAAGGAACGTGGACCATGTCGATGCCGGCCATGGACTTGAACAACTCGGTGCCCATATGCGTTGCGCTGCCGATGCCCAGGGATCCGTAGTTGAGTGCGCCCGGTTTGCCTTTTGCATAAGCGATCAGCTCCTTGATGGAAGTGACCGGGACCGTCGCGTTGACGACCGCCACGTAGGGTTGCGAGACCATTTGCGTGATCGGCGCATAAGCCGTGCGGAAATTGATGGATCGGGCATTCTTCTCTTCGACGGCGGCAGCCACGGCCGAGCTGGATGACATCGCGTACAGGGTGTAGCCATTGGGGGCTGCGCGGGCAGCGGTTTCCGCGGCGATGGCGCCGCTCGCGCCACTCATGTTTTCGACAAGGAAGGGTTGCCCCCAGCGCTCACCCAGTTTCTGGGTCACCAGGCGCGTGATGACATCGGTGCTACCGCCTGCCGAGCCGGACATGAGTATGCGTATGGGCCTGTTGGGATAGTCCCCGGGATTGTCGCGTGGTGCCGGCTGGGCGAGCGCCGTTGCGGACAAAACCATTGAACCTGCCGTGGCAAGGACGATATTTAACATGCCACTTCGGACTGCCGACAGTTTCCGGGCTTCCATCCGAGCATCAACCTTGATCATCCTGTTCTCCCCTCAATGTCTGCGAGTGCTGCCGGGTCTTCCAATGTTCAGATCAGGATGCGATCGTCAGCTTGTCGATTTCCAGCATATCCTCACGCGTGAGCGCCCAATCGGCAGCGCTGGCGTTTTGTTCCAGCTGTTCTGCCCGGGTCGCGCCGGCGATGACGCTGGCGACACCCTGTTTTGCCGCCAGCCAGCTGAACGCGAGTTCCAGCATGCTGTGGCCGCGTGCGGCACAGAATTGTTCCAGCCGCGCGACGATGCTCCAGTTGGCATCAGTCATGACGCGGTCGGCCATGGCTTTGGTGTAGGCAAGCCGTGCATCCCTGGGGGGCGGGACGTTACGCTGATATTTTCCCGTGAGCAGACCACTGGCCAGTGGGAAGAACGGCAGCAGCGACAGCCCGTAGGTTTCCATCGCCGGCACCAGATCCTGCTCGATACCGCGGGTCAGCAGATTGTAGTGGTCCTGGCAGGAAACAAAGGCGTTCAGGTTGTGGTGTCTTGCCGTCCATTGTGCTTCCACAACCCGCCATGCCGGGAAGTTGGAGCAGCCGATATAGCGCACCTTGCCCTGGCGCACCAGGTCGTCGAGCGTGCGCAGGGTTTCCTCTATCGGTGTCAGGGGATCAAAGCGGTGTATCTGGTAAAGGTCGAGCCAGTCGGTTTTCAGGCGCCTCAGGCTGGCCTCGACCGCCGACATGATGTAGCGACGCGAAGCGCCTTTGAGCTTGCCTGCGTCATCCATCACCATGCCGCACTTTGACGCGAGCACGATATCCTTGCGCCGGGCACCCATAATTTCGCCAAGGCAGGTCTCCGAGCCACCGCGGTCACCGTAGGTATCGGCTGTATCAAAAAAATTGATTCCAAGATCAAGCGCCTTGTGCACGACCTTGCGACTTCCTTCCAGATCGGTGCGGCCGCCGAAGTTGTTGCATCCCAGTCCAACCAAAGATACCTGCAGCCCGGACTGTCCCAGATTGCGCAGTTTCATACGGTTTCTCCCCCTAGAAATTCATGGATATCATAATCGACTTGAAAATCAGAGTCGCTTGATGGCACTTCAACCTCAATTGGCAATGCGCTCTCATTCGGCTTTGCGAAACGGCGCCCTGTCGTTCAGTTCGTCGATGTAGCGGCCCACCCCTTCTGTCTCCCGTTCGAGAAAACGCTCCACTGCGTCAGAGAATTCAGGGTGTTTCAGCCAGTGCGCTGAACGAGTCTCAACGGGAAGGAAACCGCGGGCGAGCTTGTGTTCGCCTTGCGCGCCGCCTTCGAATACGCTGATGCCGCGCTCAATGCAAAATTCCAGTGTCTGGTAGTAGCAGGCCTCGAAATGCAGCAGGGGTACATGGCCGATGGCGCCCCAGTAACGTCCGTAAAGCGTTGTGCCGGAAAACAGGTTGAGCGAGCAGGCGACGGGTTTTCCATCCAGTTCGGCGAGGACGAGCAGCACGTTCTCGGGCAGCATTTCCCCCAGTCTGCAGAAGAATTCCAGGTTGAGGTATGGGGTCGAATGATGCGCGCGGTAGGTGCTGTTGTAGCAGCGTGTGAAGAATCGCCAGTGTTCCTCGCTGATATCGCTTCCGACCAGGCGATGCAGTTGCACGCCGGACTCCGCTACCTTGCGACGCTCCTGCCGGATTTTCTTTCGTTTGACCGAGGCCAGATCCCCCAGGAATTCTTCAAAGGACCGGTAACCGTGGTTCTGCCAGTGAAATTGCACACCGACACGCAACATCATCCCCGCGGATACAAGATCCTGTGCCTCAATTTCCGTGGGGAACAGCACGTGCAGCGACGATACTTGCTGAGCGACTTGTAGCGCGGCCTGCGCCAATCTTCCCCGGTCGGCAGCGTCGGCCGCGATCAGCCGTGTACCTGAGATGGGAGAGAAGGGGATGGCCGAAACCAGTTTCGGGTAATACTCGAAACCGGACCGGTTGTAGGCATCTGCCCAGGCCCAGTCAAATACGTATTCACCATAAGAGTGGCTTTTGAGGTAAAGCGGCATGGCCGCAGCAAGTCGCCCCTGTCGCCATAAAGTAATGAATTTCGGCGCCCAGCCGCTGTGTGCCGAGGCGCAACCGGTTTCATGCATTGCATGCAGGAATTCGTGGCGCAGAAAGGGTTGATCCTGCGCGTGATCCCGCACAAGCGCATTCCACTGCACGGCTTCGACATCCGTTAGTGAGTTCAGAATGCGGGTCTCGGGCTCATCTGTCATTGCCGAATTATACGAGGAGGCAGGACCAGGGGCAGATGGTAAAATTTGCCCATGTCTACTCCAGTCACTTCAGTCAATACCGCCCAAGGTGCGGCCAAGATTGCCATCGCGCAGCTTAACTGCGTCGTGGGCGATCTGACCGGCAATGTTGCAAAAATCCTTGAGTTCTCAGCGCGTGCCCGAACCGCGGGTGCAAACATCATTGTCACGCCTGAACTTTCCATCTGCGGCTATCCGCCCGAGGATTTGCTGTTGCGCGAAGGGTTTTATCGGGACTGCGATGCTGCGCTGAATCGTCTTGTGTCAGGGATACAAGGCATTGTGGCAATCGTGGGTCATCCTCAGCAGGTCAATGGCCGGCGTTATAACGCAGCGTCAGTCATACAGGATGGCAAGATAATTGCCACTTATTACAAGCATACCCTGCCCAATTACACGGTCTTCGACGAAGAGCGCTATTTCGATACCGGAACGGAATCGTGCGTATTCGAATGTGGCGGGCTTCGTTTTGGCGTCAATGTCTGTGAGGACACCTGGGTTGCTGATGCGCCACGCGCCGCAAAGGCCGCAGGGGCGCAGATATTGCTGGTGCTGAACGCATCGCCCTACCATGTCAAAAAACAGGGCACACGCTACGACGTCATGCGCGAGCGGGTGGCCGAGACCGGCATGGCGCTTGTCTATGCCAACATGGTCGGTGGTCAGGATGAACTGGTGTTTGACGGAGCATCGTTTGCCCTGGATGCCAGGGGCAATGTTGTCCATCAGATGCCCCTGTTTGATGAAGCGCTCGGCTTTGTCAGTGTCGTGGGCGGCGAGTTTCAGTCCGGGGAAGTTGCGCCGGAACAGACGGTCGAAGCGGAAATCTACAAGGCGCTCTGCGCGGGTGTTCGCGACTACATTGGCAAGAACGGTTTTCCAGGAGCCCTTATCGGGCTTTCCGGGGGCGTGGATTCGGCACTGACATTGGCCATTGCTTGCGACGCACTAGGGGTGGAAAAAGTTCGTGCAATCATGATGCCAACGCAGTACACCGCGGATATCAGTCTGGCTGATTCCAGGGAAATGGTGCGGATTCTGGGCGTTCGCTATGAGGAAATACCGATCAGGCCGGTCTTCGATTCGTTCCTGACGACGTTGTCGCAGGAGTTTGCCGGGCGTCCGGTGGATGCCACCGAGGAGAATCTGCAGGCGCGTATCCGCGGCACCATCATGATGGCGTTGTCGAACAAGTTCGGTTCCATCGTGCTTACCACGGGTAACAAGTCTGAAATGGCGGTAGGTTATGCCACGCTATACGGTGATATGGCCGGTGGTTTCGCTGTGATCAAGGACATTCTCAAGGGTATGGTGTACCGGTTGTGCCGCTACCGTAATAGTCTTTCCCCCGTGATTCCAGAGCGCATCCTGACTCGCGCGCCATCGGCAGAATTACGCCCGGACCAGACTGACCAGGATAGTCTGCCGCCATATGATGTTCTGGATGCGATCATTGTGGCTTATATGGAAAACGATCAGAGTCCGGCTGACATCATTGGGCAGGGGTATCGACTTGAGGATGTACAGCGCGTGGTGGAATTGATCCATCGTAACGAATACAAGCGTCGGCAGGCCCCGGTGGGAATACGAATTACGCACCGCGGATTTGGCAAGGACTGGCGCTATCCAATTACCTCGCGTTATCGCGAGCGCTATGAATGAGCGTAGATCGGCAAAGCAATAGTCGGAATCCTGAGTAGCTGGTTTATACTTGTTTGAACAGAAGGGGGACAGTCCATGAAGAAAATTGAAGCCATCGTTAAACCGTTCAAGCTCGATGAGGTGCGCGAAGCGCTTGCCGAGGTGGGTGTGACAGGATTGACTGTTACTGAAGTAAAAGGGTTTGGCCGGCAGAAGGGACATACCGAGCTTTACCGTGGAGCCGAATATGTCGTGGATTTCCTGCCCAAAGTGAAGATTGAAGTGGTTGTGACCGAGAAAATGGTTGAGGGGGCCATTGAAGCGATCGTCAAATCCGCTCGAACCGGAAAAATCGGGGATGGGAAGATTTTTGTGACATCGGTGGAGCAGGTATTGCGTATCCGCACCGGAGAGACGGACGAGGCGGCAATTTAGCGGGTAAAGTCATTGCGGGGTGCGCGGCACTTACAATAGACAATAGCGCCTTGCCGGACCTTGGCAACTGTGTTTGTCACCCGTCAAGCAGTACCAGCAGCGCTCCGCTGCCGCCAAGATTTTGCGGCGCCTGGGAATAAGCGAGTATCTCCTGGCATCGAGGCAGCCACTGATTGAGTTTGTGTTTGAGAACGGGTTCCCGGTTGGGAGAGCGCAAACCCTTGCCGTGGATGATGCGGACGCAACGCAAATGCCGTCGTCGGCATTCTGCGAGAAATTCACCGAGCATGAGGCGGGCCTGTACCTGATTCAGTCCATGCAGATCCAGCTCATCTTGAGCAACCCAGTGTCCTCGTCGCAGTTTTCGCAATAGGTCGCGTGACAATCCTAGTTTGAGGTAGACGAGTTCATCGCCGGTCTCCATGGCTTGTTCCCATGAGACAGGCCCGGCAATGCTTTCTGCCAGTGCGTCATGACAATCCAGAAAAGATTGGACGGGGATCGGTTTGGGCTTGGGTTTGACTGTTGCGATGGGCTTCAGATTTGAAGGCGATAGCGGCTGAGTGCCCGCTGTCGCCTCCCGAAACAGAGCCAGGTCATCTGCAGTCGGAGTCCCCGATGATTTCTTGGCTCTCATGCCACCTTTAGGCATTTTTCCGCAAGCCATCGGAACGTCAGCGTTTCTAGGCCTGTTGCAGATTGTCCAAATATTTTTCCGCGTCGAGTGCGGCCATGCACCCTGAACCAGCGCTGGTGACGGCCTGGCGATACACATAATCCTGAACATCACCCGCAGCAAAAATGCCAGGTATGCTGGTTGCGGTCGCATTACCGTCGCGTCCGCCACGCGTGACGATGTAGCCATTGTCCATGTCGAGTTGATTCTCGAAAACCGCAGTGTTAGGGGTATGGCCGATAGCAATGAACAGGCCATGCACATCAATTTTTCTGGATGTTCCGGTATCTGTTCCTTTGACTTGAATTCCGGTCACGCCTGTTTTGTCGCCCAGAACCTCATCCAGAACGTGATTCCAGATGACGGTCACATTTGGCTTGTCAAAAAGCTTTTGCTGCAGAATTTTCTCGCCACGCAGTTTGTCGCGGCGATGTACGACAGTGACATGAGCTGCGATATTGGACAAATAAAGTGCTTCTTCCACGGCGGTGTTTCCCCCGCCAATGACGGCTACATTCTGTCCTTTGTAGAAAAAGCCATCACAGGTGGCACAGGCGGATACGCCTTTTCCCATGAATTTCTGTTCAGAATCAAGGCCAAGATAACGAGCAGATGCACCAGTGGCGATGATCAGGGCGTCGCAGGTATACGTACCGGAATCACCTTCCAGGCGGATCGGCTTTTCCTTCAGGTGGGCTGTATGTATTTGATCATAAATGATTTCTGTCTCAAAACGCTCGGCGTGTTTTTGAAAGCGCTCCATCAGTTCCGGGCCCTGCACTCCAGAAACATCCGCAGGCCAGTTGTCAACTTCAGTGGTGGTGGTTAGTTGGCCGCCTGGCGCGAGTCCAGTCAGCAGCACTGGCTTTAGATTGGCGCGAGCAGCATAGACTGCAGCACTATAGCCTGCCGGTCCGGAGCCAAGAATGAGCAAACGGGAGTGTTTTTGTGTTTTTGACATGATTTAAGACTTTGATCACTTGTAAAAAGAGGATGCTTTGAATGGCCGCATTATAGCTTTTCAGAGCCGACAGGGCGGTTTCGAATATGAGTGCTAACCAATTGTTTTTTATGCCATCTAACGGTAGGATGGCGGGAGCCTGATGGCGCCTAAAATTACCTCAATTCCATAGCGAGACACATCGTAGTGAAGCTTGTATGCAAGAGGGCGTCCGGCCTGCTTTTCGTGTTGATTGGGCTGCTGTTGAGCCCAAGTGCGGCCATGGCGCAGTCTCAAGCTGCGCCTTCAGCCGAAACTGCGGCACAGCAGGATCCGCGTTTTGAGATCAAGCGCTTTATTGTAAAAGGCGCAACGTTAATTTCTATTGCAGAAACTGAAGCGGCGACTGCGCCTTTCGTAGGCAAGGACAAGGACTTTGCCGATGTCCAGCGGGCACTGGAGGCGATTGAACGACTGTATACGGTCAAGGGCTATACCGCAGTGCAGGTTATTCTTCCAGAGCAGGAGTTGGATCGGGGGGAAGTGCAGTTTGCAGTCCAGGAAGCGCGTATCGGCAAGGTTGTGTTGGAGGGAAATAAGTTTTTTGATACCGCCAATATACGCAACAGTCTGCCGGCTTTAAAGGAAGGGGCGGCGCCCAACACCCATCTTGTCGCGGAAAATCTGCGTCTCGCGAATGAGAGTTCAGCCAAACAGACAACAGTTCTTTTACGGTCCAGTCAGGAAGAAGGGCAGGTTGATGCAGCAATACGAGTGGCCGATGAAAATCCCATCAAGTACAGCCTGACGTTTGATAACAGTGGTACCCGGCAGAGTGGTATTTTCCGAATCGGCGCCGGATTTCAGCATGCCAACTTGTTTAATCGGGATCACGTATTGTCGGTTCAATACGTGACGGCTCCCCATGATGACCAGGAAGCGCAGACGATAAAGCCCTATCCCAGCAAGTCTGTGTTTGTGCTCGGTGGCGCTTATCACGTCCCGCTATATGGGCTTGGTGATTCAATTGATATTTCGGTTGGTCAATCCAATGTCAATTCCGGTGTGGTCCAGAATCTTTTCAACATCAGCGGCAGCGGCACCATTTTTGGCATTCGCTATAACCGAAGTCTGCCCAGATGGGGCGATGTGGACCACAAGTTGGTGATGGGCTGGGATTGGCGGGCTTATCACAGTTATGTGACGGTAATTGGAGGGCCAGCGAGCCTGGTTCCCGATGTTACGGTTCAACCGTTGAGTCTGACCTATTCTGGCGTTCATCGTTCGAGCAGCAGTGATACCAATTTTTATGTGGGCGTCTATCAGAATCTGCCTGCTGGGCGCGATGCCGGCCAGCAGGCATTCAATGCCTCCCGGACCGAGGCCAATGCCGGGTACTTTCTGCAGCGATATGGTGTAAGTCACAATCGTTCGTTTTCCAACGACATGCAACTTCGAGCCTCGTTTTCCGGGCAGTTTACTCGCGACAGGCTGATCTCAGGCGAGCATTGGGGTCTTGGTGGCGCAGATTCGGTGCGAGGCTTTCTTGAACGGGAAATCACCAGTGACTGGGGATTCCGGGGATCTGCCGAGATCTATAGTCCTGACATTGCCAGCAAGTTCACCAGTTCCAATGCACGCGCCAGGCTGCTGGCGTTTTACGATTGGGGGCGAACGCAGCGAAATCGGCCGAATTTGATAATTGGCGAAGGACGTGGGCAGCATGTTTCCAGCATTGGGTTCGGTGCAAGGATCTCGCTGGGTAGCAGCTTGTTTCTGCGTGCGGATTATGGTGTGGTGCTGGACCCCGGCGGGCTGCAGGGGTACTACGACGGGAGGGGGCATGTCACCCTATCTTACATATTCTGATTCCTGGATTCCGTGTCTGTGAATGTGACTTATGACATATGAATATCAATTTCGCCTGCTAGTATTGGTCGGGCGTGAACCTGCCCAGGCCGAGTCACAGTTTTTACATCGCAATTGCCGACCAGGATCGGCATCGCAGTCTAGGAGCTTTTGAATGAAAAAGGCACCTGTTTGCGTGCCCGATTGCCGGAATTCTTCGTTGCACAGAAGTCTTGTTGCATTGGCAGTGTCGTCCGCATTTGCCGGGCAGGCCTTGGGCAATCCAACTGCGCCGACGGTGATGTCCGGATCGGCAACATTTGCGCTGACAGGCAAATCCCTCAGCATCACCAACACGCCCGGCACCGTTATCAATTGGCAGGGCTTTTCGATTGGTAGCGACGAGGTCACAAGGTTTATTCAGCAGAACAGTATCTCCACGGTACTCAATCGAGTTACTGGTAACGAATCCTCTGCCATTCTTGGCCAATTGCTCAGCAATGGGCGAGTTTTCCTGATTAATCCGAATGGCCTGTTTATCGGTGGCGGTTCCATCATCGACACGGCCGGATTTGTTGCCTCCAGTCTGAGACTCTCAGATGCGGATTTCCTGGCGGGCCGATTCAAATTTGATGAAGTGGTCGGTGCCGGCAAGATTGTAAATCAAGGGCAGATCCGTACAGGCGATGGCGGTTTTGT
>CANKAJ010000060.1 GCA_947479645.1 Betaproteobacteria bacterium | reverse complement strand
GGGTCTAATTCGCGCTGGACAATAACGTCACCGGGCAACGACGCCCCCGTCAATCTGTTACACTTTCAGCCGATCAATCATCGGCTGCGCCATCATGCACCGTCGCGTCCTTTTCTTCCTGCTTTTCGCCTTCCCCTTCACGGTATCCGCACAGCTCAAACTGGAGACTTTGCCGGAGCCTCCGCCACCCCCGCCAGGCGTTACCAATGCGCCAGGCGACCAAGCCATTACGATTTCACCCGGGCCAAACGATCAAACCGAGGAGCTCATCATTGATGGCCAGCGTTCCTTGAAGGTCACCACGCCGGAAGGTAATGTCTACTATTTGATGCAGGATCAGCGTGATATCGGCATTCGCCAGCCCACCGACTCCGGTGTGCGTGTTCCGCAGTGGGTAATCAAGCAGTTCTGAATCGGCCCGCCCGCGTACGCCGTTGCCGGCGTCCCGGCATTCCCCATTCACTACTGAATACACAATGTCGGTCTTTACCAGCGTCACCCGCGACGAACTTTCAATTTGGCTGGCCGCTATGCGATTGGTACGCTGGTTGATCTGACCGGCAACGCCGAGGGTATAGAAAACAGCAATTATTTCCTGACAACCAGCTAGGGACAGTATGTGCTCCACGGAGCCTGTTCTGGTGGCTTGAAACGACACCTAGCGTGATACCCTTTCTCAGCACCGAGCACCAAAAACTGCTGAGCTCGGAACTCGTATTTCAGTCCGCAATCGATTTGCGCGAACTGCTGCGCGGGACCATACATGCAGAACTGTTTCGCGATAACGTGCTGTGGGAAGGGCCGGCTGGCTCGGAAGCGCTCAGCGGCATCATTGATTTTTACCTACCCCGAACCGGTGAATTGACGCATGCGCATGATCCGGAGCATTTTCGGAAATCCTTGAATCTCGTCGGAGACACGCTCCAGTGCTGGCTTAAGCGCTACTATTCCCTTCATAACAATCGTTTCGGGTTTCGGCAATTTTGAATAACCTTCAAGTCAACTACAGGACCCTTATGCACATCGTTCCGGCAAGAGCAGGCATCAACTGGCTGAAATCAGGCTGGGCGCTCTTTCGCAAGACGCCGGCAAGCTGGATTGCGTTGACCGTATTGCTGCTGATTGCCTCCGGCCTGATCAACCTTGTTCCGTGGGCTGGCCCCGCTCTTGCCACCATGCTGATTCCCGGATTCTCCGTCAGCTTTATGATCGCCAGCCGGGAAGCCGAAAAAGACGCTCCATTGCAGGCCAAACTGCTGCTGGAAGGATTCCGTCAAGGTCGTGCTCCCCTGATCAAACTGGGAGGGTTATATCTGATCTGCATGCTGCTCGTGCTGGGCACATCCTCGCTGGCAGACGGCGGGGTCATGCTGCACTGGATGCTCTTTGGTACCACACCGCCGGATGCCGCCATTCTCGATGGCAGTCTTGCGGGGGGTCTGGCGCTGGCAGCCCTGGTGGCTACGCCGGTACTGATGGCATTCTGGTTTTCGCCGGTGCTGGTGGCATGGCGTGGCATGGGCCCGGCGCAAGCCTTGTTCTACAGCTTTTTTGCCAGCCTCAGAAACTGGCGTGCTTTTGCCCTTTATGGCGCCACAGTCGCCTTTGTTGCATTCAGCCTGTCGCTTCTGCTCGCCGGAATGGTGCCTTTGCTCAAGGATACCGCCATGAAAGGGCTGATCGCGTTGTTGCCTGTAGCGCTGGTCATGCTGAATGTGGTCATGTTGCCGGTACTTTTCAGTAGTTTTTACTTCAGTTTCAAGGATATTTTCCCGGACGAGCAGGAGTCTGACGCCCCCCCACCAGGCGAAAATAACGACGCCACCTGAGTTCACGGTTCCAAGTCGTGCGGCGTATGCAATGGGATAGAATCGTTTGCTAATTTGACCTTACTTTGGCGCGGAACCTGATGGCGTGATCGGAGCACTCCGGCTCCGGCCTTTTTCGACTTGCCTGCTTTGCAAAGAATCCCATGTCAGTACGTCTGCGTGAAATCCCCTACAACTACACTTCGTTCTCCGACCGGGAGATCGTTATACGACTGCTCGGCGCGAGCGCCTGGGATCATTTGATCGAGTTGCGCTCGGAGCGCCGCACCGGGCGCTCGGCCCGCATGTTGTATGAAGTGCTTGGCGACATCTGGGTAGTCACGCGCAACCCCTATCTGCAAGACGACCTGCTCGACAATCCGAAACGGCGTGCAGCACTCATCGAGGCGCTACGCCACCGGCTGAATGAAATCGACAAACGGCGCAATTCTCGTCAGGAGAAAAACGAGGATGCAAACACAGACCCGGACGAGGCTGGTCACGACACCAAAGTGGCATTTCTGCTGGATCGGGCACACCAGGCCGTGGCCGCCTTCGAGCGACAATTTGACGAGGATGCCGGACTTCGAGCGCGGGCGCTCAAGCTACTGTCACGGAACACCCGTCGCGACAACATCCAATTTGACGGGTTGGCACGCGTCTCCCACGTCACAGATGCCACCGACTGGCGGGTAGAGTATCCATTCGTCGTCATCAACCCTGACACCGAAGAAGAAGTGGCTGGCATGGTTCGCAGCTGCATCGAGCTTGGCCTGACCATCATTCCACGCGGCGGCGGTACGGGCTACACGGGTGGCGCCATTCCGCTAACGCGCCATTCGGCTGTCATCAATACCGAAAAGCTGGACCGTTTGTCTGAAGTTGAGATGCAGGATCTGCCCGGGGTAGCCCATCCGGTGGCGACAGCGCACTGCGGCGCCGGCGTCGTGACCAAACGTGTGATGGAGGTGGCGGAGGCCGCGGGCTATGTGTTTGCCGTCGATCCGACCTCTTCCGATGCCTCATGCATCGGCGGCAACGTTGCCATGAATGCGGGAGGCAAGAAGGCCGTATTGTGGGGCACGGCACTCGACAATCTCGTGTCCTGGCGCATGGTCGATCCGCAAGGGCAATTCCTCGAAGTCACGCGGCTGGAGCACAACCTTGGAAAGATTCACGATATTGCCACGGCACGGTTTTCGATCCAGCGCTTCAAACCGGACCACCTCACCCCCGACGGGGCTGCCACTGTCATGGAAATTCCGGGCCCATCGTTTCGCAAGACCGGACTCGGTAAGGATGTGACCGACAAATTTCTGGCCGGACTGCCTGGAATCCAGAAAGAAGGCTGTGACGGCATCATCACGTCGGCACGCTTTGTCCTGCACAAGCTGCCCAAGGCAATCCGCACGGTTTGCCTTGAATTCTTCGGTCAGGTTCGCGATTCCGTACCCGCCATCGTCGAAGTCAAAAACTATCTTGACGCAAATCCGAACGCGACCCTGGCAGGACTGGAACACCTCGATGAACGCTATCTGAAAGCAGTCGGATACGCCACCAAGGCAAAACG
This sequence comes from Betaproteobacteria bacterium, assembly GCA_947479645.1. GTDB lineage: Bacteria > Pseudomonadota > Gammaproteobacteria > Burkholderiales > SG8-39 > CAIYPG01. The sequence goes on along the minus strand of CANKAJ010000060.1, from coordinate 25,660 downwards.
CTCCGGGCGGCCAAAAATGGTGCTGTTCGGTGACATAGTCGGAAGCGACGACGACGAAATCGCACGCGCGGCATCAGAGGTGGTACGACTGGCCAATGCCCGCGGCGGTGAGGGCTTTGTTGCGGTATCAGCGGAGGCACGCAAGACCTTCTGGCTGGACCGTGCGCGCACCGCGGCGATCGCCCGGCACACCAACGCCTTCAAGATCAATGAAGACGTGGTGATTCCACTGGACAAGCTGGGTGGTTATTCCGACGGCATCGAACGCATCAACATCGAATTGTCGATCAGCAACAAACTCAAACTTCTCGACGCGCTCGATACTTATTTCGAAAATACGAAATTACTGGTGCTCGACAATGAAAATGACGCGCCGCTGGAACTGCTGGCAGATCGCATCGAGCGCGCGCGCGAACTTGTTGCGCAAGCACGCCAACGCTGGAAGTACCTCATTGAAAACCTAGACCTGGCATTACCAACCGCAGGTCCCGGTGCGGGTGGCAGCCCGATTGCAACATTGGCAAACCCTGCTTACCAGGGCCAGACCGTATTCGCGCTGGTGCAGAACCACACCCTACGCGTGTCCTGGAAGAATGAAGTGCGCGCCGAACTGGAAGCCATCTTCGATGGCAAGGCCTTCAGCCGCATCAAGGAAGGCGCCGACGCCGTGCACAAGCGTGTATTGCGAGGGCGGGTATTCGTGGCATTGCACATGCATGCCGGCGACGGCAATGTGCATACCAATATTCCGGTCAATTCCGACAATTACGAGATGCTGCAGGAAGCCAACGCGGCGGTCGCACGCATCATGGCTCTGGCCAAATCGCTCGGCGGCGTCATCTCTGGCGAACACGGCATCGGCATCACCAAACTCGAATACCTTGAAGCGGATGAAATCGCGGCGTTTCGCGATTACAAGGCCAGAGTCGATCCGGAAGGCCGGTTCAACAAGGGCAAGCTGCTGGCCGGGGGGGATTTGCGCAATGCGTATACACCTTCATTCAGCCTGCTGGGTGCGGAATCACTGATATTGGAGCAATCCGAAGTCGGGCGCATAGCCGATTCAATCAAGGATTGCCTGCGTTGCGGTAAATGCAAGCCCGTATGTTCGACGCATGTACCGCGCGCCAATCTGCTGTACTCACCACGCAACAAGATTCTCGCCACTTCCCTTCTCATCGAAGCCTTCCTTTACGAAGAACAGACCCGCCGCGGTATTTCAGTCAAGCATTTCGATGAATTCAGCGATGTGGCGGACCACTGCACAGTCTGCCACAAGTGCCTGAACCCTTGTCCGGTGGACATCGATTTCGGTGATGTATCCGTGGCGATGCGCAATTTTCTGCGCAGGCAGGGGCAGAAGAAATTCAATCCCGGCACTGCGGTGGCGATGGCGTTCCTGAATGCCAAGGATCCGGCCACCATCAAAGCAGCGCGCACCATGATGGTGGATGTGGGCTACGCGGCCCAGCGTCTGGCCCATCAGGCTGCCAAATCGCTGGGTCTGACGCAGTCCCAGACCAACGCACCTCCCGCTACGGTTGGCAAGCCATCGCTGAAGGCGCAGGTCATCCACTTCATCAACAAGCCCATGCCGGGAGGTCTGCCCAAACGCACTTCGCGCGCACTGCTCGACATTGAAGACCGCAATTTCATCCCGCTCATCCGAGACCCGAAAAAGGTCACCGATGACTCCGAGGCCGTTTTCTACTTTCCAGGCTGCGGTTCGGAGCGCCTGTTCGGGCAGGTGGGCCTGGCCACCCAGGCGATGCTCTATGAGGTCGGTTCAATCTGCGTACTGCCGCCGGGTTATCTGTGCTGCGGCTACCCGCAAACGGCAGCTGGCGAGCAGCAAAAAGGCCAGGCCATTATCACCGACAACCGAGTGCTGTTCCACCGCGTGGCCAACACGCTCAACTACCTCGATATCAAGACGGTGATCGTGTCCTGCGGCACTTGCATGGACCAGTTGCAGAAATATGAATTTGAAAAGATATTTCCCGGCTGCCGACTGCTGGACATCCATGAATATTTGCTGGAGAAGAATGTCAAACTCGAAGGCGTGAAGGGGACACGCTACATGTACCACGATCCTTGCCATACGCCGATGAAGACCCATAAACCGATGAAAGTCGTCAACGAGTTGATGGGCATGACTGTGACTGCGAACGAGCGCTGCTGCGGCGAGTCGGGCACGCTGGCGGTCACGCGGCCTGACGTATCAACCCAGGTGCGTTTTCGCAAGGAAGAGGAAATGAGAAAAGGTGCGGGGGCATTGCGCAAGGACGGGTTTGAGGGCGAGGTGAAAATTCTGACGTCCTGTCCATCATGCCTGCAGGGACTGTCGCGCTATAACGCTGATTCGGGCACCACGGCTGACTACATCGTGGTGGAAATGGCAAAGCATCTGTTGGGAGAAAACTGGATGGCTGACTATGTGGCCAAGGCCAATCGCGGTGGCATTGAGCGCGTCCTCCTTTAGGTCAAGGTCCTGGGCAACACCCTGGCGCTGGCATGGCTGCTATGCTTTCGACATGGAATAGCCACATTCAGGTCATTGGGAGCCTGATCGCAAAACCGGAGAATGCTGCAACGTGACAAAATTGACGGTAAGCAATTGCGAGTTGTGCCATTCTGATGGCGGAGACCTGCTGTGGCAGGATGACTTTTGCCGGATCGTCAGCGTTGCGGACAAGGACTATCCCGGATTTTGCCGAGTCATTCTTCACCAGCATGTCAGTGAAATGACCGACCTTGATGGCCACCAGCGCGATCGCCTGATGCAAGCGGTATTTGCCACTGAGTCGGCACTTCGTAAAATAATGACACCTGACAAGATCAATCTGGCCAGCTTCGGAAACGTTGTACCGCATGTGCACTGGCATGTGGTTCCGCGTTTCCGTAACGACCGCCACTTCCCCAATCCAATCTGGGGTGCGGTCGTGAAGGCCTCGTTGCCAACACACAGAGTCCCTGCCCACGAAGCCCTATCGGCACATCTCAAGCAGGTTCTGGGATAGCGTAGACGAAAATCAGTATGCCTCCCGTACATCTGAATATACCCACCATCTCCCCCACCGCAAATCCGGATTTTCGTGATGTGACCGCGTGTGCTGAGTGGCTGCACACCCTTCCGCTGATCAATGTCGGACCTACCCATGGCCGCCTTCTGGGCGAAATCGAGGAGCTCAATTGTTGCGAAATTTCGCCCTCTGAACGACTCAAAATCCTTGAACTATTGCGAGAACCTGTACTTTTCGTGCAGGTTGAACAGGCGAAAAAGTTCGCCAACCGCGCCGCTCCGCTGGCCAGGCCAGAGCGAGAAATTTTGCTCGGCGTCGTCGCGCTTTGGGGGGCATTGGGCAGTGGATACCAGCAGTGCCTGCAAGCCCTTTCGGGTGTGAGCTCCAGCCTGCTCGCCGGATCAGGACAAATGGCGCTGGCCTGCCAACGCGCATTGTGGTGCGCAGCGCAGCAGATAGCCGAACATTACCGCTGTTATCAGGTGATCAGTGACGAAGACTGGGAACAGCTGCATCAACTCTATCTGTTCGCCGAAGAACACCAGCTTGTCGATGCCCAGGTTGCCCATCCATTGCAGAAGGAGGAATGGAAAACCACCTGCATGGAAACTTATGTGCAGGCGCTGCTGCTTCACCTGACCAATCCCTGCGAACACACTTCGCGGCAGCTAGGTTTGATCACGCGCTGGCTCGATCGCTGGGGGAATGTGGCGCGCCTGAGGCATTCCTTTACGGATCCTGGCGGGGACAAACCGACGCCCATCCTTGCTGTCGACCTGGGCAGCGACAAGGAACCCTGTCAATTGGAACCAAACGATGCATCCAGGGCACTTACTGGCACGTGGCGCTATCTGGATTTCACGGTATTGACCAAAAATATCAGCGAGCGCGTTGCCTCTTTAAAAAAGGGCCTGGCGCCGACTTTGCTCAATCTCGGGGATGACGTACCTGCAGCGCTGGCCGAATACCTGCTCACCCGATTGCAATACCAGTGGTTCGAACGCAAGCCGCAGCGCCCGGCAGTACGCAAGAGCGCTCCGAGTGAAGCCGAAATGACGACCGCGATGGGTGCAATCCACTATTTCACTACCGGCCGCCCATTCCGTCAGCCGGGCGGCAACACGGAGTTGACCAAGGCCCAGCGCGAAGAAATTGCCACTTTCGGGCGTGTCAGCACCCACACCGAGGATACGCACGCCACCCAGCAGGGTTTTACACTGGAGCGCTGGCTGATCCAGGAAGAAAGCCTGGCTGGCATGCGACTGGAGCGAAAAGAGGGGCCATCGCGCTTCATTCATTCACAACTTATCGCCGTGCGCCCGTCCGACGCCCGAAATTTCATGCTGTGCGCTGTCCGCTGGTTGAAGGTGGATGGCAATTACATACCGACAATCAGTGCGCGCACCATGCCCGGTGTGCCACAAGGCATTGCAATCCGAGCGACTGGATTGAATTCCTTGACGGAAAAATACATTCCCGCGCTAATGCTGTCGGCCGTTCCTGCACTGCGCACACCGGAAACACTGGTACTGCCGGTGGGTTGGTTCCGGCCCAAGCGCGTCATCGACGTCTATACCGATCAGACGCGGCAACTGACCCTGACTGCCGTCATTGATCGCGGGGTAGATTTCGAACGCGTTACCTTCCAGGCCGTCACCTGACAGGGTGTTGAAAAGGGGGCACTGTCCCCATGCCCCCTGATTCAGGGGCCCTCATCGTCAGATACTGGAAGGCAAGTCTGAGCGGGTCGCATCGACAGGTTGTTGTGTGTCGATGCGGAGTATCCGTGCCTTTGGAACAACCACCATGAAGCAACTGCCGCGACCCGGTTCACTGCTGATTTCAAGGGCTGCCTGGTGACGGGTGAGAACATGCTTGACGATGGCAAGGCCCAGGCCAGTGCCTCCTGTTTCACGAGAACGGCTGCTATCGACGCGATAAAACCGCTCGGTCAGACGAGGGATATGCCGGCTATCAATGCCCACGCCGGAATCGGTGACGGCAAACTCGCCTTCGCCACTTTCGCGCTGCCGCCATGACAGTGTAATTTCACCGCCCTTCGGGGTGTAGTGAACCGCATTGGACACCAGATTGCCAAATGCCGAGCGCAGGTCTGTCTCGTTTCCAACCAATAGGGATGGTTGATCAATATGAAGCGACAGATGATGATGTCCGCCGGACAATACCTCCCCTTCAGCGCGCAATCCTTCCAGCAAGCCGGAGACATCAATGTCCGATTCTTCCGTAAGAACCGGACTGGATTCCAGTGCCGACAGGGTCAGCAAGTCCTCCACCAGGTTCAACATGCGGCTGGTCTGCTGCTGCATCAAGCCGAGCACCTGGCGGATGCGGCTGTCGGAAAATTTCACCTTTCCGTCGGCCAGCGTCTCGACAAAGCCATTCACCACCGTCAGTGGCGTCTTGAGTTCATGCGATACATTGGCAACGAAATCGCGCCGCATCGCTTCTATACGCTCGAACTGCGTGACATCGCGCGACAGGAGCAATTTCTGATCGTGTCCATACGGAATGACGCGCAGGCTGAGAACCAGATCTTCACCGCGTGAAAGACGCAATGTCAAAGGCTCGGAAAACTCGCCCAGTTCCAGATACGCGGCAAAATCCGGCGGACGTACCAGATTGATGATCTGTTGCCCCGCATCCTCAATGCTGCTCACACTGAAAAAACGCTCCGCGGTCGGATTGCACCATTCGATGTGATTGCCTGCGTCCAGAATAATGACGCCATCGGGCATGGCTGTACCTGCCGATCGAAAACGCGTCAGCGCCAGGGTCAACCGCTCGCGCTCGCGCGTGCTTTCCCGCGTCCAGCGGTATAACCCGGAGAAGACTTCCTCCCACACGCCGGTGCCCCGCGGCACGGGTTGCGCGGGGTCGTGCAGCCAACGCGCCAATGCCGACACATTGGCCCATTGGCGCAACAGCAATAGCAGCAGCACCGCACACCCGGCGATCAATGCCCAGACTGGCGACATCACAAACCAAAGCACAAGCATCAGCGCCGCCAGCAAGCCTAGTGCGAGGGCAGCGCGGGTCCAGACGAATTGATATTTGCGATCCAAGGGGCAGGCTGGTTCAGCCGAAGCAGTTGGGAATGGTGGGGAGTCCGACAGGCCGCATTGTATGCGGTAACTAGCCGATGCCGTCGTCGGTCAGAGCACTTTCATGCGACGGACAAGATCCACACCTGAATCGCGCCAGGACATCAACTCACGGCGGCAAGACGGTAGCCACTGCCGCGCACTGTCTGAATAAGGTGATCATGCCCGGACGATTCCAGCGATTTGCGCAGACGACGGATATGCACGTCCACGGTGCGTTCCTCGACAAACACGTGATCACCCCAGACCTGGTCGAGCAACTGGGTGCGCGAATGCACGCGCTCCGGATGCGTCATCATGAAATGCAGTAGACGAAATTCCGTGGGCCCCAGATCGAGCTGCATGTCGTGGGCACTGACGCGGTGCGTAATCGGATCCAGCCGCAAGCCGCTCACTTCGACGGCTTCGTCGGTCAATTGTGGAGAACGCCGCCGCAACACCGCCTTGATGCGCGCCACCAGTTCGCGCGGAGAAAACGGCTTGGTGATGTAGTCATCCGCACCGGACTCCAGCCCGGCAATCTTGTCTGTCTCGGTGCCACGCGCCGTGAGCATGATGATGGGTATGGAGCGGGTTCGCTCATCCTCGCGCAAGCGCCGTGCGAATGCCAGCCCCGACTGCCCCGGCAGCATCCAGTCCAGCAACACCACGTCAGGCAGAACCTCCCGTACCATGCGGGCAGCCTGTTCGGCATCCAGCGCACGCAGGACGCTGTGACCGGCGTGCTCCAGATTGATGGCGATCAATTCCTGGATCGCAGGTTCGTCTTCGACTACGAGTATGTTGGCGGGCATAGGATAATGCGTTTCCTTTTGGGCATATTACGATCTTACTTCACTGATATGACGATTTTGTTACATTGAATTTCGCCACCTGAACGGAATAAACTTGCCCAGCCGTAACAGTTATGGAAACACTGAATAAGTCTCAAACAGAGAGAAGACGAACAGCGCGTAACCTCTGAAGTGAGGATATACAAGGGGGCATGTCGCCTTGTTCAGGCAATTCCTTACCTCATGGCTGTTACCATAGACCATCGCTTGCCTTGTCCCGGAGCAATTGCAATATGTCAGGCCTTACCAGCGAAACACCAGCGCCAACCGAAATAACCCTGCACCAGCAGTCAAAGCGGCTGGAAATCAGTTTTGCCGATGGACGTCGGTTCGAATTGAGCTTCGAGTTCCTGCGTGTCTATTCGCCTTCGGCGGAAGTGCGTGGTCACGGCCCAGGACAGGAAGTCCTGCAGTCAGGCAAACAGGGGGTCGATATTGTTGGAATTGAGCCGGTGGGCACCTATGCCATCCAGCCGAAATTTTCCGATGGCCATGATACCGGCATCTATTCCTGGGAATATCTCTATGACCTGGGACACCGACAGGGCCAACTCTGGACGCAATACCTGCAGCGCCTGGCGACGGCCGGACAAAGCCGGACACCTGCACAAAAGTAGGATAACGGCATGACAACACATTTCGGGTTCAAGACAGTAGACGAGAAAGACAAGGCGCGCCAAGTCGCGGGCGTATTCTCGTCCGTCGCCAGCAAGTACGACATCATGAATGACCTGATGTCCATGGGACTGCACCGGTTGTGGAAGAAATTCACCATTTCAGCCAGCGGCGTGCGTACAGGGCAACGCGTCCTCGACGTGGCGTCGGGCTCGGGTGATCTGGCCCTGGCATTCGCGCAACGCACCGGCCCAAGCGGCGAAGTCTGGGTCACCGACATCAATAACGACATGTTGAGGGTCGGGCGCGACCGCATCATTGATCGAGGCTGCCTGTTGCCTGTTGTACAGTGCGACGCCGAATCACTGCCGTTTCCGAACAATTATTTCGATTGTGTCAGTGTTGCTTTCGGCCTGCGCAACATGACTCACAAGGACCGGGCGCTGGCAGAGATGCACCGAGTGCTGCGACCAGGCGGAAAATTGCTGGTTCTGGAGTTCTCGCGGGTGGCCAAGCCGCTGGAAAAACCTTACGACTTGTATTCCTATCATGTATTGCCGTGGCTGGGACAGCGCATTGCCGGCGACGCCGCCAGCTATCGCTACCTTGCCGAGTCAATCCGCATGCATCCGGATCAGGAAACATTGCGAACAATGATGGAACAAGCCGGCCTGGAAGATGTCCAATTCTTCAATCTGGCGGCGGGCGTGGTTGCCTTGCATCGCGGATTCAAGTACTGAAAGTACCGTTGGCACCAGGAAATGGCCACTGATTGCGGGGTCACATGTGGAAACGTTGGGATGCCCCTTCGTTCTGCAACAACACTAAAATACGCGAAATTGCAATGCAATTGCGTGTAAGCTTTCGTGCAGGTTGATGTTCGGATGTGGTTTCCGACAACGAATACAAACATGGCAATACAGGAGAACAGATGAACGCATTCAAAATGGTCTTCGCCGCACTGGTAATGTGCTTTGGCCTGACCGTCATTGCAGACAACGCCGAAGCCGCGCGTCTTGGCGGTGGCAAAAGTATCGGGACGCAACGTCCCATTGCGCAGAAGCAGGCCGCAGCCCCTGCGCAACAGGCCGCTCCCGCCTCGACTGCTCAGCCGCAACCTGCCGCCGGCAACCGCTGGCTCGGCCCGCTTGCCGGCATCGCTGCCGGCTTGGGTTTGGGCTATCTCTTCGCCAATAGCGGTCTGGGTCTGGGCGGAATGATGGGCCCGATCCTGCTGGCCATGCTGGCGGCTTTCGTCATCATGATGCTGATCCGGAAGTTTGCCCGGCCGCGTATGGCACCGGCAGGTGCCCATGGCATGCCATCCATGCAATACTCCAGCCTGGGCAATGAAACAGTGGCTGCGCCGCCGCCGTCGCAGATTCCCGGCGCTGAGGCCAAATGGGGCGATAGCCGTCCGGCACAACCCAGTATTCCGGAGGGATTCGACGCGCCCGGATTCCTCAAGCAGGCAAAGCTGAATTTCATTCGCCTGCAGGAAGCCAATGACCGCGCCGATCTGGATACCTTGCGCGAAGTCACCACCGAGGAAATGTACGAAAAACTGTCCGCTGACATCCGCCACAGAACCGGTGCCCAGCATACCGATGTGGTCACACTCGATGCCACGCTGCTTGAAGTTGTGACCGAGAACGATGCCCATTGGGCCAGTTTGCGCTTCTCCGGGCAGATTCGCGAAACGGCGGGCGCTGCGCCCACCGCGTTCTCTGAAGTATGGCATCTGCGCAAACCGGTTTCCGGCGACGCGGGCTGGCTGGTGGCAGGCATCGAACAGATCTCCTGATCCCGGGGTCGATCCCAAATCCCAAGGTCAGGTCAGTTCCTGTAAAAGCCGCTCCCCCCAAGGGAGTGGCTTTTTCTTTTCCAAGACCCTTGTAACAGGTACAGTATCGGCATGTTGACCCAAAGCGCAGTACGCAGTCTCAACCACGTGCTAGGACAGCAGGCTTGGGCACAGCAGCGGCTCGTGCCATTTGCCGGTCGCACGCTGGAATTTCGCATGTCCATGATGCCGACACTGCGAGTGACCATCGGCCTCAACGGACTCCTTGAAAATGCGACCGCCGAGGCGGTGCCGGATCTTGTCATCACCACCAAGCCTTCAGCCATTCCCTATCTGCTGCTACGCGATGAAGCCGTCATGAGCGAAGTCGAACTGAACGGCTCCACCGATCTTGCCCAGGTCGTGCGTCTGTTGTTTCTGGAGCTGGAATGGGACTTCGAAGAAGATCTCTCGCGTGTCTTTGGCGATGTGCTTGCACATCGCATGGCAAGCACTGGGCGCAGCCTGTTCTCCTGGCAACGTGATGCCGGCGTTCGATTGGCGCAGAATTTTTCGGAATACTGGACCGAAGAGAATCCACTCATTGCCCGCAGAGCTGATACTGTCCAATTCGGCAGCGATGTGGAACGACTGCGCGACGACACTGAGCGCCTGGAGAAGCGCATTGAGCGACTGCAACGCCAAAAAGGAATTTAACCCGGAAGCCTGTAACCCGGGGCCGGAACTGCGTATGGCGTCCGAAGCCCCGGTCAGTCACTGCAAATCTGGTACATTTGCCAGCTACACGCTTGCATGAAAGGCATGGCGTGCCGGTTGCCAGTCGACCCCGGCCGCAATCACACCGCCTTCCATCCCTTGAAATGAGTTTTCAGTGTCCCGCCTGCTGCGTCTGATCCGGATTTTTGCAGTTGCCTGGCGTTTTGGCCTGGACGAGTTTGCACTCTCCGCCGGGGCCAAACGCTGGGCAGGCCTGCTGCGCTTTCTGCGCGCAATCTCGGGTAGCAAACACAGTCAGGCACCTCGCGCGGTGCGACTGCGCCAGGCCCTTGAAACGCTGGGGCCCATATTCGTCAAGTTCGGGCAGTTATTGTCCACCCGTCGTGACCTGCTCCCGCTCGATATCGCCGATGAGCTGGCCAGATTGCAGGACCAGGTACCGCCGTTTTCCGCGGCACTGGCCCGCGTCGCAATCGAACGCGCCTTCTCCAGGCCGGTTGAGCAGGTATACGCGCAATTCGACCCGGAGCCGGTGGCCAGCGCCTCGATTGCCCAGGTCCACTTCGCCATCCTGCCCGATGGCACTGAAGCCGCGGTCAAGATTCTGCGGCCGGGAATGGAACCGGTCATCGCACGCGATCTGGCGCTGCTCGATACCGCAGCCAGCCTCATCGAACGCTTGTGGGCTGACGGCAAGCGGCTCAAGCCACACGAAGTGGTCGCCGAGTTTTCACGGCACCTGAACGACGAGCTGGACCTGATGCGCGAAGCGGCCAACGCCAGCCAGTTGCGGCGCAATTTCCACAACTCGCCGCTGCTTGCCGTGCCCGAGATTTATTGGGATTTCTGCACCACCACAGTGATGACGATGCAGCGGATGCATGGCATTCCCATCAGCCACATCGACCGCCTGCGCGATGCTGGCGTAGATATTCCGGCGCTGGCACGTGCTGGCGTCGAGATTTTCTTCACGCAGGTTTTCCGCGACGGCTTTTTCCATGCCGACATGCATCCGGGCAACATTCTGGTTTCCACTGCGGCACACGAGAAGGGGCGCTATGTCGCCCTTGATTTCGGCATCATGGGCACGCTCAACGAGGTCGACAAGAATTACCTGGCCCAGAACTTTCTGGCCTTCTTCAACCGCGACTACAAGCGCGTTGCCGAGGTGCACCTGGAATCAGGATGGGTTCCGCCGGCAACCCGGGTGGACGAACTGGAGACGGCCATACGCGCCGTGTGCGAACCGATCTTCGACCGGCCATTGAAGGAAATCCGCTTTGGGCATGTGCTGCTGCGGCTGTTTCAGACTTCACGACGCTTTGGCGTTGAAATCCAGCCGCAACTGGTGATGCTGCAAAAAACCCTGCTGAACATCGAAGGCCTGGGACGTGACCTGAACCCTGAACTGGATCTGTGGAAGACGGCCAAACCCTACCTGGAACGCTGGATGAGCGCCCAGATGGGATGGCGCGGCCTGGTACGCAACCTTAAACAGGAAATACCAAGCTGGGCCACGCTGCTGCCGCAACTGCCACGGCTTACCCATCGATTGCTCGCCGAGGATCGGCTCGGAGAACTGCATCGGAGCATGGCAAAGCTGGCGCTGGAAGAACGCAGGCGCAACCGATTGCTCATCTGGATCGCAACCGCGCTCACCGCGCTGGTGTGCTGGCAAGTGGCGATTTACTGGCTTTGATGCAAGGCCAGGCACACCATATAGAGCTTTAATTATTATCGTTTTCAGTAATAAGTCAAGTTTTAACAAAACAGAATATCGATTTTGTTATCATTAATATAATTCCGAATCCTGCCCTGAAAAGGCAATGACCGCCCAACTGACTGCAATCCAGGCTGACATTACAACGCTGGCCGTCGACGCCATCGTCAATGCCGCCAATGAGTCCCTGCTGGGCGGCGGCGGCGTGGACGGCGCCATTCATCGCGCTGCCGGCCCGCAACTGCTCGCCGAATGCCGAACCCTTGGTGGGTGTCCGACAGGGCAGGCGAAAATCACCCGTGGCTACCTATTGCCGGCAAAACATGTGATCCACACTGTCGGACCGGTATGGCACGGCGGACGACAGCACGAACCCGACCTGCTGGCTTCCTGCTACATCGAAAGCCTGGTGCTCGCCCGCAAACACGGCCTGCGCAGTATCGCCTTTCCGGCCATCAGTTGCGGTGTGTATGGTTACCCGCTGGCGGCAGCCACGCACATTGCCGTGGCCCAATGCCGGCGCCTCACCAATCAATGCAGTGATATCGACACCATCACATTTGCGCTCTACGGTGCCGAACTGCTCCGCCTCTACCAGCAGGAACTGGCGGGGGGGGGCTGACCAATAACAACATTGTGGACTGCGCCGTGGGACGCGAAATCGTGGCCCGGGTAACACGCCGAATCGCCGTTGACAGCGGCGGCGTGCGAGAATTACGCCATGACAACACGGGAATCCCCGTCCAGCCTTGCCCGTTACCTGCTCATCGCCTATGCCCTATTGGTGATCTATGCCAGCCTGCACCCGTTTTCCGGCTGGATCGATCCGGGCGTGCCACCGTTCGCGTTCCTGAGCGCCCCGCTGCCGCGCTATCTCACTGCCTTTGACCTCATCGCCAACGTGGTTGGCTATATGCCGCTTGGATTCCTCACGGTGCTTGCGATATATCCGGGCGTGCGGGGTGCACCCGCGGCCAGCCTGGCATTCAGTGCGGGCCTCGCCCTCAGCCTGTCGGTGGAAGCGCTCCAGACCTACCTTCCGACACGCATTCCATCCAACGTCGATGTCGCCAGCAACAGCGTCGGTGCGCTGCTTGGCGCGCTGCTGGCCGTCATCACCACACGGCTGTTGCTGCGCGATGCCGGAATCCAGGCACTGCGTTACCGGTTGTTCCGGGTTGGCGGCCGCGTCGACCTCGGGCTGGTGCTGCTGGGCTTGTGGTTATTGTCACAACTGAATCCGGAAACGCTGCTGTTTGGCAATGGCGATTTGCGCGGGCTGTTCCCGAATGCGGGTGGGCAACACCATCCGGCCGAAGTCTTCATCCGGACCGAAGCGGCCGTCGCCGCCGCCAATACGCTGGCGGTCAGCCTGTTTGCCACGACCTTGATGAAGCGCGAACAACCGCTGCGTGCAGTCATCCTGGCCGTACTCCTCACAGCGCTTTGCGTGCGCAGCTTTGCCTACGGTCTGCTGTTCAGCTCCCAGGACATCTTTTTATGGGTCACGCCCGGGGCCCTGTTCGGGATTGCCGTGGGGGCGCTGACCGGCATCATTGCGGCATCATTATCCATGTCCTTGCGCATCGCGCTGGCCGGGCTGGCATTAATGATCGCCACTGCCGTGGTCAACCTGGCCCCGGAGAACCCCTACCTGACCGCCGCCCTGGCCGTCTGGCGCCAGGGGCACTTCCTCAATTTCACCGGCCTGACCCGCGTGGTGTCAGCGCTGTGGCCGTTCGTCGCACTCGCGTACCTGTTGTCGCTCGCCAGCGAGCGCGGCCATGGACAGCGCGACGGCTAACACCTCGCCCCGCACGCCACGCGAACGCGGGTCCCGCCGCGTATAATTGCCGCTCGATCAACACTCCGAATCGGGATTTCGCACACATGAGCTACTACAAGCACCATGTATTCTTTTGCTGCAACCAGCGCACCAACGGCGAAGCATGCTGCAATGACCGTGGCGCAACCGAAGTGCGTGATTACGCCAAGGCAAAGGTCAAGGAACTCGGCCTGTCGGGCGAAGGCAAGGTGCGCGTCAACATGGCCGGCTGCCTGGATCGTTGCGAAGAGGGTCCGGTCATGGTGGTCTACCCCGAAGAGACCTGGTACACCTATGTCGACAAAAGCGATGTCGATGAAATCATCACGGAACACCTGCAGAACGGCCGCGTAGTCAGTCGGTTGCGCATCTAGTCAGCGCCCTCCGGTCCCCTCTACTCAAACCATGTCAGCACCGGGCCGGGGCGGTACCGAGCGGGTTTTCATTGCCGGTGCCGCCGGACAAATTGAAACTGTAATTGATTCTCCCGCCTGCGGCGCCGAGCGCGTGGCGCCGCGCGGTATTGCACTGGTCGCGCATCCCCACCCGCTCTACGGCGGTGCATTGGACAACAAGGTGGCGCAAACACTGGCGCACACTTTTGCCGAACTCGGCTACATCGCATTGCGGCCGAATTTTCGCGGCGTCGGGCAAAGTGATGGTGAACATGATCAGGGCGAGGGCGAAACCGACGACATGATCAGCGTTGCCGCGTTTGCCAGGGCACGTTTCGGCGAACTACCCCTGGTCCTTGCTGGCTTTTCGTTTGGCGCCTTCGTGCAGACCCGCGCGGCGGGCCGGCTTGCCGAAGCCAATTCGCCGGTCGAGCGCCTGGTGCTGGTGGCGCTGGCCGTGGGCCGGGTAACCGCCGATCGCAGCTATGACACCGGCGCGGTGCCCGCCAATACCATCCTCATTCATGGCGACCGCGACGAGACCGTTCCGTTGTCCAACGTGCTCGCCTGGGCGGAAGGCCTGGAACTCCCGGTCAGCGTGGTGCCAGGGGCAGACCATTTCTTTCACCGCAAGTTGAACGCCATCAAGTTCATCATCAAGGGCCAATGGCATTGAATATCGCAGAAGCTGCCTCCGCAATAAGCAAGGTATTGGAGCCGGTCCTGAGCATCAATGACCTGCACAAGAGCTACGGTGAGCGGGAAGTCGTTCGAGGTCTTTCGTTTTCGGTGATGCCAGGCGAGTGTTACGGCCTGCTTGGTCCCAACGGCGCCGGCAAAACCACCACGTTGCGCCTGTGTCTGGGGCTCACCGAGCCAGCCGCAGGCAGCATAAACGTGCTCGGCTACAGCGTACCCGATGACGCGCGCCGCGCGCGACTGCGCGTGGGCGTAGTGCCGCAGATCGACAATCTCGACCCGGACTTCACCGCCAGCGAGAATCTGCTTGTTTATGGGCGTTACTTCGGCCTCACCGATGAAGCCATTCGCAAGCGCATCCCGTCGCTGCTGGAATTCGCCGGTCTGGGCGGACGCGCCGAGGTGCGTATACAGACACTCTCCGGCGGCATGAAACGGCGGCTGACCCTGGCGCGCGCGCTGATCAACGATCCGGAAATCATTTTCATGGACGAACCCACCACCGGACTCGATCCGCAGGCACGCCACCTCATCTGGGAACGCATGAAGACGCTGCTGACCCAGGGCAAGACCATACTGCTCACCACCCATTTCATGGATGAGGCCGAACGGCTATGCGCACGGCTGGCCATCATGGATCACGGTCGCATCATCGCCGAGGACAGTCCGCGTGAACTGATCCGGCGTCATATCGAGCCCGAAGTCGTCGAGACCTTCGGCGACGATGCCCCGGCCTGGGCCGAGCGCGCCAAGCACGACATTGCCGGACTGGCCACGCGTGTTGAAGTCGTTGGCGAGACCGTCTTCTGCTACACCGCCAATGCGCGTCCCCTGCTGGCCGCCCTGGAGGGCGAACCCGGCCTGCGCTTCCTGCATCGGCCAGCCAATCTGGAAGACGTTTTTCTCAAACTCACTGGCAGGGAATTGAGGGATTGAAATGCGGGGATTGAAATGCGCAGATTGAAAACGCAGGGGCGGCAATGCGGGAACTGAAGCGATGAAGCTGTACGCCCTGCCCCGACCCAGCCTGCGCTTTGTACCCATATGGCAGCGCAATTTCCTGGTGTGGCGCAAGCTTGCCATGCCGTCGATCCTCGGCAATCTCGCCGATCCGATGATCTACATGCTCGGCCTGGGATATGGCCTGGGCACACTGATGCCGACCATCGGCGGCGTATCCTACATCGCCTTTCTCGCTGCCGGCACGGTGTGCTTCTCCACCGTCAACAGCGCCACCTTCGAGACACTGTACTCGGCCTTCTCGCGCATGCATGTGCAGCGTACCTGGGAGGCCATCATGAACGCGCCGGTGGAACTCGATGATGTGGTGCTGGGAGAACTGCTGTGGGCGGCCAGCAAGAGCTTTCTGTCCGGCCTGGCGATTCTGGTGGTGATCTGGGTGCTGGGGCTGTCCGCTTCCCCGTTGTCGCTGTGGGTGCTGGCGGTGGTGGTGTTGATCGGCCTGTGCTTCGGCGCCATCGGCCTGGCCATTACCGCGCTTGCGCCGAACTACGATTTCTTCATGTACTACTTCACGCTGGTGATCACGCCCATGACCATGCTGTGCGGCGTCTTCTTCCCGATCGAACAGCTTCCGCTCGCGCTGCAGGGCGCGGCGCTGCTGCTGCCGCTGTCACACGCCACGCTGCTGGTGCGGCCACTGCTGTTCGGCGAGATCCCGTCGGATATCCTGCTGCACGTCACAGTGCTGCTTGCCTATGCCGCCGCCGGATTTTATGCTGCAATGGTGCTGTATCGGCGACGGTTGTTGCAATGACTGGATCGTCCCTTTTCGGGAATTTCACATGCTTTGGCGCGCCAACAAGAGCTCATTTACGAAAATGCGCCCCCTTGTATATTCCCCACATCGGATCAACGGATAGATCATGGCCATGCTCTGGGTAAAAGCTTTTCACATTGTCTTTATGGTCACCTGGTTCGCCGGCTTGTTCTACCTGCCGCGACTGTTCGTGTACCACGCCATGGCCGATGACGCGGTGGGCATCGCGCGCTTCAAGGTGATGGAGCGCAAGCTCTATTACGGCATCATGGCGCCGGGCGCCGTGCTGACCATCGTCTTCGGGGTGTGGCTTTGGCAGGGATGGTTTCCCGGGGTATTCGGCACCTGGTTCCATATCAAGCTCGGCCTGGTGGGGCTGCTGATTGGCTACCATCTGTGGTGCGGCAGGCTGCTGGCCGCTTTCCGCGAAGACCGCAATAAACGCAGCCACGTCTGGCTGCGCTGGTTCAATGAAGCACCGGTGTTGCTGCTGATCGCGATCGTGCTGCTGGTGGTGCTCAAGCCCTTTTGATACGGCAACGCAAGTGCTAAGCTGACGCCATAACCGAAAAACGTCATGGCACTCGAACACATCACACTCAGACTGGCGCAACCCGCGGATGCACAGCGCATCGCGGTGATGTCGCGTGATCTGATCGAGGCCGGACTGGGCTGGTCCTGGAATCCGCAGCGGGTGGCGCAGGCCTTGCGCCACCGCGAAACCCTGACCGTCGTCGCCTGCGACCGCGACCGGCAAAAAGTGGGGGCCTTCGCCATCATGCAGTTCGGCGATGAGCACGCCCATCTGGCGCTGCTGGCCGTGGAACCCGAGCACCGTCGACTGGGGGTGGGTCGGCGCATGCTGGAGTGGCTGGTGGAATCGGCCTACGCGGCGGGCATTGCCGCCATCCATCTGGAACTGCGCGCATCAAACCAGTCCGCGCGGCATTTCTATCGCCAGCTTGGATTCAACGAGACGGCCTACATACCGGGCTATTATCGCGGGCGGGAAATGGCCTTGCGCATGCTGCGCGAACTGCGCAAACCAGGCATTGCCTCAGTGCAGTGGCAGCTACCGGTGCCACCGTCAGACTGACACCGTAGATGAAGGGTCAGGGGTCAGGACGCGGCGCGCTTCTTTGCGCCTTGTATGGCGGCCAGCACCGCATCGGCCACATCTTCCTTGGTCTTGCGAAACAGCAGCCACAATATCGCACCGTTGACCGCCACAAATATCACTTCAATATAAAGCAACTGCGTCACGATGGTGCGCGCGCCGTGATCGCCGAAAATAAAATAGAAACCATCGAAACTCGGCAGCGCCGCCCGACTCACCGCATAATAATTTTCCATCGGCGGAAACAGCAGCACCAGCAGCAGATTCATGCCGGTACCGATCAGCACGTAGCGCTGCCAGTCGATCTTCTTCTTCCTGAGCGCACCGGTGTCAACACGCGTCTTGAGCAACAACCAGGCAATGGCAGCATTGAGCAGGATGACGATCGATTCCAACTGCAAAAAAGCCGAGTTGACCCTCAGGTTGCCGCCCTGATCGGTGGCGTACAAATGAAAGCCATCGAAGGTGGGCACGTTGTTGAATGCCGCTGACAGATAGTCGTAGGGAGGAAACAACCGCACCAGAGCCAGATTGACCGCTGCGACAGCCAGCGTAATCCATTGATATCGATTCATATTATTTTCCCCTCGGGCAAATCGCGTATAGCGTCGTGCGTAGCGCTCCACCATACATGGTAAGCAAGAATTCTGCAGCGCGCCACAATAATCGACAGCACCTGGAACGACACCTCACGCAGCGGTGTCCTGCCTTAAATACACCAAGGGACATCCTCCGGCACCAGCATGATAGTCTCCCGGCTCAAGGAGCAACGAACCACCATCATGCCTTCAATTCCAAAACGAACTTTCTTCGCCCCCTGCCCGCGCGGCCTCGAGGCACTGCTGGCCGCCGAACTGCAGCGCTTTGATGCCGCCGAAATCACGATTCTCGCCGGAGGCGTTGCTTTCACCGGCAGCATGGAAGTGTGCTGGCGCGCCAATCTGGAGTCGCGCCTTGCCTCACGCGTGCTCATGCAACTCGCCCGCGTGCCCTACCGGACCGAGCGCGAAGTCTATGACACCACCTTTGCCATCGACTGGCAGGCGCAGTTCGACGTGGACCGCACCATTCGCGTCGACGTCAATGCCATTCGCTGCCCACTGAAAAGCCTCGAATTTGTCACCTTGCGTATCAAGGATGCCGTGTGCGATCGCTTTCGCGTCAAGTTGAACAAGCGGCCGAATGTCGACACGCGCTCGCCGGACGTACGCATCCATGGATTTCTGGATGCGACCCACTTCACACTTTATCTGGACACCTCGGGCGACCCTCTCTACAAGCGCGGCTGGCGCGCTGAAGTGGGCGAGGCGCCGCTCAAGGAAAATCTCGCCGCCGGCATCATCATGTTGACGGGCTGGGATGGCCAGGAGCCGCTCTACGACCCAATGTGCGGCAGCGGCACGCTGCTGATCGAGGCGGCCATGATTGCCCTCGATATTTCGCCCGGCGCCAGGCGCGGTTTCGGCTTCGAAAAACTGGCCGGCCACGACGCCGCAGCCTGGACCAGCCTGCGCGAAGCCACCCTGCAGCGTGCCGGTGCGCCACGGCCACTGGAGATCTTCGGCAGCGACGTCTCGCCGCGGGAACTGGCGCGGGCACGCGAGAACCTGGAGGCCGCCGGCCTGTCGGGTTGCGTGGTATTCGGGCAGGCCGACATCCTCGACGTTCCGGCACCCGCTGCCGCCGGCGTCATGGTGGCCAATCCGCCCTATGGCGTGCGGCTGGGTGAAACACCGCAACTGGCCGAGTTCTATCCGAAACTGGGCAACGCACTGAAGGCGCGCTTCACCGGCTGGCGGTGCTATTTCTTTTCAGCCGATACCGAACTGGCCAAACTCATCCGCCTCAAGGCCACCAAGCGCACGCCACTCTTCAACGGCCCGTTGGAATGCCGACTGTACGAATACCGCATGCTCGAAGGCAGCCTGCGCAAACCGGCCAACCCGAAGGAGTGACCCCCCCGGGGAGTAACGTGAACCCGGAGTGACTGTGGAGTAACCGCGGAGTGACTTAGACCGGGATTTTCAGCACCGCCATGGTCACGCGCGACACGCAAACGGGTTTGCCGCGCTCATCGGCAATGCGTACATCCCACACGTGTGTGGTCTTGCCCAGATGGATCGGGCGCCCCGTTCCGATCACAAAACCTTCCCGCACCGACGACAGGTGATTGGCATTGATTTCCAGACCGACGCAGCGGTATTGCGTGCGATCGACCACGCGCGTTGCCGCAACCGACGCAATGGTTTCGGCCAGCACCACCGACGCGCCGCCATGCAGGATGCCGTGGGGCTGATGGGTGCGCTCATCCACCGGCATGCGCGCCCTCATGAAGTCCTCGCCGACTTCGATGAATTCGATACCCAGCACCAGGCTGATACCGCGATTGGCGCGCCCGTTGATTTCTTCCAGTGTTGCTTCCTTGAACCAGATCGCCATGGTCGTTCCGTCATTCGTCTCGTAAAGGCCGATTTGCGCGACAGGGCACCGCGTGCCTCAATCGTCGGTGGTTGCCCGCGACTACTGGGCTACTGCTTGGGCGCCGGATGAATATTGTCCACCCAGCTCACTTCTTCGGGCTTCTCGACCATGGGGATGTCCAGATTGACCACCACCGGGTCCTGGCCGCTGCGCACCAGCACGCACGACAGGGGCTCATCCTCGCTCGCGTTGATTTCCTGATGCGGCACATACGGCGGCACATAGATGAAATCCCCCGGGCCAGCCTCGGCGATAAATTCGAGTTCATCACCCCAGCGCAAGCGCGCCTTGCCGCTCACGATATAAATCACGCTCTCGACCGGCCCATGGTGATGCGCGCCGGTCTTGGCCTTGGCATGAATCACCACCGTTCCCGCCCATAGCTTCTCCGCGCCGGCGCGTGCATAGGTAATTGCCGCCGCCCGGTTCATACCCGGTGTCTGCGCGGTATTGATGTCCAGTTCATTGTTGTGCACCACACGCACGCCCTGATGCTTCCACTTTGATTCGCTCGGGTTTGACATTGCTGCTCCGCTTGCTGGGATTGAAGGTGCCGATACTGGGGGTCGGGTGCAAGGGCGGTGAACCCTGTCGATATTGTAAGCGATATGCGATGGGCTACGGACCTGCGCGATCGCGGCTTATCCGAATCCCGATCGGTTCGATAAAAGTTGATATCTGGATTTGGCAAATCACCCTCTGACGATCGTTAACGTGATTTCCGGTTATCGGATTAGACAACTTCACTAAGGCCGTTGCGCTCATGCAGCAAGCACGGCAGCGACCCGCCGCCGATCTATTTTTCAATGCTCGCGAACAGCGCTTCAATGCGCCGATCCGGCACCAGCCAGATTAACGCCACCAACACATAAAGCCCGAGGGAGACCCACTGCGACCAGAACGCCACCGCAATGGCGATGCCGTAAATCAGCAGTGACAATTTCCCTTTCCAGTCATTGCCGACCGCTTTTTTCAGCAGTGAATTATGGCCCTGAGATGCAATGATGACCTGTTGCAGTGTCCAGTAGGAAGCCGCCGCCAGCAGCAGCACCACGCCGTAGGCAGCCGTGGGCAGGGCGGCAAAATGGTTCTCGCCCACCCAGCCCGTCGCAAATGGAAAAAGTGACAACCAGAACAAGAGGTGCAGATTGGCCCACAGGATGGGTCCGGTGACCTTGTGGCACGTGTGCAGCATGTGATGGTGATTGTTCCAGTAGATGCCGACATAGACGAAGCTCAGCACATAACTGAAAAACACCGGCAGCAATGGCGCGAGTGCGTCAATGCCGTCGCCATGCGGCACCTTCAGCTCAAGAACCATGATGGTGATGATGATGGCGATCACGCCATCGCTGAACGCCTCCAGCCTGCCCTTGCCCATGCCCGTTGCCTCGCGATCAAAGACCTTATTCTTGCATCATTGCCGCTGATCGTCAGCCCGGCACAGGCAGCATGAACCTCACGCACTGCGCCGCAAACGCACCGCCCGCCACAGAAAAGGCAAGGGGATCAGCCAAAGCAGCCCGGCCCACCAGTTCCACCAGAAACCCACGCCGACAAGGGCGCCGCCCAGCCAGAGCATGGGCGGGGATGGCCGGCGGCGCCTCAATAGCGTCATACCCACTGTAAGAGACGACAACCACAGCAGGCAAACGGCCCACGCCAGGGCCATGGTGCCCGGGTCGCCCAACATCGCCACTTGCGAAAAACGTCCCGGCGCATATTCGAGCCGGAAAAATGCCGCCACGGCAATGATCGCCACTACGAGGTAAAGCGCACCCGCGGTGATCGCCGTGCGGTTCAATTTGGCACTCATGCGGACATCCGGCGCTTCAGGCAAGGCGCTGGGCATTGCGGCGCCATACCGTCGAGCACGGTTGCCGCAAAAGGGCCCGTGCGCCACCCTGGCAAACCCGGCTTCTGCATGATCAGCTTGTGCAAAAGCCGCCCTTAGCCGGCATCTGAAAAGCGATTGGGCTCCTTGCCTTCCTGTATGAGCCACACCAGCAGCACAATCCATCCGACAAGGGGAATCAGCCACAGCAGCAGAAACCACCCGCTTCTGTCCGTATCATGCAGGCGACGCGCGCCAACGGCCAGCGAAGGCAACAAAATGGCCAGCGAAAAAAGTGCTGACAGGGTTTCGCTGACAACGCCGGTTGCCGCCGACACCAGGGCAGTAAACAGAACCCACCACCAGTACTCTGGTCGGGCAGCCCGCCCGTTGAAAGCCGCGTATTTTGAGAAGCAGGCAACGATCGATTCGCCGAATGTCATGTGCTACCCCTGATTCAGGATTTTCGGAACGACAAAATGGGTGCATTGTTCAACCAACAGTGGTGAACAATATCACCGATGTTACGGCACCGCCGGCCACACCTTGTCAGCCGTCAACCCGCTCGTCCATACGCCACCATCGCACATCGTCAATTGCCCCCACGACTTGATAGGCTTCCACCGTCACGCGAAAGAGCGCACAGTCCAGCGACCCCAGGAAGGACTCCAGGTCGGGATGACGCTCCAGATGCGCACGACGAACGGCCTCGTTCTCGTCAGCACTGACCACTTGCGCACAGCCAAGCGCGGTCAGCACAAAGCCCCCCGGTAGCGCCGGCCCGTTGTTGTCCCGATCGTCGATGAAAACAGCCACCTTGCCATTTTGGGTCAGGTTGCGATACTTGCGCGTGTTGCGATACGTCGCAAAGATCAGCTGCCGGACACCGCCGATCGGCGTGATGGCGATCAGACTTGAGTGCGGCTGACCGTCACACTCCGTCGCCAGAACAGCGAACCGCCTGGCCTGAAGTGCGCCTTCGACGTACGCCCTGATATCAATCTGATTGCTCATGTACGCGCCAACCCGTCTTGCAGGACAACTAGTTTAACGTGCCTGATACCACGCCAACGATTCAGCCAAGCGATTTGCGCATTTTCACCAACGCCATCAGCTTGCGCCAGCCGGTGCCAGCCAGCTGTGTTTCCGCCAGACAGGCCCGCAGCTTGGACTTGACGGGCCACGGCAATGTATCGCGAGTCGCCCCCAGAAAGCGCTCGATGGCGAGGCCATGCAACTGGAACATCTCCGATGACGTAGTGACAACAGCGTCGACCGCCTGTTCCAGTTCGCTCGCCGCCACGTCCAGTCCGGCAGCCCGCGCTTCTTCAATCGCCTCTCTCAGCAATGGCACGTAGTCCCTGATTTTCGTGTTCATGCGGACAGTCACCGTTTTGAGCGAACGGCGCACAACGGGGCCGCGCACTTTGGTATAAGCGCGCCAAAATGACCCACCGGCAGGCGCCTGCTCAACGCAAGGCATGGGCTTCATCCTGTGGCGGGCCCGACGCGCGCGATCAAGGGCCGCTTCACAAGCCAAGCTCGGACAGCCCCGGGTGGGCATCCGGTCGACGCCCGAGCGGCCAGTGGAACTTGCGCTCACTCTCCTGGATTGCCAAATCATTGATGCTGGCAATTCTGAGGTACATGAAGCCAGCCTCGTTGAACTCCCAGTTTTCATTCCCGTACGAACGAAACCAGTTCCCCGAATCATCGTGCCACTCGTAACAGAACCGGACCGCAATGCGGTTGCCCCGGAAGGCCCAGAGTTCCTTGATGAGCCGGTACTCCAGCTCTCTGTTCCATTTGCGCGTGAGAAACTGAACGATGGCTTCTCGCCCGGACAGAAACTCGGATGGGTTTCGCCAAGCACTGTTGCTCGTGTATGCGAGCGAGACCCTCTCCGGATTTCGCGTGTTCCATGCATCTTCCGCCATCCGGACTTTCTGGGCCGCGGACTCGGCATCAAACGGCGGGAAGGGCGGTCTTGGTTGTTCAGTCATGCTCATGTTTCCTCTCTAAAGTTAAAGCTGTCAAACGCTCGCCGCTTTTCGGCGCGGCCGTTCTCCAACATAGAGCCCATTTGGCCGACCACGCACAGACTTCAGCGGCACCATGGCGGCGAATCTGGGACCGAAAACTCCACCCTGGCTTTCCCAATTGCATTGTTCTGCCCGCTCAACCGCAACTTTAAGTTCTTTGTGGACCGGTATCATCAATTGCTGCTGCGCCTTGGTATCACGCCGGCAGGATTGGCTGCAATGGCGAGCGCGGCATCGCGCATGATTCGCGCTTCTTCTGCCTTGTACTCCGCCAGGCAACGGGGATTGTCGGTGCCAGACGAGGGCGACGCGAATCCGACAATGCAAATAATCGGCAGGGCAATATTGCATTTCATCGTGAACTCTTGATTGCTCAACGTCACCGTTGAACAGCTCCGAGAGGCGACCGTTCCGACGGTTTGCTATGCCTCATGTAGCGTATGTGTTACTTGCCGACTACTGCGAGCAATGCTTTGGCTCTTTACTTCGCACGAATGCGATTATTCTTCGGATTGTGCTCGAGCTCACAAAGACCGAGTTCCTCCATTAACGGTGGAACGTAGACGCCAAAGCGCCCGCGCAGCCCTTTCTTCAGGCCGTACCAACCACCGACGGGATTGGTTGGATTACGTCCCCAATATTCAACGGTGCCTTCTTTTGCTGGCTTCTGTTCATCGGCACCCCCGAGTTCAACCCAATCGCTTGCGGACTTGAGCATTTTGTGCAGATCGTCGATGCAGCGGGCGTCATAGAACAGCACGGTCTTTCCAACTGTACACGCCAAGACTTTCTTTCCATCCCGCTCTTCGACATGCATCGTGAACTCCGATGTTCCCGGTGGGGTCTTGAGCTGCCAGGGGTTTTCTTTGGTGCGATTCAGCAGTGCCATGGGTTGCCTCGATCAATTCGATCGTGAAAAATTAATCCGCATAATGTTCGCGTTCAGCCGCCGCCGAAGGCGGTCGGCTGCGACGCGTTGTTATGCGGCTTTTGATGGTGCTCTGCATGGGCCCCACTCGCTTGCTTACGGCCAGAAGCGATCATCCGACTTCCTGGACTGGACGAACCCGGCGGATCATCTAGTCTTCCACATTGATGTTCTGCTTTTTGACGATCTCGCGACGCAACGCAAGTTCGCGTGCAGCTTTCTGCGCGAAGGCCTCGGGCGTGCCGCCATCGACGATGGCACCGCCGTCGGCGAGGCGCTTCTTGTTTTCCGGGTCGTTCAAGGCTTTCACTGCGGCCTCGTGGACACGCCTCAGTATGGGCTGAGGCAGGCCAGCCGGACCAAGCAGGCCGTACCAAGCCATGTTGTTGGCCACCTTGAGCCCGACTTCGGCGAACGTGGGCACGCCCGGCAGAGCGTCGATACGCTTCTCCGCCATTACCGCTAGCGCCCGCACCTTGCCGGAGCGAATGTGCGGCAGCGCGGAAGGCAGGTTGTCAATCATTGCGTCGACCTGACCCGCGATGATGTCGTTCATCGCTGGTCCGGTGCCCCGGTAGGGGATGTGCACCACGAACGTCTTTGTCAGCATCTTGAACAGCTCGAAGTCGAGGTGCGAGAGGCCGCCCGAGCCGGAGGAAGCAAAAGAATACCGGCCAGGATTGTTCGCGAGCAGCGCAACGAACTCCTTCACGTCCTTCGACGGC
>CANKAJ010000059.1 GCA_947479645.1 Betaproteobacteria bacterium | reverse complement strand
TCGGAATGGGTTTCAGCGGGCCGGTGGCGGCCTTGCGCGCGCTGGAATGCGGCGCCAAGGTGATCGCGATCGACAAGCAGCCCAGAGGCTGGTGGACACCGGGCGGGGCCATGATGATCCACTCCGAGCTGCACATCGCGTTCTGCAGCATGTCGGCTCCTGAGGAAAAGCTCATCGAGGAGATGAACGCCGTCACCGACGGCATGATCCCGCGCGACCTGCTGGAGGCCACGGCGCGCAACGCCGGCCGCGCCATTCGCTGGCTGATGGGGCATGGCGCCGAGTTCGAGGAACCGGCCGGACGCGAGTTCCGCTTCAAGCCGCAGCCGCCGAGCCGCGTGTGGGCGCGCATCAAGCCGGGCGGCATCTACGACCTCGTCAACTACGGCCTGAAAAAACTCGTGCTGAAGCTGGAGGCGAAGATCAGGGAACTGGGCGGGCGCATCCTCTACGAAACCAAGGCCGTGAAGCTGCTGACCGATGACAACGGCGCGGTGACCGGTCTCAAGGTTCAGGACCGTAACGGGCGTTTCGACATCAAGGCCAAGGCAGTGATCCTGTGCACCGGCGGCTACGAACAGAACAACGAGATGCTGGTGAAATACCTCGGCCCGCGCGCCGACGAGATCATCCGCTTCGTCGGCCCGTGGGGAACCGGAGACGCCTACCGCCTGTGTGCCGAACTGGGCGCGCAGATCCGCTCGATGAATTACGCCGCGCTGTCGCATTACTACTCGATCGATGCGCGGCAGAAGGAAGACCTGCTGGGCGCCTACCTCGAGGCCCCGGGCATCCAGGGCATCCTCGTCAACCGGAGCGGTCAGCGCTTCGTCGACGAGGGGCTGGGGCCGCGCTACGTGGGCAGCCTGATGACCAAGACGTCGATCGAGATAGCCGGCTGGATCATCATTGATCACGCCATCTATTCCATCCCCGAAGTGAAGGCCAGGGTCGAGGATGTGCGGACCTTCGGCGGCACCATTCACACGGCTGATACCCTGGCCGAACTCGCCGCCAGGGCGGGGATCAGCCCACGCCTGGCGCATACGGTGGCGGAGTACGACCAGGCGGTCGCGGATGGAACGACGGCGGAACTGGCAGTGCCCAGAAGCGTGCCCAAACAGACGCACGCGCTGGAAGGCCCGGCGCGCACCGGGATCAGAAGGCTATTGGAACCGCCCTTCATGGCCATCCCGTTCCTGCCGGGCCTGGTCGCGACCTATGGCGGATTCCTGGTGAATACCGAGGGACAGGTGCTCGACTGGGACAAGCAGGTGATTCCCGGCCTGTACGCCGCCGGCCTCGCTATGAACGGCAGCACCACCGGCGGCGCCGAAAATCCGGCGGGTGCCTACGTCGGCTTTCAGGCCACCGCGCTGATCTTCGGCCTGCTGGCTGCGGAAAGCGCCGCCAAGGCGTGATCGGCACACAGCGGAAAACTGCCTGAAGAAGCTCGCCAGTCGGCGTTCTACAAGCACCCGATCATCGCCGCCGTTCAACATGCCAGGCCCGGTGCGGTCCGGGCCGGCTGGGGCGCCGGAAGTCTTCGGGCACGCTTTGATGCGTGATTTCGCGCAGCGATAACTGCGGCACCAGTTGCGGGTCGATCTCGAACGAACGCAGGTTGGTCGAAAAGAACAATTCGCCGCCCTTGGCCAGCAGACTGTGACACTGACTCACCAGCCAGACATGATCGCGCTGGACATCCAGCACGCCCTGCATCTTCTTTGAGTTCGAAAACGAGGGCGGGTCGAGGACGATCACGTCATAGTGCTCGCGGGCAGCGACGGCCTCGACCAGCCATGCCAGCACGTCGGCACGCACCAGCCGGTGCCTTGCGCTATCGATGCCATTCAGGGCGAAGTTGCGCGCCGTCCAGGCCTGGTAGGTGTTGGACAGATCTACCGTGGTCGATTGGCTCGCGCCGGCCCGCGCGGCATAGACGCTAAAGCTGCCGGTATACGCAAAGAGGTTCAGGAAGCGGACTGCCGTTGCAGCAACGCCGGCCCCTGCCGCGTCGCCCTTCCTTCCCGCGTTCGCGCGCCGCGCGATGGTTTCGGCCACCAAGGCGCGCGTGGGTCGATGGTCAAGGAACAGCCCGGCATCCAGATAGGTGTCGAAGTTGACCTCGAACCGGTGCCCCGCCTCCTCGACGACAAACACCTCCGCGTCGGCGTCATCGAGTTTTTCATACTGCGAGGTGCCACGCTGGCGTTCGCGGCGCTTGAGGTGCAACTGTGCCGCCGGGACCGCGCAGACCTCGCAGATCGCATCGCATACGGCGATCAACCACGCGGTGTAGTCCTCGTCGCTCCGCTTCCAGCCGGTGTCGATCTCCTGCACGTGCAGGTGCGCTCCGGCATGCTGGCCGCCGGCGCCATCAGAAACGGTCTCGAACCAGTCGATGGCAAACGGAAACTGCGGGACGTCGCGGTCGTAAATACGAAAGCACGAGGTCCCGCGCCGCCTCGCCCACTTGTGCCAGTGGGCGAGACTCTTGCGCAGACGGTTGGCAAAGGCGGCGATGTCCAGTTCGGAATGCATGGGTGGATTATCGCCCGGGATGCAAAGCGCCCGCGAACATAAATTCGTTGACGGGGCGTGCCTACCTGTAGCAACGGCGCGGCAACTGCGCGCAGAGCAGAGTAAACTTCAATCATAGCGTCACTCACCGCGCACAAAAACCACGGAACGGAGCCATCCCACATGAAATTTCACGGCAATTGCCATTGCGGCCAGATTGCCTTCGAGGTTGAGGGCGAGATCCCAGATGTCATGTCGTGCAATTGTTCCATGTGTCAGCGAAAAGGCGCTTTGATGTGGTTCGCTCCAGGCGAGGCCATGACCTTGCTCTCGCCACCGGAAAAATGCCGATCATGACAATCGAAATTGACCATCAGGCGATGCTGAACATCGCTATTGAGGAGGCGCGAACCGGCCTGGCCGAAGGCGGAATCCCGATCGGGGCAGCACTGTTTCGAGCAGACGGCACGCTGCTGGGGCGCGGGCACAACCGCCGGGTGCAGGAGAACGATCCGTCCGTGCATGCCGAAACCGATGCCTTTCGCAAGGCAGGGCGGCAGCGCAGCTACCGCAACACGATCATGGTGACGACACTGGCGCCATGCTGGTACTGCTGTGGGCTGGTCGTACAGTTCGGCATCGGCACGGTGCTGGTCGGGGAATCGCAAACCTTCCAGGGTGGCATCGCATGGCTGCGCGAACGCGGGGTCGAGGTCATCGACCTCGATTCCCCGGAATGCGCGAACATGCTCTCCGCATTCATCGCGGCGCACCCTGCCCTGTGGCACGAAGACATCGGCGAGGAATGATCCGCGCACTCATGAGCCGATTCAGGCGGCATGCATAGATGATGCCCCAGCTCACCGCGCTGCGTCATCGGGGCTTTCGCCTGCTGTGGATAGACACGCTGTTTTCTTCGACTGCCCGCTGGGCGGATCTGGTGGTGGTCGGCTGGCTGACGCTGGAGCTGACCGATTCGCCGCTGATGGTCGGCATTGTTGCCGCCTGCAAGATGGCCGGTTATATCGTGGCGCCGTTCATGGGCGTGGCCGCTGACCGGCTGGACCGGCGCCGACTGCTGCTCATGGCGTCACTGGTGAACTGGACGATGTCGGTGATCATGCTGATCCTGTTTGTGTCCGGCTCGCTGGTGCTGTGGCACCTGATCGGGCTGGCCGTGGTGAGCAGCCTCACCTGGTCGCTGGACAGTCCGACCCGTCAGGCGTTCGTGCCGGACCTGGTGGACAAGGACGACCTGACCGGCGCCATCGCGCTGAATGCGGTGGCAACCGAGATTACCGTTGTGGTGGGCCCGGCACTGGGCGGATTGCTCATCCCGACACTGGGCATTGGTGGCGCCTATGCGTTGATCGCATGCATCTACCTTGGCGATCTGGTGATGCTGTCGATGCTGAAGGGCGTGAAGCAGGCCATCCCCAAAATTCAGGAGTCTCCAATCCGCAGCCTGCTCGACGGCCTCCACTATGTTCGTGGCAACCGGCCGGTGCTGACGCTGCTGGTGATTGCGTTTCTATTGAATCTGTTTACCGCCCCGTACCGCTATTCGTTCCTGCCCTTGTTTGCGCGGTACGTGCTGGATGCCGGCCCGACAGGCTACGGCATGCTCACCTCAATGGCGGGATTCGGCGCCCTCGTGGCCGGGCTCTGGGTGGTGTCGCTGGGCAACTTCCGGCACAAGGGCTGGCTGGTCATCTGGGGCGGATTGGCCTGGTCCGCATCGCTGCTCTTGTTGGCGGCATCGACTTGGTACAGCGTTTCCCTGGCGCTGGTGTTTGTGGCCGGGCTGGCCCAGGCGATTACGTGGACGGTGATCGCGACCCTGATCCTGGGCAATACCTCGCAACTGATGCGGGGGCGCGTCATGGGACTGCGCATGGGCGTGGTGATCAGCCTGCCGATCGGCAACTTCCTGGCGGGGGCGGCCGCGGAACGCTTTGGCGCCCCGCTGGCGCTGGGCGCCTATGCCGGCTGCGGCATGCTCATCATGCTGGCCGTCGTGCTCATGGCTCCCGGTCTGCGCCGACTGGAATAAAAGCCGGATTCATGAAAACCTGTCATTCCGAACCCTTCGGGTGAGGAATCTGCTGTCATTTCAATTCGTAAAGCAGATTCCTCGCTGCGCTCGGAATGACATACTCGCCAGGTGTTCATATTGAGACGAGTTGCATGCAGAACCGTCCTGGACTACACCGCGCTCTAGCCGGGCTGCCGGTCAACCCCAGAAACCCGCGTGTGCTGTCGCCGCCTCCGTCTCAAGCATCGGTCCGACCACCTCGACCACGCGCTGCCCGCGCGCAAACACCTCGCGACAGGGCAGTGACAAAGTCGGATTCTCCGGATGATTGCCGGTGAGCGTCAGCAAGTGCGCCTCGGACAAGGCATACACCACGCGCGCAATGCCGGACCAGTAGATTGCCCCCGCGCACATGGCGCAGGGTTCGGCACTGGAATAGAGCGTGGCGCGGGCGAGCCCATGCGCCGGTCGCGCCGCCCACGCGACCCGCACGGCATTCACTTCGGCGTGGCCGGTGCAATCGTCCTTCGACGCATTGACGGCCTCTGACAGGATGCGGCCATCGGCATCCACCACCATCGCGGCAAAGGGATGGTGGCCTTCATCGCGCGAACGCTGCGACAGCGCGATGGCCTGGCGCAGGTGGCACTCATCATCGTGACGCGCAGGAAGCTCAGGCATGCCCCGCCCTTTGCAGCAGACGCCGGCTGACGTCGTTGTGCTTGCGGACCAGGGCATGCAGGTCGATATGCTTTAACTGGCCGTTCTCCACCACCACCTTGCCGTTGATCACCGACAACCAGGCGCGCCCCGGCGTGCAGGTGACCAGCGCCGCCACCGGATCTGACTGCGCTCCGGCATGCTCGATGCCGTCGACACGGAACGCCACGAAATCGGCCACCTTGCCCGGCGCAAGACTGCCGATGTCATCGCGCCCCAGAATTTTCGCGCCGCCCAGAATGCCGACTTCCAGCGCTTCGCGCGCCGACATGCGATCGGCGCGGGACTCGAAGCCGGGCCAGCCCACCCGTTGCAGCAGCATGGCCTGGCGCACCTCACCCAGCATGTGGTTGCCATCATT
The DNA here is from genome assembly GCA_947479645.1 of Betaproteobacteria bacterium. Lineage (GTDB taxonomy): Bacteria > Pseudomonadota > Gammaproteobacteria > Burkholderiales > SG8-39 > CAIYPG01. The sequence continues at coordinate 23,570 of CANKAJ010000059.1, read as the reverse complement.
GCTGGCCGAGCCATCCACACCGAGGCCGACCGGCACGCCCTGATCGATCAGGTCACGCACCGGGGCAATGCCCGAGGCCAGAATCATGTTGCTGCTGGGGCAGTGACACACGCCCGAACCGGTGTGCGCCATCAGATGAATGTCTTCCCGCGACGGATGCACCATGTGCGCAAACCACACATCGTTGCCCGTCCATTCCAGCGAGGCGGCGTAGTCGAGCGGACGCTTGCCGAACTTTTCCAGACAGTAGCGATCCTCATCCAGCGTTTCGGCCAGGTGCGTATGCAAGCGCACCCCCGCATGGGCACGCGCCATGCGGGCGCTTTCACGCATGAGCGTGCCGCTGACACTGAATGGAGAACACGGCGCAAGACTGATGCGCAGCATGGAACCGTAGCTGGCGTCGTGGTGCTGCTCGATGACGCGCAGGCTGTCGGCGAGGATATCGGCTTCGCGCTCCACCAGTTTGTCCGGAGGCAGACCACCGGCGCTCTCGCCCATGCTCAGCGAACCGCGGGTCGGATGAAAACGCACGCCCACTTCCGCGGCAGCGGCGATTTCATCGTCCAGCCGCGCGCCATTGGGGAAGAGGTACAGATGGTCGGCCACCGTGGTCGCCCCGCTCAGCATCAGTTCGCACAACGCCAGTTTGGCGCTGACGTGGATGGCTTCGGCATCCACCTGACTCCAGATGGGAAAGAGCAGCTTCAGCCAGTCGAACAGCACCAATCCGCCGGATGTGCCGATCGTTCGCGTCAGCGTCTGAAACAGATGATGATGGCCATTGACGAGACCCGGCATCACCACGCAGCCGCGCGCGTCCACGGTCTGCGCCGGCGTGCGCGAGGCGGGGTCGGCGGCGATCCAGGCCGCCACCTCGGCATCGGTTCCAACCGCTTCAATGAGATTGCCGCGAACCAGGATGGCACCGCCACGCAGTTCGCGACGTTGGTCATCCATGGTGACAACGACTTCGGCATTACGGATCAACAGGGACATCAGACCACCTCTTCGGTTGAATACAGACCGGTGAATACAGATTCTTGGCGGACACGCCCCAATATGAAGCAATCCCCAATTCCATGGCGTTTTGTTGGTGCACGCTCGCCGCGCGTTTTGCCGGGCTTCGCTGCCGGACCAGGCGCGTTTCGCCTATTCGCCCACTGCCATCACTGTTTCGGGACACCAGAATGACATTCATTGTCGTGGCATGCATCTTGCGCTTTCAAATCTGGAAAAAGGTTCCGGATCCGTCACCACCGTAATGCCCGACACCCCGACACAGCATGGGTTGCCGGGAGAAGCGTTTGTTCCGGACAGGATTCTGGAAAGCAACGATGGGGCCAGCAGGCGACACGCAGTATCGGACAAGGCAGTCACGAACAACTTCAAGTGCAACAAATGAACCGACACAGATTATCCACATGGGCATACTGACCACACACGTCCTCGACACCGCCAATGGCAAGCCCGCGGCGGGCGTCCCGATCAAACTGCATCGCCTGGAGGCCATGCAGGATCGCCCCGGGGCAATGCCGGATCGCCCGGAGGCAATGCCGGTATTGCTGGCATCGACGCTCACCAATGGCGACGGACGCTGCAACGCTCCTCTGCTGCAGGGCGCGGCCTTTACCTCCGGCCAATATACGCTGACGTTTCGCGTCGCGGACTACTTTCGCGCGCAGGGCCTCGCTCTGGCCGATCCGCCGTTTCTGGACAACATCGTCATCCACTTTGCCATCGCCGCAACAGACCAGCATTACCATGTTCCGCTGCTGGTGTCGCCGTGGAGCTACTCGACCTACCGGGGCAGCTGATGGCAGCCCATCCCGAAAAATATCCCGCGAAGACCGATTGCGTGCGCTTCATGCTCGATGGTCACGTCATCGAGGCCAGTGACGTTCCAGCCACCCGCACACTGCTGCAGTATCTGCGCGAGGATCTGGGGCGCACCGGCACCAAGGAAGGCTGCGCCGAAGGCGATTGCGGTGCCTGCACCGTAGTAGTCGGCGAACTGGTCGGCGAACCAGGTACCAATGCCGTGGGTGGCACCGAGGGGGGCATTGAGGGTCGCATCGAATACCGCGCCGTCAATTCCTGCATCCGCTTCATGCCGACCTTGCACGGCCGCGAAGTCATCTCCGTGGAAAGCCTGCAACCGGCCAGGGGTGGTGGCACTGGCAACGGTGACGATGAACTGCACCCGGTGCAGCGCGCCATGCTCGAGTGCCATGCATCCCAATGCGGCTTCTGCACGCCGGGATTTGTGATGTCGCTGTTCGCGTTCTATCTGGGCGGACAGGACGCCAATCGCGAGGCCATTGTCGATGCGCTGGCCGGTAATCTGTGCCGCTGCACCGGCTACCGCCCCATCATCGATGCGGGTTGCCGCATGCACAGCTACCCCGAACCGGCGCGCTGGAGCCGCGCCGATGCGCAAAGCCCGGCACGCCACGCGGCGCTGCAGGCATTGCGCGGTGCGCCCGACACAAACTCGCAGCGGGCGCCGGGCTTTTTTGCGCCGACCTCCCTCAATGAACTGGCCAGCCTTTATCAGGCCCGGCCCGATGCACTGCTGCTGGCCGGCGGCACCGATATCGGCCTGTGGGTGACCAAGCACCTGCGCGATCTTCCAGCGCTGATTTATGTGGGTGATGTCGCCGAACTCAAATACGTACGTGAAGTCGTGTACGAGGGCGGTGGCATGCTGAAGATCGGCGCGGCGGTGTCGCTGACCGATGCCTGTGCGGCCATCGTCGGCCGCTATCCCATGCTGGCTGAACTGGCCAATCGCTTTGCTTCCCCGCCGATACGCAATTCCGGAACGCTGTGCGGCAATATCGCCAACGGCTCGCCCATTGGCGACGCCATGCCGATACTGATTGCACTGGGCGCATCGGTCCTCCTGCAGCGCGGCAACACGACGCGGACACTGGCGCTGGAGAACCTGTATCTGGGCTATCAGAAGAAAGCCTTGCAGCCCGGTGAATTCATTGTCGCCGTTCGCATTCCGCTGCCGCTCGCTGCCGAGGCACGCACGCAGCGCGTGGCCAGTTACAAGATTTCCAAGCGCTTCGATCAGGACATCTCCGCAGTGTGCTCCGGTTACGCGATGGAGATAAGCAATGGCGTCATCGTATCGGCGCGCATCGCCTACGGCGGCATGGCGGCAATACCGCAGCGGGCAAAGCACACCGAAGCCGCATTGACCGGCCAGCCCTGGAGCGAGGCCACCATCAGCGCTGCAGTGCCGGCACTGGCCGCGGATTTTCAGCCCCTGAGCGACATGCGGGCGAGCAGCGCCTATCGCCTGCAGGTGGCGGGCGCGCTGCTCAAGCGCTTTTATTTCGAATACAACCCGGTTGCAACGGGACAGGCCAGCCGCGTCAACGGTATCGAAATCGACCGCATCGAAATCGATCATGTTGCATCGGCTGGAGCGTGATGGCATGAACGACAACGCAGATCCGATTTCCTTCACCACGAATCACACCACCAGCGTGGTCGGCACGCCGCTGCGGCATGACAGCGCGCATCTCCACGTGAGCGGCCGTGCCATCTACGCCGATGACATGCGCCTGCCCGCCGGCAGCCTGCACGCGGCCCTGGGCATGAGCACGATCGCGCATGGCCGCATCAAGTCGATGGATTTGTCCGCGGTGCGCGCGGCACCCGGCGTGGTCTGCGTCATCACCGCCGTCGACATCCCCGGCCATAACAGCTACGGCCCGATACTGGATGACGATCCGATTTTCCCGGAAGCGCTGGTGCAGTTCGCCGGCCAGCCCATCTTTGCCGTCGCCGCCACATCAACCGAAGCAGCGCGCCGCGCGGCGCGACTGGCCCGCGTCGAGTATGAAGCACTGCCGGCGATACTGGATATCCGCGAGGCGCTGGCGCAGCAAAGTTTCGTGATCCCCACGCAAACATTGTGCCGCGGCGATCCGCGCGCGGCGCTGCAGGGCGCGGCGCATCGATTGCAGGGCTCGCTCACCATCGGCGGACAGGACCACTTCTATCTGGAAGGGCAGATCGCCATCGCGATTCCGCAGGAAGACGGGGCCATGCTGGTCCACAGTTCCACGCAGCATCCCACCGAAGTGCAGCACAAGGTCGGCGAGGCGTTGGGGCGGCATGTCCACGATGTGGTGGTGCAGTGCCGGCGCATGGGCGGCGGCTTTGGCGGCAAGGAGAGCCAGCCGGCGCTGTTTGCCTGCGTCGCGGCCATTCTGGCGGCCAAAACCGGCCACACCGTCAAGCTGCGCACTGACCGCGATGCCGACATGATCATGACCGGCAAGCGGCATGATTTCGTGTCCGACTATGAGGTGGGGTTCGACGAACGCGGCCGCATCACCGCGCTGTGCGTAATGCTGGCTTCGCGCTGCGGCTATTCGGCCGATCTGTCCGGGCCGGTCAACGACCGCACCATGTTCCATGTGGACAACGCCTATTACCTGGAACACGTGGAAATCGTGTCCCACCGCTGCAAGACCCACACCGTATCGAACACCGCCTTTCGCGGCTTCGGCGGACCACAGGGCATGATGGTCATCGAAAACATCATGGATGACATCGCCCGCACGCTGGGAGTCGATCCGCTGGATGTGCGCAAGGCCAATTACTACGGAACGTCGGACCGCAATGTCACGCCCTATCTGCAGCCGGTCGAAGACAACATCCTGGACGACATCACCGATCAGCTGGAGCGCACCAGCGATTACCGCGCCAGGCGCAGCAGCATCGCCGCTTTCAATGCCGCCAGTCCCATCGTCAAGCGCGGCCTCGCGCTGACCCCGGTCAAGTTCGGCATTTCCTTCAACGCCACCCTCTACAACCAGGCCGGCGCGCTGGTGCATATCTATACCGACGGCAGCGTGCTGGTGAACCATGGCGGCACCGAAATGGGCCAGGGCCTGTTCACCAAGGTGGCGCAGGTGGTGGCCGAAGAACTCGGGCTGCCGCTGCAGCGCGTGCGAGTTTCCGCCACCGACACCAGCAAGGTGCCCAACACCTCGGCTACGGCAGCGTCTTCTGGCAGCGACCTGAACGGCAAGGCGGCCCAGGCTGCCGCCATTACCTTGCGCGATCGCCTGGTTGCCTTTGCCTGCGCGCAATACAAGCTATCTGCAACGCAGGTGCGCTTTGCAGCGGATCGTGTGCTGCTGGGCGAGGAGACCCGCGATTTCACGCAACTGGTGCGCGAGGCCTATGCCGCGCGCATTTCGCTTTCAGCAGCCGGCTATTACCGCACGCCCAAGATCCATTACGACCGCGTGTCGTTGACCGGCCGGCCCTTCTTTTATTTTTCCTACGGTGTGGCTGCGGCGGAAGTGGCGGTGGACACATTGACCGGTGAAACGCGCCTGTTGCGGGTGGACATCCTTCACGACGTAGGCACCTCGCTCAATCCGGTGCTGGACATCGGCCAGATCGAAGGCGGATTTCTGCAGGGCATGGGCTGGCTGACCAGCGAGGAGTTGTGGTGGAACCCGCGCGGCGAACTCAAGACCCATGCACCGTCAACCTACAAGATTCCAACCGCACGCGACTGGCCGGCCATCGCCAATGTGCATCTGGTCGAGGGCATGCCCAACCGCGAGGACACGATCTACCGCTCCAAGGCCGTGGGGGAACCGCCCTTGATGCTGGGCATATCGGTGTTCCAGGCCATTCGCGATGCGGTGGCGAGTTGCGGCGCCGGCCCACTGCCGTCGCTGCCCCCGCTGCCAGCACCGGCAACACCTGAAGCAGTACTGCTGACTTTGAACCGGCTGGCCGCAGGGCGGGCCGCATTAGTGGAGGTGGCATCATGAGAGATTGGCTCAAGGCACTGGCAGCGCAATTGCGTCAGGGGGAAGCGGTGGTCCGCATTGTCGTCGCCGCGGTGCGCGGCTCGGCGCCACGCGAGGCGGGAGCCAGCATGCTGGTCGGTGGCGCCGACAGCCGCCTGTACGGAACCATCGGTGGTGGCCATCTGGAGTGGAAGGCCATCGCCATCGCACGACAGATGCAGGCGCAGGTGTCATCATCCCGCCTGGACCGCTATACGCTGGGTGCCACGTTGGGGCAGTGCTGCGGCGGCGCCGTCGAGTTGTGGTTCGAGCGTTATGATTTTTGCGACCTTGCCTTTATCGAAGAGGCGCTGGCGCAGCGCGGCAGCGGACCGACCACGCTGACCACGCTGATCACATCATCGGGCGAGACGGCCCTGACCACTCCGCGCCGCTGCCTGCAGTTGGGCGTTGCCGAAGCCACTGCGCGTTTCTCGCTGCATCGCGAAGATGACCGGACGGTGTGCGTGGTCGAGCGCATCGATCCCGAAGGCCTGCCGCTGTGGTTGTTTGGCGCCGGCCATGTCGGCACCGCGCTGGTGAGAGTGCTGTCCGGCCTGCCGCTGCGCATTACCTGGGTCGACAGCCGCGAGGAACAGTTCGAAGCCCTGGGCAACACGCTGCCAGAAAACGTCACGCCGCTGTTGAGCGATGATCCGGCCGAGGAGGTGGCCTACGCACCGTCGGGCAGCCACTTCCTGGTGCTCACGCACAGCCACGATCTGGATGACGTCATCTGCCGCGCCATCATGCAGCGCGATGATGTCCACTGGGCCGGGCTGATCGGCTCGCATACCAAGGCGGCCAGCTTCGCCGGCCGCTGGGAACGCTACGGCTACACGCGCGCGGAAATTTCGCGCATCACCTGTCCGATCGGCATTCCCGGCATTGCCAGCAAGGAGCCGGCCGCCATCGCCATCGCCGTCGCGGCGCAGTTGCAGCAGGCGATCGAGGCCAGGGCAGCCGGCGTCACTACGATCAACTCGGCCAAAATCAACGCGGCCACGACCACCGCGACCTTGGCCGCCGCACCTGCCTATACCCCGGCGCCCGCGCATGCGGCACGCGCGGCGCTTGGCGCCAACTAGGCGCGGGGCCGCGTGGAAGCCTATCTCGTTGACTGGCTGAACCTGCTGGGCCGCTGGTTGCATCTCGTTGCCGGCATCGCCTGGATTGGCGCCTCGTTCTACTTCGTCTGGCTGGACAATCATCTGCTGCCGCTGCCCGATCCGAAAGCCGCGCCTGGTGTGAGCGGCGAGCTGTGGGCGGTGCACGGCGGCGGCTTCTATAACGCGCGCAAGTATCCGGTCGCGCCGCCGGTACTGCCCGAGCCGCTGCACTGGTTCAAGTGGGAGGCCTATACCACCTGGCTGTCGGGCATGTTCATGCTGTGCCTGATCTATTACCTCAGTGCGGATGTCTATCTGATCGATACGAGCATCGCCACTATCAGCAGCAGCACCGCCATCGCCATCGGCCTGGCCACGCTGGCCGGCGGATGGCTGGTGTATGACCAGTTGTGCAAGTCGGTGCTGGGCCGCCACGAGCGTGCCCTGGCCACCGTGCTGTCGGCGCTGATCGCCGCTGTCGCCTACGGTTTGTGCCAGGTCTTCAGCGGGCGCGGCGCCTTCATTCACTTCGGGGCGATGCTGGGCACGATCATGGTGGCCAATGTGTTCTTCGTCATCATCCCGGGACAGCGTGAACTGGTGGCAGCCAAACTGGCCGGCCGGCCGCTCGACCCCGCACCCGGACTGCGGGGCAAGCAGCGCTCGGTGCACAACACCTATTTCACGCTGCCGGTGTTGTTTGCCATGATGAGCAATCACTACGCTTCGAGCTATGGCGCTCACTTCAACTGGGCGGTACTCATCGCGTTGTCGGCCTCAGGCGCACTGATACGGGCCTGGTTCGTGGCACGGCACAAACAGCACGTGGCCGGACACACGGTGTCACCGTGGCCGCTGGTGACCGGCATTGTGATACTCGCCGCGGCCATCATCGCGATGACGCCGCGCACCGCCCCGCCGGCGGAAAAGTCCGCGGCGGCCGGCATCGATTTCGCGCGTGCGCAGGCCATCGTCACCCAGCGCTGCGCTACCTGCCACGCGGCCAGCCCGACCCAACCGGGCTTTCCGGCGCCGCCCAAGGGGGTCATGCTCGACACGCCGCAGCGGATTCTCGATCAGACCAAACAGATGCGGCAACAATTGGTGACCCGAGTCATGCCCATCGCCAATCTGACCCACATGACCGATGAAGAACGCGGCCAGCTCGTCGCCTGGATCGACCGGGGTGCACCGCATTGAGACCATTGACAGCACCGACCGCAGCGACATATACATTCACTGAAACGCCTAGCCTCCCACCCGAGGGCTGCTGCAACCAATGCAACACAGGACAAACATAGGACAGCATGCAATTTCCGTACGAACCGGATTACCCGCGCGACCTGATCGGCTACGGGCGCACTCCGCCGCAGGCTGACTGGCCCGGCGGGGCACGCATCGCGCTGCAGTTCGTGCTGAATTACGAGGAAGGCAGTGAGAACAGCGTGCTGCACGGTGATGCCGCCTCGGAGACCTTTCTATCCGAAATCATCGGTGCGCAGCCCTTCCCCGGCATGCGCCACATGAGCATGGAGTCGCTGTTCGAATATGGCAGCCGCGCCGGCGTTTGGCGCATCCTGCGCCTGTTCGAGCAACGCGGCCTGCCGCTCACGCTGTTTGCCGTGGGCATGGCGCTCGCCCGCAATCCGGACGTGGCCGCCTGCGCCACGGCGGCGGGACATGAAATCGCCAGCCACGGCTGGCGCTGGATTGATTATCACGAAGTGGATGAGGCAACCGAGCGCGAGCATATGCGCCTCGCCGTTGAGGCCATCACCAGGCTGACCGGCCAGGCGCCACTGGGCTGGTACACCGGACGCACCAGCGCCAACACGCGCCGGCTGGTTGTCGAACACGGCGGTTTTCTCTATGACGCAGACTCCTACAGCGATGATCTGCCCTACTGGGAGCAGGTTGGCGACAAGGCGCATCTGGTGGTGCCCTATACGCTGGACACCAACGACATGCGCTTCAGCGCGCCGCAGGGATTCAACAGCGGCGATCAGTTCTTCACCTATATCAAGGATGCCTTCGATACGCTGTACGCGGAAGGCGAAACTGCGCCAAAGATGCTCTCGATCGGCCTGCATTGTCGTATCGCCGGGCGGCCGGCGCGCCTCGCCTCGCTGGCGCGCTTCCTTGACCATGTGCAGCGGCATGAACGGGTATGGATCTGCCGCCGTGTCGACATTGCGCGGCACTGGATGGCGCGCCATCCGCATTCCAGTCAGCATGCGCTTTGAGCGTGCCGGAACATTGAGCGAAACATGATCGAAAAGCGCGCCTTGTTAAGCATCGAGCAACTCAATGCCATGGACCGCGCCCTGTTCGAGGTACGCCTGGGCGCCGTGTACGAGCACTCGCCCTGGGTGGCGGGGCAGGCCTGGGTGGCACGTCCATTCGCCTGCGCCGATGCCGTGCATGCCGCCATGCAACGCGAACTGATGGCGGCCAGCCGCGCCAGGCAGCTGGCCCTGATACGCGCGCACCCGCAATTGATCGGCCGGCTGGCCAAGCCACAGGACCTGACCGATGTCCTGACTGATATCCTGACCGATGTCCTCACTGAGGCCTCGCGGCGTGAGCAATCCTCCGCGGGGCTGGATCGCTGTTCCGAAGCGCAACTGACGCAATTGCGGGAATTGAATCGCGCCTATCTGGAGCGATTCGGCTTCCCGTTTGTCGTGGCGGTGCGCGGATTGAACACCGATGAAATCATTGCGCGCATGCAGGAACAGCTGCGCGGCAGCGAGGAGACGGAGTTCCACAACAGCCTGGAACAAATCGGGCGCATTGCCCGGTTGCGTATTTCCGAAATAATCCATGACAAGACATGAACGGATGAATGCATGACAGCGCCAGCCAACAATCACAATGCAATCGACTTGCCGTCTTTCGCCACCGGATGGGTGAACCTGGCCGATCCCCGATTGGGGGCAAGCGCGGTGCAAGCCAGCGACGAATTCTTCGCGCCCAAGGACGGCATGCTGGCGGTCGCGCCGGCGATATTCATACCCGACAAATACACGCCGCAGGGTAAGTGGATGGATGGTTGGGAGACCCGCCGGCGACGCAATGCCGGCCACGATTTCTGTGTGGTGCGTCTGGGCCTGCCGGGCCTGATCAAGGGCTTTGACATCGACACCAGCCACTACACCGGCAACTATCCGCAGGCCGCCTCCATTGACTGCTGTCATTCCGGACTGGAAGTGCCGGCGGCCGACACGCAATGGACAGAAGTCCTGCCGGTGGTTTCACTCAAGGGAAATTCGCACCATTTCCTGCCGATCGCCGAGGCGACCGCGGCTGGCGCTACGCGCAGCTGGACGCATGTCCGACTGAACATCTTTCCGGACGGCGGCGTGGCACGCCTGCGCGTCTATGGCCAGGTCGCCTGCGACTGGACCACCCGGACAGGCTCGGAGCCATACGACCTGATCGCCGTGCAGAACGGCGGCCGGGCATTGGCCTGCAACGACGCACACTTCGGCCAGCCCGGCAACCTGCTGCGACCCGGGCGCGGCATCAACATGGGCGATGGCTGGGAAACCCGGCGCCGCCGGGAGCCTGGCAGCGACTGGACCATCATCGCGCTGGGTCATCCCGGAACGATTCAACGCATCGAAATCGACACCGCACATTTCAAGGGCAATTATCCCGATCGCTGCTCGGTGCAGGGCGCGCTGGCGACAGCCATCCCCGAGAGCGCGCTGATTGCCCAGAGCCTGTTCTGGCCGGTACTGCTGCCGGAACAGGCCATGTCGGCGGATGCCATTCACGAATTCACCAAGGAACTCTGCAGCATCGGCACCATCAGCCATGTGCGTCTCAACATGATTCCGGATGGCGGCGTCAGCAGGCTGCGCCTGTGGGGAAGCCCCAAACGGGAAAATTCACCATCGTGACCGCGCCATCTGCACTGACGGTGCTGCCGCTGACGCGCGCGGCATTCGCTCCCTTTGGCGACGTCATTGAAACAGAAGGTGCCACTGCCTTGACGATCAACGACGGCCGGGCACAGCGCTTTCATGATCTGGCGGCAATCGATGCCCTGCGCGAAGGCGGGCGGCCGGTGCTCAGCATCTTCCGCACCGAGCCGGTGGCACTGCCGCTCACGGTCTCGTCACTGGAACGCCACCTCCTCGGCAGCCAGGCCTTCATGCCATTGCACAGCCAGCCTTTTCTGGTAGTGGTTGCGCCCGCCGACGCGGATGGGCGGCCGCAGCGACCGATGGCCTTTATCACCGATGGGCGACAAGGCATCAATTTCCGGCGCGGAACCTGGCACCATTCGCTGCTCGCCCTGCATGGCTGCTGTGAATTTCTGGTGATCGACCGTGATGGCGGCAGTGAGGATTGTGAAATCGCGACGCTGGAAGCGGGGCTGGTTGTCGATTTGACCGTGAAATCGGCAACATAAATGCACAAGTCAATTGATATCAATCAATCCTGAATAACCTACCTAATAAACTATATTTTCAGTAATTGATCATTATCGAGAATTGATGATGGCCGCCTCGCCGAGGATGTAGGTGGCCTGCACGGCGCGGTCATCACCCAGCATCATCAGCGCAAACAGCAGCTCCCGCACATTGCCCGCAGGCACCTGCTGCGTGCGCCGCGCGAGCAGCGTTGTCGCCCCCGGATCCAGCACCACAAAATCGGCTTCACGACCGGCGGCAAAGCTGCCGATGCAGTCTTCCATGCCGAGCGCCCTGGCGCCACCGAGCGTCGCCAGATAAAACGCATCCAGGCTGTCAAAGGCATGCCCGCCCATCTGCGCCACCTTGTACGCCTCGTGCATGGTGCGCAGCATACTGAAGGAGGTGCCGCCACCGACATCGGTAGCCAGTGCCACGCGCGCACCGGCACGCCGGGCCGCATCGACATTGAACAGGCCGCTGCCGAGAAAGAGATTGGAGGTCGGACAATGCACCGCAACCGCCCCCGCGGCGGCAAAACGCGCCCAGTCCTCATCATCGAAATGAATGCAGTGTCCGAACAGGGCGCCCTGACGCAACAGGCCGAAGCGCGCATACACATCAAGGTAGCTGCTGCTCCACGGAAACAGTTCGGCGATCCAGCGAATCTCGGCATGGTTCTCGGCAATATGCGTCTGCATGCGCACGCCCGGATGTTCGTCGAGCAGACGGCCGGCCAGCTCCAGCTGGCGCTCGGTGGACGTGGCGGCGAAGCGCGGCGTGACCGCATAGAGCAGACGGTTGCGGCCATGCCAGCGCTCGATCAGGCTGGCCGACTCGGCGTAGGCAGACTCGGCCTCGTCGCGCAGACCAGGCGGGCAGTTGCGGTCCATCAGGACTTTGCCGCACAACATGCGCAAACGGCGGGAATCCGCCGCGCTGAAAAATGCCTGCACCGATTGCGGGTGCACCGAGGGATATACCGCTGCGGTGGTGGTGCCATTGCGCAGCAGTTCATCCAGAAAGAATTCGGCTGCGAAAGCGGCATGCCCGGGATCGGCGAAGGCGGTTTCGGCGGGGAAGGTATAGTCGTTCAGCCAGTCGAGCAGTTGCTTGCCGTGACTGGCAATGACATCGGTTTGGACATAGTGCACATGCGCATCGATGAAGCCGGGCATCAGCAACCGGCCGCGAAAATCGGCGACAGGCGTTCCGGCCGGCAAGCCGCGCAGGAGTTCGGTGGCGGGGCCCGTGCATTCGATCAAGCCATTGCGCACCACCAGCAATCCATCCTCGACATGGCGCACGGCATCCTGCACACCCTGTCGAGGATCATCGCGAAAATCCAGCAGATCGCCGCGAAATGCACGCAGCCCGGCACTGGCAGTCACAATGCCCTCATTCGACCACAACACCATAGCGCATGCCCTGCCCGACCAGATAACGCCGGTAGGCCTCGGACATGCGATCGCAACGCATGGACAATTCGGCCGCGGCTGCCTTGCCGGCGATGGGCAGCCGCAATGGAACCTGATTCTCGACGATGGGCTTGTCCTGCAGAAAGATGTGGTCCTGGAATGCGCGCAACTCGTCATCGGACTGCTTGAAATTGGTCATGGCCAGGATGATCCACACACGACTGAATTCCTCAGCGATCGGCTGTATGTGCAGGCTGATGGCTTCGCGAAATTCCTGCTGCGCCTGCGGCAGCTTGGTGAGGATGGCGGTGAGCGGTCGCACCACGCGATAGGTGTACTCAACATCGCTGCCCCCGTGCGACAGGCTGTTGGTCTGCGGCTGCCAGGCAAAGCACTGCGTCGCCAGCACGCCACTGCCGTTCGCCCCGCCGAAGCCGGAACCGTCATCAAAAGGCTGCACGCGGTAATCGCGCACTTCGGTATGCTGCGCATCGCCCAGGATGCCGGTGTGCACCAAGCCGAAATGCGCCATGTCCAGAAAATTTTCCATGATGCGCGGTCCGCTGCTGGCCACATCGTAGGGACCGCAGATCACCTTGCGCAACTGCGCATCGTCGTACTCCGGGAACGGCAGGACATCACCGGCAGGTTCGCCCGCGCAAACCCACACCAGTCCGTAGCGTTCCCTCGCCGCGAATACCCGCGCGCAGGCTTTCGCCGACGGCGTAAAGCCGGGCAGGGCCGGAACGTGACTGCAGTGTCCATCGGCTTCGAAGCGCCAGCCGTGATAGGCGCAGACGATACCCTCCCCGGTATTGCGGCCCAGCGAAAAACGCATGCCACGATGCGGACAGCGATTCTCCCAGGCATGTACTTCGCCGTCCGATCCGCGCCACAGTGCGAGTTCCCAACCCAGCAGTTGCGCGGTGACGATGCCCCCCTCGACCAGTGACGACGAGGCTGCCACCGGATGCCAGTCGTTAAGCAACACCGGGTCGGTCATGATTCCACCTCGTCGAAAGCATCGATGCGCGCGAGCCAGTGTTGTTTGGCCGGCGCGTCAAGAAAGGATGCGGTAATGGAGTTGCGTGCGAGTTGCCGCAGTTGTGCCCGCGACAATGCCAGCGCCTTTGCCACCGCCATGTAGTTGGCCAGCACATAGCCACCGAAGTAGGCCGGATCGTCGGAATTGACCGTGACGCACAGGCCCTGTTGCAGCAGGCGGCCGAGGTTATGGTCGGCCATGCGCGGGAACACCTTGAGCCGGATGTTCGACAGCGGACAGACGGTCAGCGGGATCTGCTCCGTCGCCAGGCGTTGCACCAGCGCAGCATCTTCTTCGCAGCGCACGCCGTGATCGATGCGGACCACCTTCAACTGGCCCAGCGCTTCGCGAATGTAGGCAGGCGGGCCCTCCTCACCGGCGTGCGCGACGGCGAGGAGGCCCTCTGCGCGGGCGCGCGCGAACACGCGCGCGAATTTGGACGGCGGATGCCCCTTCTCGGAGGAATCCAGTCCGACCGCGACAAACTGGTCGCGAAAGGCGAGCGCCTGCTCCAGCGCTTGCATGGCAGACTCTTCGCTGAGATGACGCAGGAAACACAGGATCAGCCGCGACGTGATGCCGTATCGCGTCTCGGCGTCTTTCAGCGCGCGACTGATGCCGCCGATCACGACACCCATGGCTATGCCGCGCTCGGTGTGCGTCTGCGGATCGAAGAATATCTCCGTGTGCACCACGCCGTCGGCGTGCGCCCGGGTGAGATAGGCCGCGGTCATGTCATAGAAATCGCTCTCCTCACGCAGCACATCGGCGCCGGCGTAATAAATGTCGAGGAAAGACTGCAGGTCATGGAAGTCATAAGCCGCGCGCAAGGCTTCCACCGTGGGGTATTTCAGCGTCACGCCGTGCTTGCGCGCCAGGTCGAACACCATCTCCGGTTCCAGCGACCCTTCGATGTGCAAGTGCAGCTCTGCCTTGGGCAGCGCGCGGATAAACGATTCGAGATCAGGCATGGCTTATTGTATTCAGAGCGGACCGAAAAAGTGCAGGCGCCGCCGGCGATGAAGGGTTGCGCAGCAATCCCTTCCATCACCGGTGAGTTAAACCGGCCAATGCAATTGGTCCGGTTTAACTCATTTTGGCAATTGTCCCTCCACGCCTTCCACATAGTAATTGACGCTGTCGATCTCTTTATCGGTGAGCGACTTGCCGGCCGCCAGTTTGATGGAGCCATCCTGACCCTTGATCGGGCCCGTAAACACCATCATCTTGCCGGACTTGATCGCCGTCATTTTCTCCGCGACAGCCTTCTTTGCTTCCGGGGAGAGCGCGGCACTGATACTGACCAGATCGTTCATGCCATCTTTCATGCCGCCCCAGACCGTGGTCTTGAGGGGCTTGCCCGCCAGCGCTGCCTCAGCCACCTTGGTGTAGTACCCCCCCCACACCTCGATCGCCGACGCCAGATGCGCCTTGGGTGCATAGGCCGTCATGTCGGAGTCCCAGCCAAAGGCATTGACGCCCTTGTCCTGGGCGGTCTGCAGCACAGCGGACGAGTCGGTGTTTTGCAACAGCACGTCAGCACCCTGGCCAATCAGCGCTTCGGCGGCCTGGCGCTCCTTGCCCGGGTCATACCAGGTATTCACCCATACCACCTTGGTGGTGATCTTGGGATTCACGCTGCGCGCACCCATGGTATAGGCGTTGATGTTGCGCACCACCTCGGGAATCGGGAAGGAGGCAACGAAACCCAGCACACCCTTCTTGGAGACATGCCCGGCAATGATGCCGGCGAGATAGGCCGGCTCATACATGCGCGAATTGTAGATGGTGACATTCTTGTCCGACTTGAAGCCCGTGGCGTGATAGAACTCGGCCTTGGGGAAGGACTTGGCCGCTTTCAGGGTCGGCTCCATGTAACCGAACGATGTCGTGAATACGATGCGATTGCCCTTGGTGGCAAGGTCGCGAATGACGCGCTCGGCATCGGCGCCTTCAGGCACGCTCTCGACAATTGTCGTTTGTATCTTGTCGCCCAGCTTGGCCATGGCGGCCTTGCGTCCGAGATCATGGGCGTAGGTCCAGCCACCGTCACCAACGGGGCCGACATAGACCCAGGCCATCTTCAATGGATCGGCGGCGATGCTCGTGCCATGCAAGAGCGTCAGGGCCACGGCGCCGGCCAGATTGCGTATGGTGTGTTTCCAGGTTTTCATGCGATTTCTCCTGTGGGTTACGGGTTTGAAAATGGACCTTCAGCCAGGTCAGCTGTCGGCGTGAAAAGCTTTGCCAAGGGAGGCCGGGGCATTTCTGCGGATGGCATTCTGGTCAGATGAGATGAACACCAGCACGACAATGGTGGCGAGATAAGGCAGGCTGGACAGCGCGAAGACGGAAACATGCACATTGATGGCCTGCAGATACAGGCCCAGCGCCGACACGCCGCCGAACAACAGCGCCCCCAGGCCGACGCGCAGCGGTCGCCAGGTGGCGAACACCACCAGTGCCAATGCAATCCAGCCATTACCGGAGGTAAGCCCCTCCTGCCACATCTTGAATTGCGCCACGGCGTAATAGCAGCCAGCCAGGCCGGCCATCGCACCGCCAAAGGCCACCGCGGCGTAGCGTACCGGGATCACCGGAAGACCGAGCGAGCGCGCCACCGTTGGCGACTCGCCGATACAGCGCAGCGCCAGGCCGGCCCGGGTTCGATACAACACCCATGCCGTCGCTGCCAGCAGAACCAGCGTCGCATAGCCGAGCAGGTTCATGGAAAACAGCGATGGCCCCAGCAGGGGTATTTCCGACAGATACGGGATGGGCAATTCGACAAATGATGCAGGGGCGCGAAAGCCAACGTACTGGCGTCCGAGAAAGGCCGTGATGCCCGTGCCCAATATGGTGAGAGACAAGCCGGCCGCAACCTGATTGGCCTGCAGTGTCAGGGTGACAAAGCCGAATACCAGCGCAATCAGCGCGCCCGCCAGCATTGCCGCCAGCACAGCGCCAACCAGTCCTCCGCCATGCGCAACCGCGACAAAGGCGGCCAGCGCGCCGATCAGCATCATGCCTTCGAGGCCGAGGTTCAACACGCCCGAGCGTTCCGCGACCAATTCTCCGAGCGCGGCAAGGATGAGCGGAATGGCCGCCGCGACCGCACTGGCGAGCAACGGATTGAGCGACTCGATCATGCTGCCGCCACGGGCTGGACAACGGGCAAGGCCGCTCTGCGCCGCTCCACGCGGTAATTCACCAGCACGTCGCAGCCAAGCAGGAACATCAGCAACAGCCCCTGGAACACCTGGCTGATGGCCTTGGGCAATTGCAGTGCGATCTGCGCCGCTTCACCGCCAAGATAAAGCAGTGCCATCAGCAACGCCGCGAAGACGATGCCCACCACATGCAGTCGGCCCAGCGACGCAACAATGATGGCGGTGAAACCGTAACCCGGAGTCCAGCGATCATTCAACTGGCCGATGGGGCCTGCCACCTCGCTCACGCCGGCAAGACCCGCCGCTGCGCCGCTCAGCAACAGCGCGACCCACACCAGTCGTTTTTCCGAAAACCCGGCATAGCGCGCTGCCGGCGGCGCCAATCCAGCCACCGACAATTGGAACCCGATGAATGAGCGATCCATGAACAGCCACGCCAGCGGTACCGCCACCAGCGTCATCAGGATGGACAGGTTGACGCGTGTGCCTTCCAGCAAGGTATCGAAACCGAGCCAGCTCCACGAGGCCAGTAGCGGAAACAGGGCATCATCACCAAACTGAATCGTGAATGGAAAGTTGTTGCTTTGCGGATCCTGCCAGGGGCCATACACAAGATATTTCACCAGCAGATCGGCGACATAGGTCAGCATCAGGCTCACCAGGATTTCGTTGGTGCGCAGATGGGCGCGCAGCGCCGCCGTGATCGCGGCCCACAGCGCGCCTCCCACCGCAGCGGCGATGATCATGGCGGGCAACAGCCAGGCCCCGCCCGTCTCATGAAAGTGAATGGCCAGGCCGGTGGCGAATATGCCGCCCAGATACATCTGGCCTTCGGCGCCGATGTTCCAGATATTGGCGCGAAATCCAATGGCCAGGCCCAATGCGATCAGGCACAGCGGCGAGGCTTTCAACAGCAGTTCGGACCAGCCCTGAATGTCGCTGACCGGATCGATGAAAAACACCCGGAAAGCCGTCAGCGGATTCTGTCCCAGCGCTGCAAATATGCCCAACCCGACCAGCAGCGTCAGCACCACTGCCAGGAGTGGCGCCACCACCAGCATGCGCTGTGACGGCTGCGCGCGCGGTATCAGGCGAAAGGGCAGCTGCAGGCTCATGCGGCATGCGCCATCAACACTGCATCGCCGGTGGGAAATCGGCCTGCCATCCAGCCGCCGATCTCCTGGGCGTTGGTCGCCGACACATCGCGCACCGGCGACAGACGACCACCGGCGATGACGGCAACCTGATTGCACACTTCCAGAATTTCGCCCAGATCTTCGGAGACCACCAGCACCGCCACGCCGGCGGCGGCCTGATCAATGATCTGCTGCCTGATCAGCGCCGACGCAGCTACGTCGACACCCCAGGTGGGTTGCGCCACGATCATCACCTTGGGAGACTGGCGCAATTCGCGACCCACAATATACTTTTGCAGGTTGCCGCCGGACAGACTCTGTGCGGGGGACTCCGTCCCGCCACACCGCACGTCGTATTCACGGATGCAATCCGCCGCATAGGCGGCAACCGCAACGGCATTGACCAGACCTCGCTGCACCATCCCTTGCCGGTATCCGGTCAGCAGCGCATTCTGGGTCAGGGTCATGGGTGGAACTGCGCCGCGCCCCAAGCGCTCCTCGGGGACGTACACCATGCCAAGACGGCGACGCGCCGACGCCCCCATGCGTCCGATCGGAATGCCGTTCAGCCAGATGGACTGGGCATCGTCCACCAGGAATTCTCCGGTCAGTGCCGCCAGCAGTTCCGCCTGACCATTTCCCGAGATACCGGCAATACCCAGGATCTGGCCCGAGTGCAAACGCAACGTGACCCTGTTCAGGGCGGTGCCAAAGGGACCATCGCCGGGAACCGACAATGCCATGGTCTCCAGTGTAATTCCGCCAGCAACGACCGCATGGTGCTGGGTCTCGGGGAAGTCGCGGCCGATCATGAGTTCGGCCAGTCTGCGCTCGGTCTCGGCGGCCGGATCCACTTCGCCGATATAGCGGCCACCACGCAATATCGTGGCGCGGTGGCACAGGCGCCGGATTTCATCCAGCTTGTGACTGATATAGACAATGGCCGTGCCCTCGGCCGCCAGTATGCGCAATGTCTCGAACAACTGATCGACTGCCTGGGGCGTCAGCACCGACGTCGGTTCGTCCATGATGAGCAGTTTGGGTGACTGCAGCAGGCAGCGCACGATCTCCACCCGCTGACGCTCGCCCACTGACAACTCATGCACGGGTCGCAAGGGGTTCAGCGGCAGTCCGTAGCGCTGCGATACTTCCGTGATGCGCGCAGCCAGTGCCTTCAGGTCAAACTTTCCCGGCAGGGCGAGCGAAATATTCTCGGCCACGGTAATCGAATCAAACAACGCGAAATGCTGGAACACCATGGCAATACCCAGTTCGCGCGCCTCGCCCGGGCTGGCAATATTCACCAGTTGCCCGTTCCATTCAACCCGGCCCGCATCCGGACGCACCGCGCCGTAAATGATCTTCATCAGCGTGCTCTTGCCGGCGCCGTTCTCCCCGAGCACGGCGTGAATTTCTCCGGCCTTGACCGACAGGCTCACGTCATCGACCGCCAGCACGGCAGGATATTGCTTCCTGATGTTGTGCAGGGCGATCAGCGGCACGCTGTCGGTCCGTTTATGGGTCGCGCTATTCACGCAATGTCTCTCACGCCAACTCTTTCACGCCATCTCTTCCATTGCGTCATTCCCGCGGCGACAACCGCCACGGAGGTCCGGTATGGGGAAGTGCTAAAGCACGGCGTATGCCAAGCAGGAGCAAACCGACATCGTTCAAGCAATAAGCGGCATTGCCAGGGTCGGCTGTTGAATTCCTTGTACTTTATCGGTGCCACGGCACAGTCAGCACGCCTGGCTCGGCAAAATGGATAATTTATCGCTGCCGGCGTCCCAGTCTACGCACCACAAAAAGGCAAACGCCCCAGATGCGTGCACACCTGGGGCGCTCGATAGTAGAAAATTTAACAATCACCATCACGCGGCGAGGGATAACTGGCTCGCCACGTGATGGGTACCGCGTCGATGTTACTTACTGCCTGCTACCTGCGACCAATTTCACAAAGAGGGAAACCTCCTCTCATATTCACTGCATCAGGGATGCGATTTAAGTTGATTCCGAAATGCCCCTCAAGGCTCTCCTAGAAATGGTATTCGGCACGAAGCATGGGCGTCTTGGCAAATGCGCCAGGACCTGCGGCACCGCTGGCATCATTGCCGAACTTGTTTTTCCACCATTGGTATTCGAAGCCAACCTTGAACGTTCCTTTGGCTCCCCCCATGGCCGCGCCCACATCGAACATGATCTGGCTGTCGAAGTTGGTTTCAGGCGCGGTGGATCCGCCAAACTCGTTCCTGCCTTTGGAGGCGATGTAGTTGATAAAGCCCTCATAGGAGAACAGCGAAGAACCGATTGGAATACCCCAGGCGGCCGTCAGCATCGGGTGTGTCTTGTAGCTGTAACGCGGCACGCAGGAAGGTGGGCCGAAGGTGCTGCATGGCGCATTGCTTTCCCACAGTTCCAGCAGGCTGACATTCAGGAAGCCGGGCACGTCAATAAAGAAAGTGGGCCCGAGAACCGCCATGCGCTTTCTTGAACTGTAGCCCGCGTCATTCTTGACGTTTGCGTCAAATCCGACGGTCACGCCCATGCCCTTGACCGGACCGAATTTGTAAGTGCCGCTGGTGACCTTGCTCAGATCGAGGGTATTGCGATACACGATATAGACTTCCTGCGCGCCCTCTGCATTGACAGCGGAACTGCCAGGATCCTTCTTGTCGGACAACAGCAAGTCGGCGTTGAAGAAGTTGGTGCCGTACTTGTAGCCGCTCACGTGGGTCAGATTGACAATGTTCTTGCCGATGTCGGTGCGGCCAAACGGTTCGGCGAACTTGCTGCCATTGCGTATGCCGATCGAAGTATCGCTCCAGTCTGCAGCGATACCGGCACCGCTCGCCATCAGCAGTGATCCCCCCAATAGTGCGGCCGCCCCGAGCCTGGTTGCGGTTTTGGGCTTGAATGACTTCGGCATTTGCATAATCTCCAATAGGAAGGTTGATGTAGCAGAGAGCAAGGCGAACCACACTCTCCGTCTGGTTTAAAACAAAAGCAAACGACGTGCCACAAAACTTCAACAATTCATTTTGCCCCGCTACAGAGGCTACACAGGCATTTCGTGGCATGTATCAGCAGTCACATGCACACGGATTTGTTCACCAATGCCTTGGCATGGTGCATTGGTATACAAGATGGGATTCTTGCAGGCAGCAAATGCCGCAATCGGTACAGCGACGAATCAGCTGGATGGCGCGTTAATGTTGCTGATGTGTGCGGCCACGACACGCCATCCCTCAGGAAAGCGCACCCAGGTCTGGCTCTGGCGGCCAGTGCCTGAACCGCCTTCACGCTGGAACTCCGTCATGGCAGTGGCAAAGTCATGGCCATAGGTGGTGATCACGGTATTGAACAGCCGGCGCGCAAGGCCGGTCGCCGGCCTTGCTACGCGAAACGCCCGAATGGCATCAATGCCGATCAGATTCTCGCCGGCACCATAACGCACGGTATGCATGGACGGCCAGAACAGTTCGTCCAGGACTTCGATGCGATTGTTGACAAGGGCGTCTTCATAGCGCGCGAAGACCGCTTGCATTTGCGCCAGCACTTCCGGAATATTGACCTCCGGCTTCATGCGGCGATCCTGATCGCTGCCACCGGTGCCTTGACCACGCCGGCTGCCTCAAGAGCGGCCGCCACGCGCAGTACCAGATCCTCGCGCCACGGTGCCGCGATCAGTTGCACACCGATCGGCAATTCGGGCAGGCCAGTCGACGCTGCCTGCAAGTCACCCTGCGCCCACACAGGCACACAACACACCGGCAAGCCAATGCAGGATATGGGTTGCGTCAGGAGGCCCATGCTGGGGCGCGTGGCCAAACGCATGCCATTGATCTCCATCCACTCACTGCCGATGGGCGTGGCCGCACACGGCGTTGCCGGCGCCAGCAATACATCAACGCCGGCAAATACTTGTGCGACCTGCCGGGCAAACCAATGGCGAAAGCGCTGAGCCTGCACCACCCAGGCGGCTGGCAATAGCGTTCCGGCCAGAAAGCGGTCCCGCGACAAGGGCTCGAAATCGGCGGCGCGACGGCGCAGATCGGCAAGATGCAATGCGCCACCCTCGGCATTGCTGATCAGAAATGCCGCGGCTCGTGCGCGCGCAACTTCCGGCAGCTCGAGGCGCCGCGTAACCCCCAGTGCGTTCGCGACGCTGGCCAGCGCGGCGCGTGCCTGCGGGCCGGCGTTATCGTGAAAATAGCCGTCCAGCACCGCAATGCGCAACCCTTGCGCACCTCGCGCCAGCGCGGGCAACGCCGGTTCGGCGGCGCGCTGCGCACAGGCAGGATCGCTGGCATCGGGGCCCTGCATCACATCATAGGCCAGTGCAAGATCACGAACACTGCGTGCCAACGGCCCGAGATGATCCAGGCTGGCAACAAAAGGATACGAACCGGCGCGCGACAGGCGGCCATAGGTTGGCTTCAACCCGAATATGCCACACAAAGAGGCCGGCACTCGGATCGAGCCATTCGTGTCCGACCCCAACGCAATGGGCACCTGACCGGCGGCGACTGCAGCCCCCGAGCCACCGGAAGAACCACCGGCAATGCGACTGAGATCGTGCGGATTATGCACCGGTCCATCGTGGCTGTTCTCGGTGGTAAAGCCGTAGGCATACTCATCCATATTGAGTCCGCCCACCAGTATGGCGCCGGCATTCTGCATGCGACGAACCAGCGCGGCATCGCGTGCGGCCGGGATGCCGTCGCGCTCGATCTTCGATCCGGCCCGCGTGGGCAGGCCCTGAATATCGAACAGGTTCTTGACGGCAAATGGAACACCCAGCAGCGGCAAGGCGTCGTGCTGGCGCTCTCCCGCGGCGCGGCGGGCATCGAGTTCAGCTGCGCGCGTCAGCGCGCGTACCGTCGTCACGTCGGTAAATGCGTTCACCTGCCTGTCCGTCGTCGCGATGCGCTGCAGACTCTGTTCGACCAGCGTTGTTGCAGTCACTTCGCCAGTGCGCACGCCTTCGGCCATGCGCGCAGCAGTGCATTCGGTCCATGCGAGTGTGCTCATGGCGCATCCCCCGGCGGCAGCGGCAGCAGCGGCGACACGGGCACAAACACCGGCGCAGGCTCATCGGTCAGATCCAGCACATGGGCATTCAGCAAATCGGCCATCGACGCCGCGATACCGAAATAGTGCAGCACACCAGGTCGGTGCTCCGCTGCCAGGGGCAGCTTCAATGCTGCCGCCGTGGCGTCAACACACGCTTCAATTTCTTCCGGGGTCATCAGCGCCGTACCTCGCGCTGAAAAATTTCCAGACTGAGTTTCTTCGCCTGGATGAAGCCGGGCTCCGACAAAGTGGCCACAGTGCGCGGTCGCGGATCGCCATAATGCAGAATTTCCGCGACTCGGGTCGGCCGCTTGGTCAACAGCAGCACCTTGTCGGCCAGATAGACCGCCTCCTCCAGATCGTG
>CANKAJ010000058.1 GCA_947479645.1 Betaproteobacteria bacterium | reverse complement strand
GAATTTGCGCCCGGCCGAATCCGAGGCAGACAAAGGGGGGCGCGGGTCGGTAAAATCAGCCCTTTCACGTTCGGTACGCTCAGTACGATTGACGCGGGCGGTAGTCGGCGTGCGCGGCAGTGCCGCGGCAGGCGAGTTCAGGCTGACCCATGTGCTCGATGGCGGTGCCGCGCAAAGTGCGGGTCTGGCCGCCGGTGATGTGATCGTCGCCGTGGACGAGATCCGCGTCAAAGGCAGCATGGACGCTGCGCTGACGGGCCGCCGGCCGGGCGAGACGGTGCGCATGCATGGCTTCCGGCGTGACGAGTTGATGGTATTCGATGTTGTGCTGGATGCCCCAGCACCTGACACGTGCGTGTTGAGCGTGAGTCAGGATGACAAGAATAGTTCGGAAAATCGTTTGCAGAGGCGTTGGATTTCTTGAAATTGATCCTTATTCGTTTTGAATAAGTTCAGGTATTAATAACCTATGATAACTAAGCGAAGGTCTTCCAGGCATGTCCCAATCCAGACTGGTCGTGGTGCGTCACGGTGAGACGCAGTGGAACGTGGCGAGGCGCATCCAGGGGTACAGCGATAGTCCGCTGACGCCAACGGGCGTTCTCCAGGCGCAGGCGCTCGGCAAACGGCTGGCCCGGGAGCCGTTCGACGCCATTCATGCGTCCGACCTCGGCCGGGTGCGCGAGACGGTGGAGCACATCGCCGCACGCACCGGGCATACGGCGCGCTTCGATGAAGCCCTGCGCGAGCGCTGCTACGGCATTTTCGAGGGCAAGACCATGGACGAGTCGGAGGCCGAATATCCCGGACAATGGGCCAAGTATCGCGGCCACGACCCGCATGCGGTGCCGCCGGGCGGGGAGAGCGTGGCGCAGTTCCAGGACCGCATCATCGCGGCACTGGAGCGTGTGGCGGTGGAATCCGACGGCAAGACCGTGGTGGTGGCCGCCCACGGCGGTGTGTGCGGCGCCCTGTTCCGGCATGTCATGGGGTTGCCGCCCGGTACACCGCGGTCGTGGTCGCTTTACAATGCCAGTATCAACCGTTTCAAGTACCGCAAGGGAAAATGGGAAATGGAGGTGTGGGGCGACATTTCCCACCTCAGCGGGGAGAGTTTGCAGGATTTGTAGTCTCGATGCGCAGTGCGGGAATCGCGGTCAATGAATTTATATTGAGTGAATCATCAAAGGAGCAGCAACATGAGTACGGAATTGTTTGACGTGGTGGTGGTCGGTGCGGGCAATGCCGCGATGTGCGCGGCACACTCGGCTCGCGAGCAGGGTTGCAGCGTGCTGGTGCTGGAGCGCGCCTCCGAGGAAGAGCGCGGCGGCAATTCCACCTTTACCGCGGGCAACATTCGCACCGTCTACAACAACGTGGACGACCTGAAGGACCTCATGCCCGATCTCACCGAGCAGGAGATTTCCATCACTGACTTCGGCACCTATACCGAAGAGAACTTCTTCGACGACCTGGCTCGTGTGACGCAGAATCGCTGCGACCCGGACCTGGTGGAAGTGATGGTCAAGAACATCGCCCCCACCATGAAGTGGCTGCAGCAGAAGGGCATGCGGTTTCAGCCGATCTGGGGCGCCCAGGCCTACAAGATCAATGGCCGGTTCAAGTTCTGGGGCGGCCTCACCGTATGCTCGTATGGCGGCGGCCCCGGCCTGGTCGAGGCGCACCACAAGATCGCCACGAAAAACGGCGTCACGATCAAGTACAACGCCATGGCCACGCACCTGATCGCCGACGACGACGGCGTGCACGGGGTGAAGTACAAGGAGAACGGCAAGACCAAGGAAGTGTCGGCCAAGGCCGTGGTGCTGGCCAGCGGCGGCTTCCAGGCCAACGTCGAGTGGCGTACTCGCTACCTGGGACCGAACTGGGACCTGGCCAAGGTGCGCGGCACGCGCTTCAACACCGGCATGGGCCACGAGATGGGCTTTGAAGTCGGCGCCCAGGCCACCGGTCACTGGTCCGGCTGCCATGCCGTGGGCTGGGAGCGCAACGCGCCGCCCACCGGCGATCTGGCCGTCGGCGACAACTTCCAGAAGCACAGTTATCCGTGGGGCATCATGGTGAATGCCCATGGCAAGCGCTTCATCGACGAGGGTGCGGACTTTCGCAACTACACCTATGCCAAGTACGGCCGCGTCATCCTGGAGCAGCCCGAGCAGTTTGCCTGGCAGGTGTTCGACAAGAAGATCATCCCGATGCTGCGTGCTGAATACCGCATCAAGCAGGTGACCAAGGTCACGGCCAACACCTTGGAGGAACTGGCCGAAAAGCTGGATGGTGTCGATCCCAAGGGCTTCCTTGAGGAGGTCAAGGCCTACAACGCCGCGGTGATGAAGGACGTTCCTTTTGATCCGAACATCAAGGATGGCCGCGGCACCACGGGCCTGGCGGTAAAAAAGAGCAACTGGGCCAACACCATCGACGAGGCGCCCTTCGAGGCCTATGCCACCACCTGCGGCATCACCTTCACCTTCGGCGGCCTGAAGATCAACACCGAAGGTCATGTGCTCGATACCGAAGACAAGCCCATCCCCGGCCTTTACGCGGCGGGCGAGCTGGTCGGCGGCATTTTCTACTTCAACTACCCGGGCGGCTCCGGCCTCGCGGCCGGCATGGTGTTCGGCAAGGTTGCCGGCGCATCGGCGGCGAAGCTGGCCAAGGGCTAAACCCCTTTATGTCATTCCGAGCGCAGCGAGGAATCTGCTTGTCACAAGAGCAGATTCCTCAGCTTGGTCTTCTACACGGGCTTGGCTGCGACGCGGGTTTCGGAATGACAATTTGAGCGGCTGATGTCGTCCAATCTCCCCGTCACCTTCCCCGACGTGGCCGCCGCTGCCAAGCGCATCGCCGGCCACGCCTATCGAACGCCGGTACTGACTTCCGGCACCGTCGATGCGCGCACGGGGGCGACGGTATTCTTCAAGTGCGAGAGTTTTCAGCGTATGGGGGCGTTCAAGTTTCGCGGCGCCTTCAACGCGCTGTCACAACTGTCGCCCGAGGAGCGCGCGCGCGGCGTGCTCGCTTATTCATCCGGCAATCATGCCCAGGCGGTGGCGCTGGCCGGACGCCAACTGGGCATACGTGCCGTCATCGTCATGCCGCAGGATGCGCCAGCAGTGAAGATCATCGCCACGCGCGGCTATGGCGCCGAAGTTGTTCTGTATGACCGGCACACCACGGACCGTGAAGCCTTTGCCGAGTCACTTGCCCGTGAGCGTGGACTGGCGCTGATCCCGCCGTTTGATCATCCCCACATCGTCGCCGGACAGGGCACGGCGGCACTGGAACTTATCGAAGAGACCGGTCCGCTGGATTATCTGTTCGTGCCTTGTGGTGGCGGCGGCCTGATTTCCGGCTGTGCCATTGCAGCTTCTCACATGTCGCCCGGTTGCAAGGTGATCGGCGTCGAGCCCGAGGCGGGTGATGACGCCACGCGCTCGTTCCGGACGAAGACGCTACAGAGCTGCCACAACCCCGACACCATTGCCGACGGCGCGCGCACGCACTCGCTGGGCAAGATCACCTTTCCGCTGGTGCTCGCCCACGTGCACGACATGATGACCGTCAACGATAAAGACCTGCTGCAGGCCATGTTCTATCTGTGGGAGCGCATGAAGTTCGTGGTCGAACCAACGGGGGCGCTGGGTGCGGCGGGGTTGTTTTCCAAAGAGCGCGAACTGGCCGGCAAACGCGTCGGTGTGATTATTTCTGGCGGCAATGTCGATCTGAAGGCGGTTGCGCAGTTTCTTTGAACGGCGGGTTTGGGCGAGTTGCGGGTTGGGGCGACCGACTCATGACGAGGCGTAAATGACATCGAAGCAAAAGACCAAATTTGTTCACGAAGGCCGATACGTGGCCGCAGTGGAAGTCCTGATCATCGAGGACGAAACATCCTGGTCACCGTATTTGTCGGTCGAAGATGCGAACCGTCTGGACCGTGTTCGTGCAGCACTGCGGGTGGGCGACCTCAAAGCCGCAGCATCTTTAGGACGCGTCTACACGCTGGAACCGGTCGCAGCTGCGCAATGACGATCACCGTCGATCCCGAGATCCACAGCGGAACGCCCGTTTTCCCTGGCACGCGCGTCCCGGTCAAGACGCTCTTCGATCACTTGGAGGCTGGGGACTCGCTGGAGGTTTTTCTGGATGATTTTCCGTCCGTCAGTCGCGAACTGGCGGTAGCAGTACTTGAAGAGGCGCGCGCTGCACTTATCTCCGATGCGCATACCGCTTGACGAGGATCTTCCGCGCCGTCTCGCATCGTTGCTAGTTGGACACAATGTGTCCGGGGTGCTCAAGCGGAAAATGTTTGCGCTCATAAGCCTCGACCAATGTAACCAGGACGTCGAGACGTTCGCCATCGGCGGAATTGGCCTTCGCCCCCATCAGCGCCTCGATGTCAGCCAGCGTCGCCCTGTAGTCGGCTTTGGTCCTGATCGGTTTGATATTCATTGCCGTCTCCCTTAAATCGTCTGTGCGTCAATGCCATCGTACTGCGCATGCGTGCCGATGAAGCGGACGTAGACCGGCTAATGGGTGTCCCCTATTAAAACCATTATTCACGAAATTGCGCCTGGGCAGTGACTTGCTGCATACTTCTTTCTGTCGCATCAGTATTGGAGTGTGCGCATGGAAAACGTAAAGTCTATTGAGAAGGCTGTCGAGTCGCTGCCCCCTTCGGACCTGGCCGAATTTCGACGCTGGTTTGCTGAATACGATGCCGCCGTATGGGACAAGCAAATTGAGCAAGACGCCGCCTCCGGAAAGTTTGACGGGCTAGCTGCGGAAGCGCTTGCCGATTATCGCTCTGGCGCGGCGCGAGAGCTTTGAAGCACACGGCGTCAAAGCGATTTTGGCAGTGTCTCGACAAGCTACCCCCTGGCATTCAAGCGCTGGCGCGGAGTAGCTTCGCTCAGTTGAGGACCGATCCAGCGCATCCGTCACTGCATTTCAAGACGGTCAACAACGGCAAATTTCACAGCGTCAGAGTCGGTCTCTATTTCAGGGCGCTTGGGCTCCCGGTCCCGGGCGGTGTCCACTGGTTTTGGATTGGCACCCATGGCGAATACGACAAACTCGTCGGCTAACTTGTCGTATATGGACTCCCGATCTTTCGCATAGTTCCAACGAGACGCGGCACTACTGCTTCGGTCGCGTTGAAGACGGGATACTCACTGTCAGGTTCGTGTATCGCGGCGATGCGATCCGTATTTTCGGGGCAGGTTACTGGCGAAAAGGAAAGCACATCTATGAGCGCGAAAATCAAATACACAAACGAGCCCCTCGGAAAACTTGAAGTTGTTTCCGACTTCCTTCCTCGTCCGGAAGATCTGGTCTTTCGGGATGAAGGAGTCAAAGTAACGCTTGCTCTGAGCAGGCGTAGCGTGGAGTTCTTCAAGACCCAGGCGCAGAAGCACAATACCCAATATCAGCGAATGATCCGGCGTCTTCTTGATGCTTACGCCGAGCACCATGAGCAACTTCCAGCTTCGCGCTCAAGCGGGCGCGGCCAAAAGCGCCGTGCCGCTTAGCTCCGCGCCATCAAAAACCCAGTCCGCCATGAAAACCCAGTTGATCACCGTCGATCCCGAGATCCACAGCGGAACTCCTGTTTTCGCTGGCACGCGCGTCCCGGTCAAGACGCTCTTCGATCACTTGGAGGCTGGGGACTCGCTGGCGGTTTTTCTGGATGATTTTCCGTCCGTCAGTCGTGAGCTGGCGGTAGCAGTGCTTGAAGAGGCGTGCGCCGCGCTCATCTCCGATGCGCATACTGCTTGACGAGGACCTTCCCAAGTGATTTTGCCGCGGAGCTGTCGAGCTTGTTCCTGCTTTTGCAAGTCAACCAAAGTCTTCAAACCAAGCTCAACGACTTCGCGCTTCGTTTTCGCACCCGTGGCTCGGAGTGCGTCCTGCATGAGTTTGTCGTCAATCACAATGTTGGTGCGCACTGTGCACTCCTGTGTTTTTACATACACATCGTACGCTGTTCAGCGTAACGCCGAAACCTGACTGAGCGTCGCAACGCAAACATCAAAAAACCAGCCCGCATCACCCCGGAAGTTCGAGTGCCAGCGGCCGGGTCGCGCTTTCCCCCAGCGGCACGATTTCAAGATTGCCGCGTTTGCGCTCGAGAAACCGGATGAGTATGCGGTAGGTGTCGATGTCGAACACCGGCTGCATGCGCGTGGCCAGGTGGTCGAACAGTTCCGGTTCGGAACGCACCGTGCCGAGGTAACACCAGTGGTCGATGACATGGATGTCGGTGCGCTGGGCGTCTTCCGAGGATTCGCGTATGCCGATGCGCCCTTTGTAGGGCCAGGCTTTCAGGCGCAGTTTGGTCAGTGCTTCCAGCAGCCGCAAGTTGTGTGCGGCGAGGGTTTCCTTGCCGCAGCAGGCGCCGCGGCATTTGTGTATCTGATGGGCGAAGCACGGGCGATTGCGGATGTTGGCGCCTTTGTCGGCAGGTCGTGTACCTCCGGGTTCCAGTCCGAGCAGTTGCGGGCACAGCCCGTATTCATCGGCGATGGCCTGCAGCGCTTCCAGCGCCTTGCGTTTGGAGCGGAACACGCCGAAGGTGTCGCCCAGGTGCAGCGGGTCGATGTCGGAGGCGCGAGCCAATTTGGGCGCGTCCGAACTCAATTCGCCGGGTGACCACAGAAACACGCACAGGTCCTGACTGCGCCTCAGCATGCGGTTGTGCACGGGCAGCAGTTGCTTGACCAGGCACGCTTCGGTGAGCAGGGCGCCCAGTTCACCGGCAGTCTCGATGCACTCGATGCGCGCCACCTGCTGCGAGATGCGCATGTCCTTCGACGAACTGTGATCGCCGGCAAAGTGCGACAGCACGCGCGAGCGCAGCTTCACGCTCTTGCCCACGTAAAGCGGCGCATTGCGCTCGTCATGAAAGAGATACACGCCCGGCCCATAAGGGAGATCCTCAAGGGCATCCGCCGGCAGTCCGGGCGGCAGCGTTGGCGTCTGCAACTGGATGTTGATGGCGTTGGCAATGACGCCCGCATCAAATTCCTTTTGCACTACCTTGACGAACTGCCACAGCACCTGTGCGTCACCGAGCGCGCGGTGGCGCGCGCCGCATTCGAGTTGGTGGCGCTCGATCAGCGAATCCAGATTGTGGCGTCGTTGCTGCGGATACAGCGTGCGCGACAGTTTGACCGTGCACAGCAGCCGGGGACGGAACTTGTGGCCGAGACGGGCAAGCTCCTGGCGCAGAAAGCCGTGATCAAAGCGCACGTTGTGCGCGATGAACAGGCGCCCCTCCAGCCGGCGCAGTACTTCGGCGGCAATGTGTTCGAAGGGTGGCGCATTTTCCACCATGGCGTTGCTGATGCCGGTGAGCGATTCGATGAATGGCGGTATGCGCACGCCGGGATTGACCAGTGTGCTCCATTCATCCACGCCGCCATCGGGGTTGACCGTGACGATGCCGACTTCGGTAATGCGATCGAAATTGGCTGTCGCACCGGAGGTTTCCAGGTCGACAAAGGCCAGGGGTTGCTCAAATAGGGACTGGTCAAACATACAGGCGATGGTGCCACAAGCGGCGGTTGCGGTGTGTTCCTATTGCATAACTAATTGAATTGTAAGTGGAATGGTCGCGTGGATGAGTGGGGGGGGCATGCTAAAATAGCGCTGTGTCCTGACATTTTCCGACTTTTTCCGACGATTGTTACTCGACTGTCTCCCGATTTCACACTAAGGCCTGTTATGAACCAGAGCGATCTTGCCCACACCGATGCCGAACTCTTCCGTGTTATCCAGCTGGAAAACCAGCGGCAGGAAGACCACATTGAATTGATTGCGTCCGAAAACTATGTCAGTCGTGCTGTACTGGAAGCGCAGGGATCGCAACTGACCAACAAGTACGCCGAAGGTTATCCGGGCAAGCGCTATTACGGCGGTTGCGAGTATGTGGACATGGCCGAAACTCTGGCCATTGATCGCGCCAAGCAATTGTTCGGCGCCGATGCCGCCAACGTGCAGCCCAATTCGGGGTCGCAGGCCAACCAGGCGGTGTTTTTCGCATTGCTGAAACCGGGTGACACCTACCTCGGCATGTCGCTCGCCATGGGTGGGCATCTGACGCACGGTTCGCCGGTGAACATGAGCGGCAAGTGGTTCAACGTCGTCAGCTACGGGCTGAATGAAAAGGAAGAGATCGACTATGCCGAGGTCGAGCGCCTCGCTCACGAGAAGAAGCCCAAACTGATCCTCGCCGGTGCGTCGGCTTATTCGCTGCGCATCGATTTCGAGCGCATGGCGAAAGTGGCCCGCGATGTGGGTGCGTATTTCATGGTGGACATGGCCCATTACGCCGGCCTCGTTGCAGCGGGTCTGTATCCGAATCCGGTCGGCGTTGCCGACGTGGTGACCAGCACGACGCACAAAACGTTACGAGGCCCCAGAGGCGGCCTGATCCTGATGAAGGCACAGCACGAAAAGGCCATCAATTCGGCCATATTCCCCGGCCTGCAGGGCGGGCCGCTGATGCACGTGATCGCGGCCAAGGCGGTGGCATTCAAGGAAGCACTGGAACCCTCCTTCAAGGCCTACCAGAAGCAGGTTGTCGAAAACGCCCGAATCATGGCTGAAACCCTGACCAAGCGGGGCCTGAGAATCGTGTCGGGGCGTACCGAGAGCCACGTGTTCCTGCTCGACCTGCGCGCCAAGAAAATCAACGGCAAGGAAGCCGAGGCCGCATTGGGTCGCGCCCACCTGACCGTAAACAAGAATTCCATCCCCAATGATCCGGAAAAGCCCTTTGTCACCAGTGGCATCCGTATTGGTTCGCCGGCCATGACGACGCGCGGATTCGGTGGTGTTGAAGCCGAGAAAGTCGCCAATCTGATCGCCGACGTGCTGGAAGCACCGGCCGATGACGCGGTGCTCGCCCGGGTGCGCCGGGATGTGGAAGCCCTGTGCCGGCATTTTCCGGTCTACGGCGCTGCGCCCCGCGCAGTGGCGGCAGCCTGAGTTCCGGTCGGACCGCGGTCGAGGGGAGCAGGCACGGATGAAGTGTCCTTACTGCAAGGCCAACGATACGGCGGTCATCGATTCGCGCCTCTCCGACGATGGCGACAGCGTGCGCCGCCGGCGCGAGTGCGAATCCTGCGTCAAGCGCTTCACAACCTATGAGCGGGTGGAGTTGTCCATGCCGCTGGTGGTGAAGTCCAATGGCTATCGCATCAGCTATGATCGCAACAAGATACGCACCGGCTTCATGCGCGCCCTGCACAAGCGCCCGGTGCCGGCCGAGCAGGTTGAAGAGGCCATCAACCGCGTCGAACAGCGCATGCTGGCGCTGGGCGAACGTGAAGTCAAGAGTCGCGTGGTGGGCGAACTGGTGATGCGTGAATTGAAGAAAATGGATGATGTCGCGTATATCCGATTCGCCTCCGTGTACGAGGACTTTCAGCGCAGCGATGATTTCCGGGATGCCATCCTTTCGGTGAAGCGCCCGAGCAGCAAACGCACACGCAAGCCCTCCAAGTAGACGACGCTAAACAGCCGCTCGTCGGTAGAAGGTTCTGAATGTTCTCTGAACTCGACAGGAATTACATGGCACGCGCGCTGCTGCTGGCCGAGCGCGGCCTGTGGACGACGACGCCCAATCCCCGCGTCGGCTGCGTGATCGTGCAGAACGACCAGATCATCGGCGAGGGGTTCCATGAAAAAGCCGGTGAGCCGCATGCGGAAGTAATGGCATTGCGGGCGGTTGGCCAGAGGGCGCAGGGCGCCACGCTGTATGTAACGCTGGAGCCGTGCAGCCATCATGGCCGCACGCCGCCCTGTGCCGACGCGCTGATCGCGGCCGGCGTGGGCCGCGTGGTGGCCGCCATGCGCGACCCCAATCCCCTGGTTGCCGGCGAAGGCATAGCGCGCTTGCGCGACGCCGACATCATGGTTGAAACGGGGCTGATGGAAGATGAGGCGCGCGAGCTCAACATCGGATTCGTGTCTCGTATGACACGCGGACGACCGTGGGTGCGCATGAAGGTCGCCGCCACGCTGGACGGTCGCACGGCGCTGGCCAATCGCAAGAGCCAATGGATTACCGGGGAGACGGCGCGCCGCGACGGTCATGCCTGGCGCGCCCGCGCCTGCGCGGTGCTGACCGGTTTTGGCACGGTGCGCGACGATGACCCGCGCATGACCGTGCGCTGGGTGGATACGCCGCGGCAGCCGCAACGCATCCTCATCGACAGCCGCATGGAGACCTCGCCCAAGGCGCGCATATTCAATGGCAGCCGGGTACTGGTATTCGCCGGCGCTGATGACGCACACAAGCGCCGCCAGCTTGAGGACAGGGGGGCTGAGGTCATCGTGCTACCCAATGCGGGTGGCAAGGTGGACCTGCCGCCGATGTTGCAGGAGTTGGCCCGCCGTGGCATGAACGAGATTCACGTTGAGTCCGGAACGCGGCTGAATGGTTCGCTGCTGGCTGAAGGATGCGTGGATGAATTGCTCATTTATCTTGCGCCCAGGCTGATCGGCAGCGCAGGATTGGGCATGTTTGACCTGCCGGAAATGACCGAGCTGTCGCAGATGCCGGCGTTGACCATTCGTGAGATGCTGCCGCTGGGAGAGGATGTGCGCATCCTGGCCAGACTAAGGAGTCGATGAACAAGGGGGAAATTTCCCCCTTGGACCCCCTGCTTCAGATTGCGTTGAAAAAGATTGCCGATAAGCAGCCAGTTGCTGCAGTTTCAGAAATGCGAATTTGCAAGCCTGAAAGGAGTAAACGATGTTTTCAGGAATCATCCAGGCGCTGGGAAAAATTGCGCGCGTCGACAAGCGCGATGGCGGCGTGCGCCTCGCCATTCATGCGGTGCGCCTTGGCATGGACGACGTGGCCATCGGTGACTCCATTGCAGTCAACGGGGTGTGCCTGACCGTGGTGACGAAGTCCACATCGGGATTTGAAGCAGATGTGTCGGCCGAAACGCTCAATTGCACGATTGGACTGGATGCTCCAGGGGAAGTGAATCTGGAGAAGTCACTGCGCCTGTCCGATCGCCTGGGTGGCCATCTCGTGTCGGGTCATGTCGACGGGGTTGGCGAGGTCGTGGCCTTCCGCGCCGTGGGCGAAAGCACGCTGCTGCGCGTTCGCGCGCCGGCCGAACTGGCACGCTACATTGCCCGCAAGGGTTCCATCACCGTGCAGGGCGTGAGCCTGACCGTGAACGCCGTCAATGGACCGGAGTTTGATGTGAATCTGATTCCGCATACCGTCACCGTAACAACATTGAAGCATCTCAAAACTGGTGGCAGGGCCAATCTCGAGGTGGACCAGATCGCGCGCTATGTGGAACGCATGCTCGGGGTGGCGCAGTAGACAGCGGTTCGCAATGACGGATAAGTGACTGGCAGGTCAGTTCGAAGCGTCGTTATTGCAACCGCTAACTCAATCCTGCCACCGGTATCGCGGCGCCATGCACGGCGCGCGCAGCGTCCGAGGCCAGAAACAGGATGACATCGGCCAGCGCGTCGGGCGAAACCCAGCGCCCAGGATCGGCATTGGGCATGTCTGCGCGATTCGCCGGCGTATCGATGATCGTGGGCATGAGGCAATTCACATTGATGCCCTTCTCGCGCAGTTCGGCAGCCATGCTTTCGGTCAGGCGGATCACGGCGCTCTTCGAGGCGCTGTAGGCGCCCATGTCGGCCCGCCCGCCCAGGCCCGCAGTGGCGGCAATGTTGATGATCCGTCCCCCTCC
The DNA here is from genome assembly GCA_947479645.1 of Betaproteobacteria bacterium. Classification (GTDB taxonomy): domain Bacteria; phylum Pseudomonadota; class Gammaproteobacteria; order Burkholderiales; family SG8-39; genus CAIYPG01. The sequence goes on along the minus strand of CANKAJ010000058.1, from coordinate 17,890 downwards.
GGCTGCCAGCATGTGCGGCACGACGGCATGCGCCATATGCATGACCGTGCCGGCATTCAGTTCCATCATCAGCCGCCAGACGTCGGCCGGAGTTTCATGCACAGGATTGCCCATGCGAAATCCACCGGCAATATTGGCCAGCACATCGATGCGCTGGAATTTCCGTAGCGCCGCTTCAACCGCGGCGCCAACCGACTCCTGATTGAGCAGGTCCACGGATACAGTCAAGGTGCGCTGCGCCTGGCCGGAGTATGCGGTGTCAAGCGCCTTCTGGTCGATATCGAACAGCACGAGCGATGCGCCAGCTTCGCCGAATTTTTTCGCGACGGCCCTGCCCAGATTGCCGGCCGCACCCGTGACAAGCACCACCTTGTTGTGGAAATTCATGTGCCGTTCCCTTTCCCATTAGGCCGCATTCCCATTGTTGCAATGCAAGTTGCGCGGCGAGCGAAATTGACCAGGCGCAATTGTGCATCATTCGCGGCTGAGTGAAACGCCGGCTTATGGCATGATGATGGTGGAAATGCTCCACTGCGGGGAGGAGTGGCTGCAGGAAGTTCATTAATGCGGGATTGATATGCGATTTGCAGTATTCTTGTTGATGCTGATTGCCGGCCCGGCTTGGGCTGAGTGGGAACGGGTGGCTGTCAATGCCGAAGGAACCACGGCCTACTTCGATCCCACCACTGTGCTAAAGGGTGTTGGGGGCGTCAAGGTATCGGAATTGCAGGACTGGAAGGAGCGAAGTCCTGATGGCGGAATGTCGGTGCAGTTGCGCAACGAGTACGACTGCAGTGGGCGACGATACAGGAACATCGCACTCGCCGAGTATTCCGAGCCGATGGGAAAAGGCAACACCGTCGCCATTGACAACTCGCCGGACGATTGGCATGAGGTTCTACCACGCACGGTAGCTCAGTTGGTGCTCGACATGGCCTGCCGCTGAATTGAGCTTAATTTTTGGAGAAAGGTTTGCGATGATTAGATTGATTGCGATTGCTGTTGCGAGTGCGTTGATTTCCGGATGCGCCGGAATGACGGGGAATGGTGCTTCCGCTGTTGCGGTGCTTGAGGCAACCAAAGGAAATGCCACCGCGGGTACCGTCAATTTCACCCAGAAGGGCGACAAGGTGCAGGTGAGTGCCCGCATTTCCGGACTGGCGCCTGGCAATCACGGCTTCCACATTCATGAAAAGGGCGACTGCAGTTCCGGCGATGGGCTGAGTGCGGGGGGGCATTTCAATCCGGCCAGCCATCCGCATGCGCATCCGGCGTCGACCGCGAGGCACGCCGGCGACATGCCAATGCTGGTTGCGGGAAGCGACGGTATTGCGACGCTGAACGTCGATCTTGATGTCATCACCATTGGCAATGGCCAGAACGATATCGTTGGCAAAGGGCTGATCGTGCACAAGGATCCGGATGATTTCAAGACTCAGCCCACGGGCAATGCCGGGGCTCGCGTCGCCTGTAGCGTCATTCGCAGGACCTGAGTCTTTGCTGGCGCCAAGGCATGTATGTGCATTTGTGCCACAATCCAGATCCTCGGAAGAATTTTCGGCAAGACTTTGTCGAAATGCTGAAGATGGATGGGCATTGTCAAGCGCCTGAATTGCAAGATTGACGTTTAATTGGCGGGGCTTGCTCCGCGCATGAGTATGTTCTCCAAAATTCTCTCCGGTAAGATCAATTGGGACAAAGCCAGTCCCGAGCAAAAGCTCGAAGCACTCGGCGATGTACCCCACAACGACCCATTGCTGGAACAACTGGCATTGCAGGATGGCGACGAACGTGTGCGCCGCAAGGCATTCGAGCGCATGGATGCGGACGCGCAATTGCGCCTGGTCGGCGTGGTCCAGGTTGGGGATGAAGCCTATCTTGCCAGTTGCCTGGGCGCGCGCTTTGACGATCAGGTGCTTTCCTCGGGCGACGTGGTGGCGCAGCTGCTATCAGCGCCGGCCTCCTTTCGCATTGCGCTCGTCGCCCATGCAAAGAGTGAACTGCTGGCGATCGCGCTGACCGAGACGCTGGATAACGACACCGACCGCGTTCAGGTGGTGCACGGCGAGGGCCTCATCGGTGCCCGAGCGGCTGCGGCCAGGAGTCTGCGCGACATCGATCTGCTGGAGAAGATCGCCACCGAGTTTCGTGACAAGCAGCGTCGCCTGTATCGTGCCGCGCGTGATCGCGCCGACGCCCTGCTGGCTGCGCGTGAGGTGGAGCGCCATGCCGCCGAAATCTGCGAGCGAGTGGAAGGGTTGCTGGCAAGAGGGGAGCTGACGCTGACCGCCTTTACCAATGCTGAACGGGAATGGCAGTCCCTGTCACCTTCTGCTGCGCAGGACGTGATTGCCTTTAATGCATTGCAGGCGCGCCACGCCGTGGTTCAGGAGAAGGCACGCGCACAATTCCAGGAGCAAGGGGAGATACGGCGTGAGGCCGACCGCATGAAAGTGGCCCTTGCCGAACTGCTTGAGCGTTCAGATGGAGCGCAGGCGGTTGAACCTGAGAATCTGGCGGCGCTTGTGGTGGAGCGCGAAAGCGCCCATGCCAGGCTTTCGCTGGCTGCTTTTTCGTCGATTCCCAAGGAGCGCGACCAGTTGAAGTCAACGATCGAGCGGCTCGTTGAACATCATGCGATTCTTGCCACCGAGAGTCGGGCATTGTCGAACGCGCGCAAGCTGGTCGCTGATCTTCGTGCCGATCCTGCGGTGATGACTTCGACGTGGCGTGCCGAATTTGCACATTCGGTTGCCATTGTGCGTCCCGTGCTCAGAGCGCCCTTGGAAGAGGCGGCCGCCGAAGCGCGTGCCAGCATCGACAGCGCAACCCGGGCGCAGAACGAGGCGCGGCGCGGCGTCGAACTGCAATTCCGCAGTGAAGTCGAGGCCCTGATCAAGGAATTGGAGCATCTGCTGGACAAGGGGCAGCATCTCCAGGCCAATGAAGTCGAGAAGGCGCTAAGTGACAAGCGTGCCGCGGCATCCGACGTGCGGACATTGCCCGCAGCGTTGGAGTTTCGCCTCAAACGCTGCCACGAACGTCTGACGAAGATGAATGAATGGAGGCGCTTCGGGGATGTTCAGGCGCGCGAAGCGCTATGCCGCGAGGCCGAGGCATTGGTCAAGCGGTTGTCCGTCACGGATCGAGTGCGCGCGTCCAAGGACGCACTTCCGGACTTTCCCTGGCCGGTGGGTACAAGCACCCCCGCCTCTGTGCTCCCTGCATTCCCGTGGCCTGTTGGCGAAGCTGTGCCGCAAGTGCAGCAAGCAGTCCTTGCCGGTGCGGTATCCGAAGAGCCGCCGAAAGTGGCATCTGAAGATCACGCCGCCACACTGGTTGCAGGTGCGGATACATCCCCACCTTCGCCGGAAGAACTGGCCAAAGCCGTGCGCGATCTGCAGGAGCGCTGGCACAAGCTCGACAAGGCGCATAGCACCTCGTCCAAAGGGCTCTGGGAGCGATTCCGCCGCGCCTGTGACCGCGCTTATGCGCCGGCCAAGAAACATTTTGAATCGCTGGAAAAGCAGCGCGCCGAGAACGCCACGAAAAAGATGGCCGTATTGGACAGGATTGCCGCGCTGGCAGAAAGAGTCTCTGCAGGTGCCGAGTGGGGGCGCGTGCTCAGTGAACGGGGGGAACTGATAAAGGCCTGGTTCGATGCAGGCGCACTGCCGCGCAAGGAGGCGCGCAGCATGCAGAAGCGCTTTGATGCGCTCACTGCTGAAATCGATGCCAAGGTCGATGCTCGTCGCGACGCCGAGCGCGCGCGAAGGCGCGATCTGATCGACAAGGCCAAGGCCATTGCCGAGAAATCCGCGGATGGTGCCAGCATGGCTGCCATGATCAGTTTGCAAAAGCAGTGGCAGGAGGGCATGAAGGGCGCCATCCGCCTCAAGGCGAAGGAAGATCAGACGTTGTGGGATGAATTCCGCGCGGCCGGTTCTGCGCTGTTCGGAAAACGCGACGCAGAAAAAGCCGCGCGCAATACCGAGCGCGATGAGCTTCTCGCGGATCGTCACAAGCTGGTCAAGGACATGCAGGCGCTTGCCCATTCTGATGATGCGCAGGCAATCAGGCGCGGGATTGATGAGATCAGCGCCAATTGGCAGTCATTGCCATGGCCTGAGCGCAAGCCGTTGAGAGATCTGGAACAAAAATTCTCCAATGTGCGCATCGCTGCCACGTCACGCATTGCTGCAATCCGTGGAGAAGCAGAAAGCCGCCAGCGTGCCGCCGCGGCCGAGCGTCTGGCCGTGGTCGAACGCGCCGAGCAGGCACTGGCCAATGGCGAGATGCCAAACCTGGATTCAATCCGATCTGAAATTCAGGCCATGCTGCCGGAAGGCGAGAAACTCGATGCACGCGTCGTCGCGCGGCTTGCCTCGCTGGAGGCTGCGGCGTTGCGCGGACCTGAAGCGTGGCGTGCCGAAGCGCAGAAGCTGCAATCCGAGCGCGATGCCCTGCTCATGGAACTCGAAATTGTGCTGGGCCTGCCTTCTCCAGCCGCCCTGGAGTCACAACGTCGCATGCGCATGTTGAAGCGCCTGGCCGAGAGCAAGAATTCGCGCTCCACGCCACCCTTGATGGCGCCTGATGCCGCCAAGGCGGTTGACAGGTTGTTGGCGATGCCGCTGGCAATGCAGGGTGTCCAGGCCAGGGTGGAGGCTGTCATAGAGGCTTCGCGGCGAAAAGTGAAATAGCACTCTCCTGTTCGCCAGGAGGCCTGAAGCTGCACATGGCATTGGAAGGCGTGTTGCTCCGCAGTTCCATCGGGAGATTTCCTGGTAATAGGGATGGCGCGACGGCAGCCATGATAATCGGGCTCACGCACAGGGCCATGCAAGGTATGCGTTACAAGAATGGCTAAACGTCGAGGAGGGACTATGAGACTCGTCTTGTGTTTGCTGTTGGTATTTTCAGCCGTGCCGTCATGGGCCGGGTGGGTCAAGATGGCTGAAATTGCTTTTCACATTGATTCCGACACGATGCGCATAAACGGCAATGTCCGGCGCGTCTCGGAATTGCAGGATCTCAAGACCAAGGATACGGGGGGCGAACTGTCACGGCGACTCCTCGTTGAGTACGACTGCAAGGAGGGGCGCAGGCGCCTGCTGTCCCTGACCACCTATGCAGGACCAATGGCGACCGGAAATGTATTGGTCAACCTGAACAAGGCGAGTGCATGGGACTACATTTCCGATGGTGCCACTGCCAGCAGTACCCTCAAGTTTGTGTGTGCCTGGAAGTCCTAGTTTTACCCCCATTAAACCCAGTCACGACAGATTTTTCATCAGTTGGTGGACGCCAGGAATGGTTCTCTGGAGGCAGGCATGCTTGCGAGATTGCGTAACAGCGTCCTTGTTTTTGTGCTCGCTGCAGTTTGCGGCACGGTATTGGCCCAAGGCTACCCGGTCCGGCCGGTTCGGCTGATTTCGCCCTTCCCGCCCGGTGGCGGCAACGATATCTTTGCGCGGGCCATTGCGCCAAGGCTGGGCGAGTATCTCGGTCAACAGGTGCTTGTCGATAACCGTCCGGGCGCAAATACCATTATTGGCACGGACCTTGTCGCAAAATCACCAGCGGACGGCTATACGCTGCTGATTGCCTCGGGTGGCCATGCCATCAACTCCAGTCTCTATCCAAAGCTTCCGTATGACACCGTCAGGGATTTTGCCCCAATCACGTTGGTTGGTGCTGGTCCACTCATGCTGGCGGTGCATCCGTCGTTGCCGGCCCGATCGGTACGGGAATTGACAGCGCTGGCAAAATCGAAACCCGCGGAACTGACCTATGCATCGGCGGGAAGCGGGTCGGTCGGGCATCTGGCCATTGTGCTGATCGACATGATGGCAGGTATCCAGATGACGCACATTCCCTACAAGGGGGTTGCTCCTGCGCTTGCCGATGTTATCGGTGGCCAGGTGCGCATGGTGATGGGCACGCCGCTGGCGCTGATGCCGCAGGTCAACGCAGGCAAGTTGCGCGCGCTGGCCACCACGGGTGCGAAGCGTTCCCAGGGTTCGCCGGACATTCCGGCGATAGCCGAAGACCTGCCCGGATACGAAGCGATCCTGTGGTATGGCGTACTTGCGCCTGCGGCAACGCCGCGGAATGTCATTGCACGAGTGAACTCGGATATTGCGAAGGTGTTGAGCCTCGCTGACGTGCGTGAACGCTTTGCCAGCCAGGGTGTGGATGCCTATGGCAGTACCCCGGAGGAGTTTGCGAAGCTGATTGCAGGCGATGTGGAGAAATGGGCGAAAGTGATCAAGGCATCGGGCGTGCAGGTTGACTGAATTCAACAGGTCATTTCAAAATGCCCGAAACGACCTCTGATGCGGGCAATTTCTGACTCACGACACTGGATGAAAGACGATAGATGAAAGAAAGACGTATTGACATTCAGACACCAGATGGCGCGATGGAGACCTTCATTACGCAACCGGGCGGGAACGGGCCGTTTCCGGCGGTCATCCTCTACATGGACATCTGGGGCGTGCGCGAAGAGTTGTTCGATATCGCGCGACGGATTGCGACGGTGGGGTACTACTGTGTGGTCCCGGACTTGTACTACCGGCAGGGCCGGGTGCGGCATGAATTCCGCAACGAAAGGAATCAGACGATTTCTTCTGACCTCCTGGATGAACGCAGGCGCGAAGCGGCCAGGGCCTCGCGCGAAGCATTGACCGACGCGATGGTAGTCCAGGACACGCAATCACTATTGGATTTTATTGACCACGGAGAACCGGTTCGACCGGGCGCAATGGGTTGCCTCGGCTATTGCATGGGTGGGCGGCATGTTTTTCTGGTTGCCGGGCAATTCCCGCAGCGCTTCCGTGCATCGGCCAGTCTTCACGGAACGAGTCTGGTGACAGATCGGCCGGAGTCTCCCCATAAAGTGGCAGCAAAGTTGATGGGAGAGCTCTATTGCGGATTTGCTGAAAAGGATCGCAACGCCACGCCGGCAACCATCAAGGCGCTGGATGAGGCCTTTCGCAATTGCGCTGTCAAATACCGATATGAAATGCATCAGGGTGCCGATCATGGCTATGCGTTGCCTGATCGCGACGTCTACGACAAGCAGGCGGCCAACCGTGACTGGGAACTGGTTTTTGCCATGTTCCGGCGCCAGATTCCGCCGTTCTCAGAATAGGGCGTTCGCCGGCACATGACACAAAAAGAATCTGCAAATCCGCGTCCGCTCGATGGTATTACCGTGCTGTCCCTGGAGCATGCCGTGGCGGCACCATTTGCTTCGCGGCAACTCGCCGATCTGGGTGCGCGCGTCATCAAGGTGGAGCGACCGGGAAGTGGCGATTTCGCGCGCAACTATGACTCCAGGGTAAAGGGCCAGTCGTCCTATTTCGTATGGCTCAATCGATCCAAGGAAAGCATCACGCTGGATATCCGTCATCCGGACGGTGCTCGGGTTATTCGCCAACTGCTCGAAAAATGCGATGTGCTGGTGCAGAACCTGGCACCGGGGGCTTCCTCACGTCTCGGGCTTTCCGCAGCGGCATTGCGTCCCAGTCATCCCCGTCTCATTGTTTGCGATATCTCAGGCTATGGTCAGAATGGTCCCTATCGCGACCGGCGCGCCTACGATCTGTTGATTCAGGCCGAGACCGGTTTGCTGACATTGACCGGAACGCCGGAGGCGCCATCGCGCGCCGGCATTTCCGTCGCGGATATCGCTGCCGGCATGTATGCCTACAGTCAGATCCTGGTTGCGCTGTTGCAGCGTGGGCGCACCGGCCGGGGCAGTCATATCGATGTGTCCATGCTGGAAGCCCTGGGCGAGTGGATGGGCAACCCCATGTACTACGCGTTCGCCAATCAGCCGCAGGCGCCGCGCAGCGCCGCCAGTCATCCCAGCGTTTATCCCTATGGGCCTTTTGCCATGCGCGAAGGGGCGGTGATTTTCAGCGTGCAGAACGAGCGCGAATGGGAAACCTTCTGTCGCATTGTCATGGCGCAGCCGGCGTTAAGGCAGGATGCAAAATTCTGTACCGTCGAACAACGCAATGCGCATCGCGGCGAATTGCAGGCATTGATTGAGGCGCGGTTTGCAGCACTTGAAAGTGCCACGGTTATCGCGTTGCTCGATGAGGCGGGCATCGGCAATGCGCGCATGAATGACATGCATGGATTCTGGAATCATCCGCAACTGGCCGCGCGCGGCCGCTGGACAGAGGTGGCCTCACCCGGTGGACCGGTACCGGCACTTTTTCCGCCGGGTGCGAGTGACGCTTTCACCTGCCGCATGGATCCGATTCCGGCAGTGGGGGAGCACTCCGATGCCATTCTCGGCGAATTGGGTTACACAGAAGACGAGATTCGAAAACTGCGTGCTGGAAATGTGATTTGAGCAATGACCCCGGGTGAGTGTCGCTGCCATCGCAGTGAAACAGTTCCTATGCTTCGACTGCCTTCTTTTTGTCGCCTGAATGGACGTAGCCCATCTGTTTGTGGAACTGCTCTGCAATGGGCCAAGTCTCGAAGTACTTCAGCCAGAGACGAATCATGTGCCGTTTCTGGTGTGGTTCAGGACCATCGGTGAATTCCGTGCGTGAGTGCAGCGTCGTGTAGTTGTTGCACAACTGCATGTCACCCGGTTGCAGGTCCATGTCCAGGCGCAGGTCGGCGCGTCGTGTCAGTTCATCAAAATAATCGAGCGCTTCGAGTTCAATTCTGGTCAAGGGCAGCCCTCGCTTGACGGCGCCTGCATTGATCTGATTGCGGATGTAGCGGCAACTCACGACGCCATCCCGGTGGCCGAATACCGGCACCGGTGTCTCCGAGACGCCCTTCGAGGTGAGCGCCTCTTCGCGGCGGATGTAATAAAACCCGTTGTAGAGCAGACCGAGAAATTCCGGATGCGTGGCGAGGATCTCATTGTGGACGGTGACTGAGCTGACGATGCTGCTGATGCCGCCGCTCAAACCTTTGCGCAGGCACAGCAACCCGACCAGGTCGCAGTTGTCGGTGTGGTAGGGCAGGTGTCCCTTCCCCTCATAGCCGCGCACGTCGATTTCACCGTACTTGCGACCGTAGTCATAGACATGCCCGAGCAGATCATAATTCTGGTTCTGGTAGAGCGGCGCGCCAAGGTAACGGCCGATGCCCCAGAAAATGAGACCGACGTCTTCTGCGCTGTAGCGGTCCACGGGCAGACCACGCAAAATGACGAAGCCTCTGCCATTGCGGATTTCCTGATAGACCGAAGTGAGCCGTTTGGCCATGACAGTGAGAGGAAACTGCGCCTGCTGAATGTCCTCCAGCTTCATTCCGCTGGCCTTGGCGAAGTCAACGGCATGCTCGATATCGGAGATTTCTTCGCGGGTCAGCTGCAGAATCCAGGACGCATCGTTTTCAAACTGCGATCCCTTCCACGCATTGGGAGTATCGATAGGGTGCATCCAGACAGAACTCATTGACTCGCCTTTCCGGTCAGTGGGCCTTGGGATCGAGCGCGTCGCGCAACCCGTCACCCAGTATGTTCAGGGAAAAAACCACGCCAAATATCATCAGGCCGGGGTACAAGGCGATCCACGGTGCGACTGACAGATATCGCTGTGCGGCGTTGAGCATGCTTCCCCAGGAAGGCGAGGGCGGTTGCTGGCCCAGACCAAGAAAGGACAGGCTTGCCTCTGCGATGATCGCCGCAGCCATGGTAATGCTGCCCTGGATCAGCAGGGGAGGAAGCATGTTCGGCAGGATGTGCCTCAGTGCAATCCGTACGTGTGAATTGCCCACGGCGCGTGCTGCCTCGACATAGTCTTCGGTCTTGATGGCGAGCACCGTGCCGCGCGATAGTCGCAGGAAGGTCGGCAGTGCCGCGACGCCAATCGCGATCATCGCATTGGTCAGGCTGGGCCCGAGAAAGGCAGCGAGCGCAATGGCGACGATCAGGAAGGGGATCGCCAGCATGGCATCGGTAAATCGCATGATGATGCCATCGGTCCAGCCGCCTGCGTATCCGGACAGCAGGCCCAGCGGAATGCTCAGCAGCAGCGCCAGGGTGACCGGGATCACGCCGGCCAGCAGCGACGCCCGCGCGCCCCAGATGATGCGCGACAGCACATCGCGTCCGACTTCATCGGTTCCCAGCCAGTAGAGCGCAGAGGGGGCCTTGCGTACAGCCAGAAAATCCGTCTTGATCGGATCGTAGGGAGCGAGCCAGGGCGCGGCAATGGCAACCAGGATGAAACCCAGTACCATGGCCAATGCCACTACTGCGGCGGGCCGGTTGAGAAAGCGCCGCAGCACGCGATTGCGTCCGGGGGAGGCTACCGCTGGCGTGGCTGATGCAACTGGAATGGTCGTGGCGGACACGCTTCAGCCTCTCATGCGCGGGTTGGCGACGAAGTAGAAGATATCCGCCAGCAGATTGAGCAGGATATAGAGCGCGGCAGAAACCACAACGACGCCCTGCACGACCGCGTAATCGCGATTCAATATACCGTCGACAATCAGTTTGCCGAACCCGGGTATGGAGAAAATCTGCTCGGTCAGCACTGCGCCCGACAGCAAATGGCCGAACTCGATTGCGCCCAGTGTGATCACCGGCACCAGCGCATTGCGCAGCGCGTGCTTGAGTACCACGACACGCTCGGTCAGTCCTTTTGCCCGCGCGGTCCGCACATAGTCGGCGCCCAGCGTCTGCAGCAGCGCACCGCGCGTGTGGCGCATCATGACGCCGGCCACGCCGGTGCCCAGCACGACGCAGGGCAGAAACAGGCTGACGAGGCTGCGCCATAGATCCTCCGAGGGGGGCACATAGCCGGATGCCGGGAACCAGCCCAGATTGACCGAGAACAGCAGGATCAACATGATCCCAAGCCAGAAGTGCGGTATCGATATGCAGGAAAGGGCAATGAAATTGGCAACTGCATCGGAGAATCGCCCGCGCCGCGCCGCTGACACGATGCCGGCCGGAATGCCGATGATGAGTGCAATAATCATGGAACCAACCGCCAGCTGAAGGGTTATCGGCAATTTGGAAACAATCAAGTGTGATACCGATATCTGGGTGCGATAGGAAATGCCGAAATCGCCCGACATGATACCGGCGACCCAGATGCCGTATTGAACCGGGATGGGTTTGTCCAGGCCGTATTTCTTGCGTATTTCTTCAACGACCGCGGGATCCTTCTCCTCACCAGCCAGTGCGACTGCCGGGTCGCCCGGCAGCATGTGTTGCAGCGAGAAGATGAGTATCGATACGAAGAACAGCGTCGGCAGCAGGACTGCGAGACGCCTGGCGATGAAGGTCCAGAACGACATGATGGAGTAGGGCCTTCTTCGCGATCAGTTGCTCAGGATGTCCAGATACCCTTGACGCGGATGATGCCGTCCGGATAGGGCGTGAAATTGCGTATCTTGGCGTTGTAGCCGGTGAAGATGTTCCGGTGCCACAGCATCAGGACCGGACGGTCGCGCATGAGGATTTCCGTCGCCTGGTCATACAGTTTCTTGCGCTCGGCCGGATTCGAGATCTGCCGTGCCTTTCCGGCAAAGGCATCGAACTTGGGATTGCAGTAACCCTGGTCATTCTGCCGGCTCTTGCACGAGAAGTGCTGGTACATGTTGCCATCCGGATCGGGACGCCCGCTCCAGAAGGTAAAGTAGGCCTCGAAATCCCCCTTGGTACCGGCCGTCAGCATGGTGACGTTTTCCTGGCTGACGATATTCATCTTGATGCCGGCTTCGGCCAGCATGGACTGCAGCACCTGCGCCGCCTCCTGCCGGTCACGCTCGGGCGGCACGATCAGCGAGAACGTGAAGTTGGGCTTGCCGGCGGCCTTGAGCAGTGCTTTGGCTTTTTCGACATCGCGTTTCGGAACCGGAATCTTGGAGTTATAGTAATAGTTCTTCGGTTGAACCCACTGATTGCCGGGAATATATTCGTTGTCGAATACCACCTTCACCAGCGTCTGGCGATCGATCGCGGCCTCGATGGCTTCCCGCACGCGTGGATCCTCGCCCAGCAGCTTGCCCCTGGGGCCGTTATTGATGTTGTAACGGATGACCTGGTAGCCCTGTTCCGGTATTTGCCCGACACGCAATTTGGGATCGGAGCGGAGTTGTTTGAGATCGGTCGGGGAGACGCGCTCGATCATGTCAAGTTCGCCTGACCGAAGCGCCGATAGCCGAACAGTGGAGTCGGTGATGGGCGTGAAGATGACACGGTTGAAATGCACGTTCGCGCTGTCCCAGTAGTCGGCGAAGCGGTCAAACACGATGCGTCCCTGCGCCACGCGCTCGACAAACTTGAATGGACCGGCGCATACCGGCGCCGTGCCGAACTTATCCCCCAGTTCCTTGCCGGCCTTGGGTGAGATCATCATGCCGGCGCGATCGGTCAGCGTGGCAATCAGCGGACTCAACGGCTCGGAAAGGTTGAACCGGACGGTGAGGTTGTCGATAACATCAACCGACTTGACCGCTTCAATCTCGACTTTGCGAAACGAGCCCTTCATGTTGAGGCTGCGGTCGATGTTGTAGCGGACGGCCTCAGCGTTGAAAGGTTCACCATCGTGAAATTTGACGCCGGGGCGCAATTTTATGGTGACCGACAGATTGTCCTTGGACCACTGGTAACCGGTGGCAAGGACGGGAATGATCTTCTGGTCTGGCGTGATGTCGAATAGCTTGTCGCACACCGCTGCCAGCACCAGACGGATTGAATAGGAGCGGCTGACGGTGGGATCAATGCCGTCCGGATCGTCGTTAAGGCCGATGCGCAGAATGCTTTGTGCCGACGCAGTCGCGCTGAACAACAGGCATGCCATCAACATGGGCAGAAGCAATTTTTTCAAGTTCATCATGAAGACCCCTTGTCTAGGTTTGACTAACCGCGGCTTTGAAAATCAGTGCTACAACCATTCGATTCGACGACAACTCATGTTACCAACTTGGACTCCTTTTCGGTATCTTTAGCACCGGGTTCAAAATGAAACTTGAGGGTTTTATCAGAGGTCAAGTTTTGTGTGCGGAAAGCCTCATCATCCGCACACAAAACTTGACCCACACGGGCGGATTCTTCGCCCGTGCAGGGCTTTTGGGGGTGTTCTCGCGCGCTTCGCTTGCGGCCACGGGTTTTGGGTACGGATATACATCATCCGTACCCAAAACCCGCGGTCTGGAAAGGCATATGCACGCATTTCGGAGCGGGTTGAGCGCATTTTTTCTCGTGCCTGTCATCATTTTGAAACCGGTTCTCAATCTGTCGCAACCGTTTCGTTTTTTGCGGCCTCCACCGGTACCAGCCTGAACCGCGCCTGCAATCGTTCCTGGCGCGGGGCAATGGCAGCTTCCATTGCCCCACCCTGCCAGGCGGGCAATTCGGATGCGCGATGGCAGGCCAGTGCATGTCCGGCGCTGTCCTGAGTCAGGGTGGGCGTTTCTTCGGCGCAGCGCTTGATTGCATATGGACAGCGCGGATGAAAGTGGCAACCCGGTGGTGGCGCCATCGGACTGGGTACATCGCCCTCGACCACATCGCGTTTTACGCTTTGCCCGTACACCGGCAGCGGAATTACGCTGAGCAATGCACGAGTGTAGGGATGTCCCGGATTGGCAAAAAGATCAGCCGTCCTTGCCAGTTCCACGATGCGACCGAGATACATGACGGCAACGCGGTCGGTCACGTGGCGCACTACGGTGAGGTCGTGTGAAATGAATAAATAGCTCAGCCCGAAGCGCAACTGGATGTCGTGCAGCAGGTTGAGGATCTGCGCCTGCACCGACACATCGAGCGCGGATACTGCTTCATCGCAAACGATCAGCCTGGGTTCGGTGGCGAGCGCACGGGCGATGCAGATGCGCTGGCGCTGCCCACCGGAAAATTCATGGGGATAGCGGCGTGCATGGGCTGCGGGCAGCCCCACCATGGCCAGCAGCGCATCCACACGCGAATCAATATTGCTGCCGTTGGCGATACCATGGATGCGCAGCGGCTCGGCGAGGATATCGCGCACGGTCATGCGTGGATTCAGCGAACTGTACGGGTCCTGAAAAACAATCTGCAGATGGCGGCGCTGCGCCCGCATTTGGCTGGACGACAGTGCGCCCAGGTCAATGTCATCAAATCGAATCTGGCCCGAGGTCGGCTCGATGAGTCGCAATACCAGCCGGCCCGTGGTGGATTTTCCACATCCGCTTTCGCCCACCAGGCCGAGCGTTTCACCACGTCCGATCTCCAGATCGATGCCATCGACGGCGCGAACCTTGCCGATGTTGCGGCCGAGAAAGCCGCCGACCGGAAAATGCTTGGTGAGGCCCTTCACCGATAGCAGCGGCACGTTGTCGTTCATGCCGCCGCCTCCAGTGGCGCGTTATGGCACGCGGAGCGATGGTTCGGCTCAAGCAAACGCAGCGATGGATCATCGCTGGTGCACACCGCCGAAGCAAACGGGCAGCGCGGCTGGAAGCTGCAGCCTGCAGGCAGCGTGCGCAGATCAGGCACCATGCCCTCGATCGCGACCAATGGTCCGCTGCTGCGACTGCCGCGCGGAATGGCGCCGAGAAGTCCAATCGTATACGGATGCTCGGGTTGGCGGAACATCTGCTCGGCGCCGCCCTGTTCGACAATGCGGCCGGCATACATCACGGCGACCTCATCGGCGATGCCGGCAATCACCCCCAGATTGTGCGAGATGATGAGAATGGCCATGTCATGGCTTTGCTGCAGATCGCGCAATAAGGTCAGGATCTGGGCCTGGATGGTGACGTCGAGTGCTGTCGTGGGCTCATCCGCAATCAGCAGGCGCGGTCGGCAGGCCAGCGCCATTGCAATCATCACGCGCTGGCGCATGCCGCCAGAGAGCTTGTGCGGATATTCGTCAAGTCTTTGCTCGGGGGCCGGCATGCGTACCTCGCGCAGCAGTTCGACTGCGCGCGCGCGCGCGGCCTTGTGCCCGATGTGTTCGTGCACGCGTATGGCCTCGCTGATCTGGTCGCCGATCGTAAAGGCTGGATTGAGCGAACTCATCGGTTCCTGGAAGATCATCGCGATGGCGCCGCCGCGCAGGGCGCGCAGTTCCGCTGCAGGAACACGGGTGAGGTCGCGTCCCTCGAATAGAATTTCGCCGCTGGCGTAGCGCCCCGGCGGCTGCGGTATCAGGCCAAGCAGCGACAGTGCCGTGACGCTTTTTCCAGAGCCGGATTCTCCGACCAGTCCGAGGCACTTACCGCGTTCCAGATCAAAGCTCACGCCGCGTACCGCCGGGAATATGCCCTCATCGGTGACAAACTCGATGGCGAGATTGCGCACCGAAAGCAACGGCGCCGATGGGGTCGGCGTAGTTTCGGAAGATATCGCGGCGGGATTGGAAGGGGTCATATCGACTGGTCAGTGGGAGGGGCAGGTCGCGTTCGTGTTCATGTCGTGGCGATGGTGCCGCGGCCATCGACGGCAACTGCGCCCTCCCCGCGCTTGCGCACGATGAGCGGATTGACCTCCAGGTCCACCAATTGCGGGCCAAGATCCGCCGCCAGCCAGGAAAGACGTACCAGCGCGTCAGCCACCGCGTCGATATCGAGGGGCGGGCGTCCCCGTGCTCCCTGCAATAGCGGCATCGAGCGCAATCGTTCAATCATGGCCCTGGCTCGTGTCATGCACAGCGGTGCCGGTGCCAGCGCCACGTCATGCAGGATTTCCACGGCAATGCCACCGAGGCCAACCATGACGATGGGGCCGAACTGGGGATCGTTGTTGACGCCGATGATCACTTCAGCTTCACCGCGGACCATCTCCTGAATGGAAAAGCCTTCGATGCGCGCGCCGGGCGCGCTGCTCGCAAGGCGCACCAGCATGTCGGCGGCCGCCTTGCGTACTGCCTCACCGGAGGCGAGCCCAACGCTGACCGCGCCGACGTCGCTCTTGTGGGCAATGTCGCGGGATACCGCCTTGAGCACCACCGGAAAGCCGATTTCCTGCGCTTTCTGCGCGGCGCCGTCCGGCGTTTCAGCAACGGCTTCGCGCGCCACAGCCAAGCCATAGGCGGCCAGCATGCGCTTGGCTTCGCTTTCAGTCAGCGATCCTGCGGCCGGGGAAGGCGCCGCAACAGGCAGTCCCGCTGGCCGTATTGGCGCCGGTAACGCGGCCTCCTTCAGGCGCAAATGGGTGTCGATCAGCGACAACACGCGCAGTGCGTCCTCGAAGCGATCAACATGAAACTGGCCCATGTCGCGAAGAATCTGCCGCGACGTGTTGGCGGCGGCACCCGGCGTGAGTACCAGTATGCAGGGTTTGCCCGAAGCGAGCGCCGCTTCGCCGATCAATTTGGAACGCACGGCGAAAAAGGGCATGGACGTCAGCACGCCCAGGCCATAACCCACCCTGGCATCGCCGAAAAGAATTTCGGTCGCGAGGCCGGCGATCTCGGTGGATTCCGGCATTTTGCGGCCACCCAGGTCAACCGGATTGTCCGCTTGCGGCGGTAGCAGGATTTCGCCAAGGCGTTCGCGTGTCTCCGGTGTCAGCGTGGCCAGTTCCAGTCCGATTTCAGTGACGCGGTCCGAGGCAATGCCGGCACCGCCACCCGAGGTCGACAGCACGGCCACGCCGCCTGCGCGGCAACCGCGATGCAGCGACAACAGGTGCGCCGCGCGCACCATGTCGTCGGGGTCCTGCGCCAGCACCACGCCTTCTTCACGGCAGATGGCGGCGAAGGATTCAAACGAACCGGCCAGACTGGCTGTGTGCGAGCGGGCCGACCTGACGCCGGCCTCGGTGCGTCCGGTCTTGACCATGAACAGCGGCTTGCCGGCGGCGCGACAGGCCGCTGCGGCACGCCGAAAACGCGGCCCGTCGAGCAGGCCTTCGACATAGGTGCAGATCGCGCTGGTCTGCTCGTCGCCTGCCATGTATTCAATGAAGTCGCAGATTTCCAGATCGACCTGGTTGCCCAGTGACACGCAATGCCGGAAGCCGATGCCGTCATCATTGGCGCGATCGAAGATTGACACCATCAGCGCGCCGCTCTGGCTGATCAGCCCGATGCTGCCATCGCGCAGCTTGTCGGTTTCCAGCACCACCGACGAGCACAAAGTCATGTGGTGATGCGGCACGATGATGCCCATGCAATTCGGGCCCACGATGCGCATGCCGGTGCGGGCAGCAATTTCGACCAGTTCGCTCTGGCGCGAACTGCCTTCATCCCCGGCTTCGGCGAAGCCCGTGGAGATGATGACGCAGCAGCCGACGCCGGCGGCTGCCGCTTCATTCAGGTTCTGTACCAGTGTGCTGACGGGGACGGCCAGTATCGCCACGTCCGGCGCTGATGGCACGGCCGCGATGGAGGGATAGGCCTTGCGCCCAACAATTTCCGGGCGATGCAGATTGATCGGGTAGATGTCGCCGGCAAAGCCGTGGCGCACCAGATGATGAATGATGCGGCCGCCGAATTTGGCCTTGCTGTCGGAGGCTCCGAATACGGCCAGCGAACGCGGATGCAGAATGCGCTCGATGCTGATGCGGGGGGCGGCGCCTGCGGTTTTGCGCAGGGCGGTATGTAATGTCTCGCGCACTGAATTCTCCATGTCAGGTGAATGCTGTCGTACCCAGCAGTTCCCGCCCGATGATCAGCTTCTGCACGTTGGCAGTGCCGTCAATAGCGGTAAGCATGCAACAATCGCGCCAGCAGCGCTCGACGCCGGCCGCGTCGGCTAGGCCCCATGCGCCCATGCTTTCCATGGCGACCAGGCAGACCTTGATCGAAGTCTGCACCGCGAACAGCTTGGCCATGGATACGTCGCAAGGCGCGCGCCGGCCAGCGTCCAGAATGGCCAGTGCGTTCAGGCACAGCAGTCGTGCCGCCTGCAGGCTGGTTGCGGCTTCCGCCAGCGCCGTCTGCACCGCCTGGAATTTTGCCAGTGGGCG
>CANKAJ010000057.1 GCA_947479645.1 Betaproteobacteria bacterium | reverse complement strand
TTTGGAGCGGGTGAAGGGAATCGAACCCTCGTATGCAGCTTGGGAAGCTGCCGTTCTACCATTGAACTACACCCGCGACACTGCCCATTTTACGATAGATTCCCTGATCTAGATTGCCAACCCGAATTGCCAACTCATTGCGCTTTGACAAAAACCGCATCCAACAAGGAGGCTTCATGGATTACGAACATATTGTCTATCAGGTGAAGGACCACATCCTGACCATCACGCTCAACCGCCCGGACCAGCTGAATGCACAGACCCGGCGCATGCATGCGGAAATCATCGCTGCCGCCGACCAATGGGACGCGGACGACGATGTGCGCGTGGTGATCTTTACTGGCGCCGGCAAGGGCTTCTGCGCCGGCACTGACCTGAAGCGCAACAGCTGGGGCAACAGCAAGGAATTTGTCGACGAATTTCCGCCCACCTTCGTCAATGGCATACGCCGCGATGGCGGCGGCAAGCTGGTGCTGCGCCTGTTTGACAGCAAGAAGCCCATGATCGCTGCGGTCAACGGCGCGGCGGTCGGCGTCGGCGCCACCTTCATTCTGCCCATGGACGTGCGCATTGCCTCGGAGAACGCGCGCTTCGGCTATGTGTTCACCCAGCGCGGCATCGTGCCCGAGTCCTGCTCCAGCTGGTTCCTGCCGCGTATCGTGGGCATCACCAAGGCGCTGGACTGGGTCAACACCGGACGGGTTTTTCCGGCAGCCGAGGCGCTCAAGCATGGCCTGGTCAGCGAAGTGGTCGCGCCGGATCAGTTGCTCGCGCGCGCCAACGCCATCGCTCGCGAAATCGCCGACCGTACCGCGCCGGTGTCGGTGGCAGTGTCCCGCCAATTGCTGTGGCGCATGCTGGGCGCGACCAGTCCGCATGAAGCCCACGAAATGGAATCGCAGGCATTGAGTGCGCTGACTTCGCAAACCGACGCCGGCGAAGGCGTCAGATCCTTCATGGAAAAGCGCGCGCCAAAATTCACCATGCGCCCCAGCGTGGACATGCCAAAGAGCTATCCGTGGTGGCCGCAGCCCGAGTTCAAGGGACGTGTCGACTGAGCGCGGCTCTTCCTATGAGCCCTCCCATGCTGATCGGTCGTGATAACATCCATGCACATCTACCGCATGTAACGATCAGCGATCAGCATTCTTCCAGCCGCAATTCCATCATGATCCAGCTCTCCGTCAATGGCGAATCCCGCAGCATTGCACCCGGCGCGAACCTGGCGCGGCTGCTGGAGGATTTGTCGCTGACCGGAAAACGCGTGGCAGTGGAGCGCAACGGCGAAATCGTGCCGCGCAGCCGTTATGCTGAAACACTGCTGGCCAATGGTGACCAGCTGGAGATCGTCGTTGCCGTTGGTGGCGGTTGAGGATGAGGTCTGACATGCAAAACAATGATTCGCTCGTTATCGCCGGCACGGCCTACAGCTCGCGTCTGCTGATCGGCACAGGCAAGTACAAGGACTTCGACGAAACACGCCGCGCCGTGGATGCCAGCGGCGCACAGATTGTCACGGTGGCGATACGCCGCACCAATATCGGCCAGGATCCCAAGCAGCCATCGCTGCTTGATGCGCTGCCGCCTTCGAAATTCACCTACCTGCCCAATACCGCCGGCTGCTACTCGGCCGATGACGCCGTGCGCACGCTGCGCCTGGCGCGCGAACTGCTCGACGGACACGACCTGGTGAAACTCGAAGTCCTGGGCGATCCGGCCACACTGTTCCCCAATGTCATCGAAACGCTGGCTGCGGCGAAAACGCTGGTGAAGGATGGCTTCAAGGTCATGGTCTATACCAGCGACGACCCCATCATCGCGAAACAGCTCGAAGAGATCGGCTGCGTTGCCGTGATGCCGCTGGCGTCGTTGATCGGCTCGGGCATGGGCATCCTCAATCCGTGGAACCTGCAGCTCATCATCGAAGCGGCGAAGGTGCCCGTCATTGTCGATGCGGGCGTCGGCACCGCGTCGGATGCCGCCATTGCCATGGAGCTCGGATGCCACGGCGTGCTGATGAATACCGCGGTGGCTGCCGCGCGCGATCCGGTGCTGATGGCGGGCGCCATGAAAAAGGCGGTTGAAGCCGGACGCGAAGCCTTTCTTGCCGGGCGCATGCCAAAGAAACTCTACAGCGCCTCGCCCAGCTCGCCGGTGGGCGGCGCCATCGCCACCACGGGCAGCAAGCCCAACGCGGCTTAGATCCCGACTTATCTTGGAAGACCTTCACAAGCGGAGCATCCGCAGCTTCGTGCTGCGCCAGGGCCGCGTCTCCGACGCCCAGCGGCGTGCCATCGACACGCTGCTGCCGCGCTTCGGCATTGCATTCGCGCCGCAAGCGCTGGACCTGAACACGGTGTTCGGCAGGCAGCCTGATAAAAGCGCGCCGAAAATCCTCGAAATCGGCTTCGGCATGGGCGAGACCACTGCCGTGATTGCGGCGGCCAATCCGGACAAGGACTATCTGGGCATTGAAGTCCACACACCCGGCGTGGGTGCGCTGCTGAAGGTCATTGACGCAGAGGGCATCTCCAACATCCGCGTCATTCAACACGACGCCGTGGAAGTGCTCCAATACATGCTCCCGCCCGCCTCACTGGACGGAATACATCTGTTCTTCCCGGACCCCTGGCCCAAGAAGCGCCACCACAAACGCCGGCTGGTGCAGGCGCCGCTGGTCAGCCTGCTGGCGTCACGACTGAAGCCGGGCGGCTATCTGCACGCCGCCACCGACTGGGAAGAGTATGCGATGCAGATACTGGAAGTCTTTTCGGCTGAACCACTGCTGCAGAACACGGCCAGCGGCTTCGCGCCGCGGCCGCAGTCGCGCCCGCTGACCAAGTTCGAGAACCGCGGACTGAAGCTCGGGCACGAGGTCTGGGACGTGCTGTTCAGACGAAAATAATCATTGTCAGTTCTGTAAACTTGTATCTTTGAATTGACAATATTCAAGTAAATTAGCATCAATTCCTACGCCCGGCCTTTCTAATCGGCCGCCATCAGCATCAATGCCAGTACCGCACCGATGGCCGCTGGAATGCCGTAGCGCTCGAACGTCGATACCGAGTTGCCCGCAATCACCTCGACGGGAACCGAGGTCAGTTCGAGCACTTCGTTGGTTACCGAACTCTCGAGCAGCCGGGTCAGCGAGTTCTTGCGCGCCGTGCTCATCACGATCTGGTCGCAGCGCAAGCGGCGGGCCGTATCGGTGATGATTTTCGCGCTGTCGCCCACCTCGTTGTGCACCGAGTAGGGAATGCCGTGCTGGTCCAGCATTTGTCGAACCGGCGCCAGCACCTTTTCACTCTGGTCGCGGTGGTAGTCATGAAGGCTCTTCCTGCTGATAAAGCGCCCAATGTCCCTGGAAAACGGATGCTGGACATTCAGCAGGTGAACTTCCATCGCCGTATTGCACATGAATTGCTTGATGACGTGCTTGACCGCGAATTGGGAATTACGGGAGCCGTCAATGGGGATGAGAACTCTTAGCATGATATTTCCTCCTGCAGGTTGATACGTCATTGAAACGGGAACTGCGTCGTGCTGCACAAAACTGGCGACAGGTTCCACCGATGCGGGGACCTGCGCTTTTTGCAACGACCTTGCCGTGTGTTTCCGGAAATAGATCTTGAGCAGTTCCATGGCCACCGGCGAGGCGAAGAAGAACGGGGCCATGAACAGCCAGTCTCCTGCGGTCAGCGGCACGGTGTCGAAGAACGGCCTCAGGAACGGCACGTACACGACCATCAGGACCAGCAGCAACGACACGCCGGTGGCCCAGACCATCCAGCGATTGGAGAACACGCCGATGGAGAAGATGCTGTGGTACTCGGAGCGGGCGGTGTATGCACGCAGGAGCTCGGAAGTGCAGAGCGCGACAAAGGCCATGGTCTGGGCCGCCTCAAGGTGGCCGGGGTAACGCTGCATCGCCAGCCAGAAGACGGTGAGTATGGCGATCGCATCGACAACGCCGACGACGCCAATGCCAATCGCCATGTCGCGGTTGATGACCGGCTCCGTCGGAGGCCTCGGCGGTTGTTTCATGATATCGGGGTCGCCCTTCTCCAGCCCAAGCGCAAGGGCGGGCGCGCCATCACTGACCAGATTCAGCCACAGCAACTGCACGGGACGCAGCGGAATGGGCATGCCCACCAGCATGGCGGAGAAGATGATAAGTATTTCACCCACATTGCAGGCGAGCAGAAAATAGACGAACTTGCGGATATTGGAATAGATGATCCGGCCCTGCTCGATGGCCGCAACGATGCTGGCGAAATTGTCGTCGGTGAGGACCATGTCCGCGGTCTGCTTGGCCACATCCGTGCCGGTAATGCCCATGGCCACGCCGATGTTCGCGCGCTTCAGGGCCGGTGCATCGTTGACGCCATCGCCGGTCATCGCCACCACGTGGCCGCGCGCCTTGAAGGCATCGACGATCCGGGTCTTGTGTTGCGGGGAAACCCGGCAGCACACTTCCAGCCTGTCAGTCCTCGCCTCCAGATCGGCGTCGCTGAGCTTTTCGATTTCCGGACCCGTCAGAACCAACCCGCCGGGAGTCAGCAGGCCGATGTCCCGGGCGATGGCCTCGGCGGTGTCCTTGTAATCGCCGGTCACCATGACGCTCCTGAGCCCGGCACCGCGGGCCACTTTCAGGGCCTCGATCACCTCGGGCCGCGGCGGATCGATCATGCCCAGCAACCCGACAAAGACCAGATCATGCTCGATCGTTTCCGGGCTCACATTAACCGGTATCTCAGACAAGGGGCGGTAAGCTACTGCAAGCACGCGCAGCGCATTGCTCGCCATGTCGCGGTTCTGCTCGAGGATCTCGCGGCGCTGCTCTTCGTCCAGGACAATGGCCTGACCGGATTCCAGCTTGTGGCCGCACAGACCGAGAATGACATCGGGCGCCCCCTTGACGAAGGCAATCACCGGCGGATAGCTGAAGCCGGAGACGGCCGCGTGGGCATGCTCGACATCGACCGCATGGATGGTGCTCATGCGCTTTCTGTCCGAATCGAAGGGAATCTCCTGGACCCGGGGCAGGGCCAATTCCATTTCGTCACGGCGGTAACCGCTCTTTGCGGCGGCAACAACCATGGCGCCTTCGGTGGGATCGCCGATGATCTGCCAGGAAGCTTTGCCGGCTTCATCGCACTTTTCCTCCAGCCTCGAATCGTTGCACACCAGCGCGCCATGGAAGAGTAGCGTCGCATCCGGATCGGTGCGCGGAACAAACGGGTCGGCCCCGATGAAGAACTCTCCACTGGGGCTGTACCCTTCTCCGGTAACGCGAAAGCGCTTGCCGCCGGCCCAGGCCTGAACGACAGTCATCTCGTTCTGCGTCAGCGTGCCGGTCTTGTCAGAACAGACCACGGTGGCGCAACCGAGCGTTTCCACGGCAGGGAGCTTTCTGATCAGGGCGTGATGCTTGATCATTCGCTGCATCCCCAGGGCCAGGCAGATGGTCACGATGGCGGGAAGCCCTTCGGGCACGGCTGCAATGGCAAGGCTCACCGCGGTCATGAACAGATTGATGATGTCCTTCTTCTCCGTCTCCAGATAGTTCATGAAACCGCTGTTCAGGGCTTCACTGAGATGCGTGTCGCGGAACAGGCCGTAAATGAACACCAGCGCGCAGATGGCAAGGCAGGCCGAGCCGAGAACCTTGCCAAGATGCTCGAGCTTCTTCTGCAGCGGCGTGTCCTCGTCCTCGAATGACTGGATCATCTCCGCAATGAGTCCGATCTGGGTGTTCATGCCCGTTCCGGTGACCAGGCCCCGGCCGCGGCCGTAGGTGATCAGGGTGCCCATGAATGCGGTGTTCTTGCGATCGCCCAAAGGGATGTCCTTGTCCAGGACCTCCCCGGCCTTCTTCTCCACCGGCACGGACTCACCCGTCAGCGAGGCTTCCTCGATCTTGAGATTGACAGTCTCGACCAGCCGCAGATCAGCGGGAACGTAGTTGCCCGCCTCCAATAGGACGATATCCCCGCCCACGATCTCTCTCCCCGGGATCGTCATTTGCCGGCCATCCCGGACAACCTGGGCATTGGGAGCCGCCATTTTCTGCAGGGCAGCGAGTGCCTGTTCCGCTTTCGATTCCTGGATGACGCCGACCACCGCGTTCAGCACCACAATGAACATGATGGCGATGGAGTCGACATATTCGCCGAGCGCCAGCGAGATAAGTGCCGCCAGGATCAGAATGATCACGAGGTAGTTGTTGAATTGATCCCAGAGGAGCGCAAAAAAGCCGGGTCGCGGCCGCGCGGTCAGTTCATTGGCGCCGAACTTCGCGAGACGTGCCTGTGCGTCCTGCTGGGTCAAACCTTGATGGAGGTGCGTCTGAAGCGCGTTGACAACATCTTCAATCGGCTTGCTATGCGATTCTCTGTCGTTCATGTCAGACTCCTTTTGCGTTCGTCCGCGCCAGCGCCTGGTCAGTATTGGCATTGATCGCGTTGGTTACTCCACAACTTCCTGGTGACCGTCATTGGTCGCACATCACCGCAGAAGCCTTGGGAAAAGTATGCACATGTCGGCGCGCACATGGAAATGACGTTTGGTAATGCCAGGCATTTGATTTCAATATGAGTTTCGTTGAAAAGTAATTGCTTCGATCACAAAACGTAATGACGCCCAAACCCCGCCCTCCCCTTGATACAGATGCTTGCGTTGCAACTGACCAGGTCTATAATCGATCGGCAGGATGTAATGATTGGTAGTCCCTCCAAAGGGGAGTAGCTTCGGTAGCGCACGCGTTACTACGGCTCGGCCGTCAGCACGGGACTGTGTCCCCGGTCGTGTCGGCAACAGAAGCGACTGTTGCGAGCGAGACCTTTGCCAGACAGGCAACGGTCTTTTTTTGGCCTAACCTGTCCGAGGCTTAGGCCACTCCCCACCGGGAGTTGGCTATGTTCAACTCTTCAGAAGGAGAGTCTGCATGGCGCAATCAAGGATCCACCGCTACCTCAGGCACGGCACAATGCACCAGCTGAGCGTATTCGAGTCCGTCGCAAGACACGGCAACTTCACCCGTGCTGCCGAAGAGCTTTACATGGCGCAACCCACCGTTTCAGTGCAGATCAAGAAACTGACCGAAACGATCGGCATGCCGCTGTTTGAACAGGTCGGCAACCACATTCACCTGACCGAGACCGGACGCGAACTGCTCGGCGCATGCCGGGAGATTTTCCAGGCGCTGGTCAAGGTTGAAGACAAGCTATCCAGCATCCGCGGCTTGCAATCAGGTCGGCTGCAGCTCGCCGTCAGCAGCACGGGAAAGTATTTTGCACCGCGCATGCTGGCCGCTTTCGTGCAGCAGCACCCCGGAATCGACATATCCCTGCAAGTCCATAATCGTCAGTCGCTGGTCGAGCGACTGGTCAATAACGTGGACGACCTCTACATATTCGCCAACCCGCCACCGGATGTGGAGGTGGTCATGCAGCAGATCCTGCCCAATCCCATGGTGGTATTCGCGCGCGCCGATCATGTGCTCGCCGGACAAAGGCATATTCCATTCGAACGCATGGCAAAGGAGCCGTTCCTGATGCGCGAACCTGGTTCCGGAACACGCACCGTCACCGAGGAAGCCTTTGCACAGCACGGTTTGCAGCCTCAGTTCAGAATGGAATTTGCCAGCAACGAGGCGATCCGGGAGGGAATCCTCGCCGGAATTGGGGTTTCCATCCTGTCGCGCTACACATTCGGCCTTGAACCCGGGCATGACCAGCTGGTCATCCTCGACGTCGAAGGCTTCCCGCTGGAGTGCCATTGGTATTTCGTGTATCCCGTCGGCAAACAATTGCCAATGGTGGCGCACGCCTTCATGGATTTCACGCGCGAACATGTGCGGGAGTTCGTGCCCCATCTTTCAGCACCCGGTCCTGGGACTCATGCGAATCAGTCGGCGATCAAATAGGGGCCCATTGCAGAATTTCCGGAACGGCCTCTGACTCAGGGGAATATGAGGGGATATTTTCCTCGTATTGAAATGAGCTCCGAGCGGCTAACCGGCCGTCCCGAGAATTTCCTTGCGCACATCGGTGATATTGCGCACGCGCTTGGGTTGCATCCCGGTACACGGCGTCATGCGCGGGCAGTTGCTGCTGCGCGGGCAGATGATGCGCGCCATCTGCTGCAATGAATCCTCGACCCAGGCGATGTTCAGGATATTGGCGGCATTGCGAATGGCATCGGCCGCCAGTCGCGGTATCTTGGCCTGGCCACCGCGGCGCCGGCATTCCTCACCGATGCTGTCGACGACCGAATCGGCATCCGCGCCGCTCGAGGCCAGCACCGGCGCCAGATCGATCCCCACCGACAGCACATGCGAATTTCCCGCCATGTCACGCACCCGCACCGAATGGCAGCAATAGAGCAGCCAGCGATCACCTTCGCGCAACACCGAGATCTGCGATCCGGCTTCGGTGCGCGCATCGCTGATGAGCCGAAACACCGCCCAATGCGGGCAGGGATCGGTCACATGGGTCATGCTGCCCCAGGGCAGGGGAATGCCGTTGCCACGATAGACGGCACGCAGGTAGCCCGGCGGATAGGCATCGAAGAAGTGCCAATACGGATAAGGCGATACCTTGGTCATGCGGCGCATGATCACGGCCGGGGTGAGATCGAGCTTGCGTCCGGCTTCGATACGGTAGCGCTCGCGCGAGAGAAAGCGCCGGAACGGGATGCGCGGCGCCAGCAACGCGCCGGCAAAGAAGCTGCATTCGAAGTCGCGCCAGGCATGCAGTACATCGCGCGGCCCCATGCCCGAGGTGGCCGATGTTCCGCCATCGGGACTGCCCCCCATTTCGCCGCCGGTCGCGTGCGGCGACTTCAAGCCGTCGCCCTCATGCAGCACCTTGTGGCCAATATTCGAGGCCAGATCGAACTTGAGGCGCGCCGGATTGGATTGCAGCGCCGAGTTCAGATAGATGATGCCCGGCGGCTCGTAAAATGACCGGACCATGCTGCGCACGCCGCGATCCTGGTCGCGGGCCAAGACGGGCTTGCGATCGAACCAGCGAATCTCCAGCCCCTGCTGCTTTGCCATGCGCATCAGATCGTCGACTTCCAGCGGAAAGGCGCGCTTGCCGATCGATTCGGCGGCACGCTCGAGCTCGGGAAAGTCGTTGCGCGACATCTCCTGGTAGGAACGGATGAGCAGATGGGCGAACTGCCGGCCAGTGGTCCCGGTCTGCGACAGCAACTCCGGAATGGCCGCCTGCAGCAGATCCTTGGTAAAGAGGAAGGACGGCTCGAACGGAATGCGCGCCGCCCCCATGCTGCCGCTGGCGATGTCGGCACGCAACGGCGCCACTTCGGCATTCTGGTCGAGAAACCAGGCAGGCTTGCGCTGGAGCACCTTGGATATGAGCGCCAGCACCTCTTCAGAAGGCATGCGCCGCCCGCTTTCGATCATGCTCAGATAGGACACTGACGGCGCGGTCTTCGCGTCAAGCTGTATGCAGCGCGCGGAAAAATCCTCCAGCGTCATGTGGTTCTGCTTGCGCAGCGCGCGCAGCTTGGCGCCGAGAAAATGGCTCTTTCTGACCGGTATGCGTTGCATGACCCTCTCCGTGAACTTCACATTGTGAAAATCGCCGCAAGTATATCTGTCAATTTTACATTGTGAAAATTCCGATTGTGAAATTCTCAGGATTTGTTCGATAGGATGCACGCGCTGACCCACGAACACTCATGCCAACAGATATCACAAAGGACATCCACATGACGACCCACGCAATCAGGCAGGACAAGGAAGCCGCCGCCAAGCGGCTGGAAGCAGCATGGAAAAGCGACCCGCGCTGGAGTGGCGTCAAGCGCGGATACACCGCGGAGAAGGTCGTGCAACTGCGTGGCAGCGTGCAGATCGAGCACACGCTGGCCAGGCTCGGCGCGGAGAAACTCTGGAAGATGGTCAATGAGCGCCCCTTCGTCAATTCGCTCGGCGCCTCGACCGGCAATCAGGCGATGCAGCAGGTGAAGGCCGGCGTGCCGGCCGTCTATCTGTCCGGCTGGCAGGTGGCCGCCGACGCCAACGACAGCCTTTCCATGTACCCGGATCAGTCCCTCTACTCGGTGACCAGCGTTCCCTCGGTGGTGAAGCGCATCAACAACGCGCTGCTGCGCGCCGACCAGATCCAGCACATGGAAGGCTCAGGCGACATCGACTACCTGGCGCCCATCGTCGCCGATGCCGAAGCCGGATTCGGCGGCGTGCTGAATGCCTATGAACTGATGCGCAACATGATCGAGGCGGGCGCGGCCGGCGTGCACTTCGAGGACCAGCTGGGCTCGGCCAAGAAATGCGGCCACATGGGCGGCAAAGTGCTGGTGCCGACCCAGGAAGCGGTGCAACGGCTGATCGCAGCACGCCTGGCCGCGGACGTCGCGGGCGTTCCGACGCTGCTGCTGGCCCGCACCGATGCCGAGGCTGCCACGCTGATTACCTCCGACTGCGACGAGATCGACCGGCCCTTCCTCACGGGCGAGCGCACCGCCGAAGGCTTCTACCGTGTCCGGAACGGCTTTGATCAGGCCCTCGCACGCGGCATCGCGTATGCCGAATACGCCGACATGGTGTGGTGCGAGACCGGCACGCCCGACCTGGAATTCGCCCGCCGCTTTGCCGAGGGCGTGCAAAGAAAATTCCCCGGCAAGATGCTCGCCTACAACTGCTCGCCCTCGTTCAACTGGAAGCGCAATCTGGATGACGCCTCCATTGCCAAGTTCCAGCGCGAACTGGGTGCCATGGGTTACAAATTCCAGTTCATCACACTGGCGGGATTCCATTCCCTCAATTACTCGATGTTCGAGCTCGCCTATGGCTACGCGCGCAACAACATGACCGCCTTCGTCGAGTTGCAGGAAAAGGAGTTCGCCGCCATGGACAGGGGCTTCACCGCCGTGAAGCATCAGCGCGAAGTCGGAACCAGCTACTTCGATGAAATCACCCAGGTGATACAGGGCGGGCAGTCTTCGATTACCGCCTTGCACGGTTCGACCGAAGATGAGCAATTCTTCGATTCCGCGAAGAAGGAAAAGCTCAGCGCCGCTGCCTGAGACCGGGGACCTGGGACCGGTGAGCGTGAACCGGCGCGAGCCGGTCTTCCGTTCCATCCGTAAAACCTGATCGGGCAGCTCTGAAATGCCTTGCGAAGCATTTCTGGGCCGCCCGACTTTGCCCTGGATTCTGGCTTTGCCGACGCTAAAGTAATGGTCATCTGGACCGATAAAGGGACTAGACCCGAAAACGTGACCAGAGGACCCCCGCATGATTTACCGCATTCGCAGTCAGGCCCCTCGCCTGGTATGGGGATTGGCATTGGGGCTGTGCCTGTCAGCGGCGGCCGAGGAACACGAATCACCACCCCCATCCGCCCCCGCAGCCAAGCCCTCCGCAACAGGTTATGCCGTCGAGCGCAGGCCTGTCATTGCGCAAGCACCGCAACTGCCCCGCAGCAAAGTCAGTGCCTTGTCCGCTGCGCAACGCGTCATCCCGCCCTCCGTCACAAAAAGCGCACCCAAGAGCGCCGATGGCCAGATCACCATGACCGTTGCCGCGGTCAATGTGCCCGCGGCCGACACCGCGGCGCACGCGCTGGAGTGGTCCTACGAGGGCAAGACCGGGCCCTTCCAGTGGGCACGAATGGGACCGGAGTTCGCCAAGTGCGGCAGTGGCGAGCGTCAGTCTCCGATCGACATCCGCGACGGCATGAAGGTCGATCTTGATCCGGTGATTTTCGAATATCGCCCCAGCAGTTTCAAGGTGATCGATAACGGCCATACCATCCAGGCCAACATCAGCGGATGGAACGCCATGCGCGTCATGGGCCGGCGCTTCAGGCTGGTGCAGTTTCACTTTCACCGGCCATCGGAGGAAATGATCGACGGACAGCAATTCGAAATGGTCGTCCATCTGGTGCATCAGGATGGCGAGGGCAGGTTGGCGGTGATCGCCGTGCTGGTGGAGAGTGGCGAACGCCAGCCCATCATCCAGGCGGTGCTGAACAATCTGCCGCTTGAGAAAGGCGAGGAAATTCCCGCCAGCGGCAATATCGACCTCTTGCAATTGCTGCCTGCCAATCGGCGCTACTTCACCTACATGGGTTCATTGACGACGCCACCCTGCACCGAAGACGTGTTGTGGATCGTGATGAAACAGCCGGTGCAGGCCACCGAAGATCAGTTGAATCTGTTCTCGCGCCTGTATCCGATGAATGCGCGCCCCATCCAGGCCACCAGCGGCAGGGTGATCAAGGAGTCGAACTGACGCCACCCCGGCAGCTTCCGGTATTCAGCGTTTGCGCACGGTCATCCGGACAGACAGGATCGGGCGCGTAATCGCGTCCAGTCCCTGGCCCAGCAGCATTGATGATCAAACCCGGGCACTTGCACCGTGCTGGCCCGCGCCGCGCGCACGAGATAGGCATGGATTGACTCCGGTGGCACATCGACATCAGCGGCGCCGGTGAAATGGGTTTGTCGCATCTGCGCTGGACGATCCGCCGGATTCAGTGAGCGCGTCAGCGTCGACACGCCGATGGCGCGCGTCCAGGCATGGATATCCAGCGGTGCGGCAATGGTAACGAGGCAGGCGACGTCGCTTCTCCGTGCCGCAATATGCGCCGCAATCACGCCGCCCCCGGAATAACCCACCATCGCAACCGTATCCGGATTCAGCCTGCGCACGAGTTCATCGACCACCCGACCCACCGCCGCCACCGCGCCTTCACCATAGCGGGCCTGGCGCCACAGCGACGAATCGCAGCGCGCCAGTGCGGCCCCATCCAGGTACTGGCAGGGCCTGCCGATATAAGCCGTTACGGTTGATGGATCATTGGCCGCCAGTTGCAACGAAATGAGCGAGCGTGGCGTCGGATCGACAGGCGGTGAATCCGCCGTCAGCCAGGGGGCGCCATCACTCTCGACGTGGATTTCCAGATGGAGAATGCCGAGTCGACCACGGTCCGCTGCCCGGCCTGATGGCAGACGCAAGTACACACGAAGCTCACTGCCATCAATCTGAACGCGCTCAAAACCAGCGCCCAGTGCATACACCTCTGCACGCTCCTCCGGCGAATGCAGCAGCGAGGCACAGCCGGAAATAAAAAAGCCGCATGCAATCACGCATGCGGCTTTTTGAATCATGCCAGTCCAGCCCATGGACTCAGGCTGACAGCAGACTAGAAGCGGACTGCGATGTTGGCGATAAGCTGATCATTCTTGATCTGGCTGCGACCGGTTTCCGTCGCATACATGATGCCGCCGGACAGCGAGCCCTTGGTAAAAATATTCAAGCCCAAAGCAACCTGAAACGCGTCACGGTCATTCGCCGCACCGGCAATGATCTGACGGTCCGTATCCACCACATAGTAGACGCCGGCATAAGGCACCAGCGTGCCCTGGCCATAACTGGCCTGGCCACCCACGCGCACCTGCGTGGTACGCACGACGACTTCGGAATTGAGAACAGCGGCCGAATCAACAAATGCGCCTGTCTTGTTGTTGGCGTTGATCAGGCTGGCCTTGCCGGTCAGGTCCATGTTCCCCATCCTGGTCACATAGGAAGCACTCACGCTGGCGCTGCTGCGCTTGTCCTTGGTATTGCCGATGGCGGCATTGTTTCGCATATTCATGTCGGCACTGCCAATACCAACCGAGGCATCCAGCAACCAGTTCCGATTGAGTTGCCAGGCCAGATACGGCGACAGCATGTAGCCGCGACCATCAGCACGGCCGATCACACCGGTCG
This sequence comes from Betaproteobacteria bacterium, assembly GCA_947479645.1. Lineage (GTDB taxonomy): Bacteria > Pseudomonadota > Gammaproteobacteria > Burkholderiales > SG8-39 > CAIYPG01. The sequence goes on along the minus strand of CANKAJ010000057.1, from coordinate 15,919 downwards.
GGTTGTAGCCGATGCGGTTTTCATCAACGGACAATACCGCACCCGCCAGCATGTCGGGGGCGAACAGGTAATCGGCGCCGACCAGCCCGAGGGTGGAACCGCCGGCCGATTGTGCCGGCGCATATTTGAACGCCATCGTGGTCGTGCCCAGCGCGCCCCAGACATTCAGCTTGTCATCGTATCCGGCCGCGGCACGACCGGTCTCATTCAAGCCGCTGCTGTTGGTGGGCCGAATCTGGCCGCCGGGGCGGTTGGACAAGGAATTGGCAATGGCACTGGAGATGGTGCTGGACAGATTGAGCGATTGCGTGCTCTGGATCTGGGTTGTGCCCTGACGCGCGGTGGTGGCGCATTGCGGGAGCGAGGCGTGCTGAGGATATGAGCAAAACGTCGGATCGCTATATGGGTCGTATGCCATGCTGGATGACGACCACATTATTCCGGCAAACGCGGATGCAACTACGGATACTGCAGCAATATGCTTGCTAACCAATTTCACGATGACTACCTCGACAGTTGGGATGAAAAAAAGATCGCAACCAGATGCTTGCCAGCGCTCACCAGGAAGGGAGATGGAAGAACGGCTCAAAATCGAGCGCGATTATCGCAAACGACTGCAATAACAGCAATATTGAATTGGAATTTTCTGAGGTGATTTTTTATGACGAAAGCATAAAGCCCGATACCGTCATTGCCTCACCCTTATCAACGTCTGATCATGGGAATGATGCGCGGCTGATTGGACAAATTCAGAATCAGCGCGTCAAAGCCGCCGCCACGCAGGAAGGCCGGCCGCTGCTGCAGCACTTGCAAGCGTGCCTCGCCGGGTGCCGGATTTTCCGGAGCAAAACCGGTCTTGTCCTGCTCAACATCGACAGCCTCACCGGTGGCAATTTGCATATTGGTGACGCCGTCATAGACAAAGTTATAAATCCCGCCGCGCCCGTCGGGCGTGCCTTCGGGAAGAATGGTCAATTCGAAATCCGTGCCGCGAATGCCGATCGTGGCGGTGGCCGTCTCGTAACGCATGCTGCGCGGCCGCGTTTTGCCCAGCAACCCGGTCACTGATCGCAAACTTCCCTTGAGCAGGTTGATGAGCAGCGAATCCGATTCGGCTTGTGTGTAGCGAAACTCGCTCACCTTCAGCTGGGAATCCTGTCGCACGATGACGCCGGTATTGTCGCGCAACCTGGCCAGCAGTTCCGCGCCGCGCGCGGTAATGATGGTATCGCCCTCGTTCAGCGTGTCGTTCACCCGCGCAACGCGACTGACATTGTCCGCCCCGACAATCGATGCGTTACCCGACAAGCGCTCAACAGAACCGGCCTCGGCGCCCAGGCACTGTGAGGTACAAGCCACGAGGGTCAACAGTCCGAATATCCACTGCATCGCTGAATGCAACATCTTTGTCCTTGATTGTCAGGTCGCCAAAATGGAATGGGGCAACGCACATTTCGGTTGCGTCTTTGATTCAAACGCCGATAGCGCGGAAATGATAATGCCGATTCCGCCAACTCAGTGCCACAAAAATCACACTCCGACACCTTGCGCTGCCCCCTTGCGGGGAACCAGGGCTGAGCGCGCTGGTGTGCGCAGCATCGCAGACGACGGCGACGGAAATTTACTTATTATCATTTTTGAAAGGATATGTTTATTTTTTGACTTTTTATATTTGAATTGACATCATCATTCTCAAGAAACAAACCGACCAGATCATTCAGGAACCGCTGCCCGCGCTCACTCGGGCGTATGCGCTCATGGTCGCGCGTGATCAGCCCCTTGGCCTCGGCTTCATCCAGCACGCCGGCAATGGCCGTGATTTCAAGACTGGTGCGCTCGGTAAACATCGCCACCGGAAAGCCGTCGGTCAGGCGCAGCGCATTCATCATGAATTCGAACGGCAGATCCTTGCGCGAAACTTCGTGTTCCTCGGACACTGCCGTGCCGCGACCGAGCTGATCAAAGTAGCTGCCGGGCTGCTTGAAGCGCGCCTGGCGCAGGATGCGATCCGGAAACGACAACTTGCCGTGCGCACCGGCACCGATGCCCAGATAGTCGCCAAAGCGCCAATAGTTCAGGTTATGCCGACACTCCAGCCCCGTCTTTGCATACGCCGAGGTCTCGTAATGCGTGAAACCGCCGCCGGCCAGCCGGCCTTCGATGGCTTCCTGCATGTCGGCGGCAACGTCGTCATCCGGCAAGTCGGGCGGGTAGCGATGGAACACCGTATTGGGCTCCAGCGTCAGGCTGTAGAAAGACAAATGCGTCGTGCCACAACTGAGCGCGGCTGCGCAATCGGCCTCGGCTTCGGCCGGGGTCTGCCCGGGCAGGCCATACATCAGGTCGAGGTTGAAATTATCGAAGTGCTTCGATGCAATCTCGATGGCGCGCCAGGCTTCGCTGTCGTCATGAATGCGACCCAGCGCCTTCAGGTGTCCGGGATTGAAACTCTGAATGCCGATCGACAAGCGGTTGACGCCGGCGGCGCGGTAATCGCGGAATTTCTCCGCTTCGAAGGTGCCCGGATTGGCCTCCAGCGTCACTTCACAATCAGCCGACAGCGGCAGGCGCGCGCGAAACGCCGCCAGCAGACGATCAACCGTCGCCGCCGGAAACAGGCTCGGAGTACCACCGCCGAAGAAAATGCTGTAGACCGGCCGCCCCCAGATCAACGGCAACGACAACTCCAGATCGCGTATCAATGCATCGGCATAGACGTCATCAGCCAGGGAGCCGCGCAATTCATGCGAATTGAAATCGCAGTAAGGGCACTTCTTCACGCACCAGGGCAGATGCACGTAAAGCGATAACGGCGGCAATGCCGACAGATGCACCCCGGCGCGCGGCGGCGCCATCACCGAGACTGTCATCAGACGCCCTCCTTCATCTTCGCCAGCAATCGCCGCAGCGCCTTGCCACGATGGCTCAGGATGTTTTTCTGATCGGCTTCAAGTTCAGCGGCAGTCTTGCCTAAATCCGGCAGCAGGAAATAGGGATCGTAGCCAAAACCGTTGCTGCCGCGCGGCGCATCAATGATCTGGCCCTGCCAGGCTCCCTCGGCGATCAAGGGCTCGGGGTCGTCACCGTGGCGCATCAGCACGATGACGCAATAGTAATGAGCCAGTCGATTATCCTGTTCGGCTAGCAGTTGCAGCAGTTTTTCATTATTGCGCTGATCGGATTTCGGCTCCCCGGCGAAACGCGCCGAGTGCACGCCGGGTTCTCCTCCCAGTGCCTGCACGCAGATTCCCGAGTCGTCGGCCAGCGCCGGCAGCTTGGCCAGCCGGCTGGCATGGCGCGCCTTGGCCAGCGCATTCTCCACGAATGTCGCATGCGGCTCATCGGCATCCGGGATGGACAATGCCGATTGCGGAATGATTTCGACGCGCAGCGGTTCGAGCAACTGGCGGAATTCACGCAGCTTGCCGGGATTGGATGAGGCCAATACGAGTTGTTTGATCACGCGTGCATTTTAGTCGCTTCGGCACGATTGCCCCCCACACAGAATTCGCACGCCCGGATATGCCCCCCTGTTCCGGTACTAATTCACACTCGCCAGACGAATTGGGGAACCATTGTCAACAGTCGGCATTCACGGCCGTTGAATCGGTGTCTCGGGTCGCGCCGTTGCGTCGCCGGCACTGCAGGCAGTGCCGCACGGCCCGGGGACGCCAATCCGGTGCGTGCCGCGAAGAAGGGGCAGCCCCTTGTTCTGCAGCCGACGCTTGTTGGTCATTATTCTAGGGCATGATCAGGGCCCGACAGGCGAATTCACACGCAATTAACATGTGCCTGTATATGTCTGTCGATCCAGTCTGAAGGGGGCTTCGTGCTATTCTGCTTTCGTTCGCCGCATAGAGGGAGTTATGCCATGAAGATGGTTTCACGCAGCACCGCTGCAATTACGTTCATGGCCTTGAGTGCCGTTTTTTCCACGCTGGCGCATGCACAAACGGCGCCAGCACAGGAGTCATCGGAATTCCAGCCACGCTCCATTTGGGGCGGCGTTGCCAAGATATCCAGTTCGTCCGTCTTTTCGACCCTGGGCGATTGGCTTGGCACCCGCTTGACCGGCGGCACGACGGGTAACGTACCCGCAGCCGGGTTCGTTGCACAGCAGACCTACCCGCAGCAGGGCTACCCTCAACAAGGCTATCCGCAACAGGATTACCAGCAACAACAAGGCCAGACTGGCGGCATCCAAGGGATATTGGGCCAACTGGCACAGGGCGCCATGATCGGAGCACAGCAACCGGCGCAGGCCAGCGGCCTGCAAGGAATGGTCGGGCAACTCGTGCAGGGTGCGGTCATCGGGTCGCTGGACAGTCTTGCCAATGTCATCAGCGGGAGATCGCGTCCCGGTGCGCAGCCCGGGCAAAGTGGCGCGCAGCAGCCCTATCCACAGGCCGGCAATCTGCAGCCGGGCTATCCGGCGCAGCCCGGCTATCCCGGGCAGGCAGATCCGATGCAACAGCAAGGCTATCCTCAAGCACAGGCGGGGTATCCGCAGGCGCAGCCGTATGCGCCCGCTGCGCAAGGCTATGCGCAAACCCAGGGAGGGTACCCGCAGCAGGATCCCGGCATGCAGCCACAGCAGGGCTATCCGCAGGCACAGACAGGGTATCCGCAAGCCTATCCCCAGGCGCAAGCGGGCTATCCTCAGCCCATGCCAGGCCAACCGCAACCCTATCCTCAGCAGGCCTACCCGCAAGCACAAGCGAGTTATCCCCAGCCCATGCCAGGCCAGCCGCAGCCTCAGGCTTATCCCCAGCAGGGCTATCCTCAGACAATGCCCGGTCAACCGCAAGCACAGACTTATCCTCAGCAGGCCTATCCGCAAGCACAGACGGCTTATCCTCAGCAGATGCCCGGTCAGCCACAGCAACCCGGATATCCTCAGCAGGCTTACCCTCAGGCACAATCCGGATTCCCACAGCAGGTTCCCGGTCAGCCTCCACAGCCCGGCTATCCTCAGCCGCCCTATCCGCAAGCACAACCGGGGTACCCCCAGCAGTTCGCCAGCGCGCAGCCGCAGCAGCTTGGCTATCCCCAGCAAGGCTATCCGCAGCCGGGATACCCGATGGTGGCCGGCTATGCTGCGCGCAGCGCCATCCTTGCGGAAAACTTCTTTATGCCTCGCGATGTCGTGATCGGCCGTCCGAACAAGCCGCTGGAACTACAGGACAAGGAAGCCAATTACCAGGGCGTGCATGTGGCCATCGTTACCATCAATGCCCAGGGCAAACCCGAGGCAATACGCTCGGTGAAGGACGGTTTTCGCAGCGGCGAGCGCTTCAAGTTGCGCGTGGTCGCGACCTTCGAAGGGCTGGTCGCCATTGAAAACATCAATCCCAAAGGTGAGAAAAAGCATATCTATCCCGAAGGCAACAATGTGGTCGGCATTCCGCAGGGCAAGGAGACGCTGATTCCGCTGGGTGAAGATGAATGGTTTGAACTCACCGGCACCACCGGCAAGGAACAACTGGTGGTCACGGTACGCGACCGGCGCGCGTTCGGCGAAGCCGTCTCGGAAAACCGCGTGTTCCGCCAGGACGAGAAATACGGGACCAATTTTGTGCAGGAAGTCAGTCCGAACAAGACCTTCCCCGTCATTACGCAGTCGCTGACCTTTGATCACAGCCTGTAAGCCAAGGGGCTATTTCGGCAGGGATGAAGTGACCCGCTTTGAGAATCGGGCCGAGCGTTCTGGTCGACGTGTCAGTTTACTTTTTAATGTTTCGCAAACCGGGAGGGGCTGGTCATGAAAAGCATTGCAATGATGTTGGCTGCAGGCCCGGCGCTGTTCTCGCCGTATGTTCTGGCCGATGATATCTATGTCGCCGTGGAGTGAACTCGGACGGGGCGATTTGTCGGGAAACTGCCCGGGTAAAAAGGCATGGAAAGCCGCACCCGTCGCGGCTTTCCACTCAAGCCTTGGGATAGGGATTCACCAGTTGGTCCACCAACTGCTTGAGCACGTCGCGTATCTGCGTCTCGTCGCAGCCCATCAGGATGGCATCCTCGAGGGCGTCCTGCGAGATGCCACGAATCTCCTCGAGATTTTCACGCAGCACTTTCAGCTTCTCGACGCAGGCGACGATCTGGCCATCGGGCGAGCGCCATACGGGTTCCGGCGCTGGAGGCACCGAAGACTTGGTCATGTCTAAATCGCCTCACCATAAGAGACAGTGGAACTTGCCCCAACGCCATCCGGTTTGAGAAATACCTGCATGCGCTTGGGCTTCACCAATAGTGTCTCACCTTCGGCGAATTTAAGCTCGCGGTATAGCGCTGTTGGCATTTCCACTTCAATCATTTCGGCATTATCGTCGCGCTCCAGTTCCAGGCGCGCCACTGGACCCACCGCCAGCGCGCGTAGCAGCTTGACGCGTATGCCGGGCTGGCCGGGCGAATAACGATCGACATCGAATTCGTGCGGTCGGGCATAGCCCACCGCCGGTGCATTCTTCGCATCGGCCTGGTCCGGCGCATCCAGCGCGACATCACCAACATTCATGACGCCATCGTGAACGCGGCCGTGAAAAAGATTGACGTGCCCGAGAAAGCCGAACACGAATGGGCTGGCCGGGGATTCATAGACCTCCTCCGGGGTGCCCAATTGCTCAATGCGGCCGTGATTCATCAGCACCACGCGATCGGCCACCTCCAGCGCCTCTTCCTGGTCGTGCGTCACGAAAATACTGGTGACATGGATTTCGTCGTGCAAGCGGCGCAGCCAGCGGCGCAATTCCTTGCGCACCTTGGCGTCCAGTGCGCCGAAGGGCTCATCCAGCAGCAGCACCTTGGGCTCCACCGCCAACGCGCGGGCCAGTGCGATGCGCTGACGCTGGCCGCCGGAGAGCTGCGACGGATAGCGGTCGGCCAGCCAATCGAGTTGCACCAGTTTCAGCAGCGACATCACCTTGTCTCGGATCGCCTCCTTCGACGGCCGCTCGCGGCGCGGCTTGACGCGCAGCCCGAAGGCGATGTTCTCGAATACCGTCATGTGGCGAAACAAGGCGTAATGCTGGAACACGAAGCCGACCTTGCGCTCGCGCACATCGCGGTCGGACGCATCTTCGCCATGAAAATGCACTTCGCCGCTGTCGGCCGTTTCGAGCCCGGCGATGATGCGCAACAGCGTGGTCTTGCCGCACCCCGAGGGCCCCAGCAGCGCCACCAGTTCGCCGGTCGGGAACTCCAGAGACACATTGTCGAGCGCGACAAAACTGCCGAACCGTTTGCTGATATTGCGGACTTCAATGCTCATGGCGTGTTCCTCTTCATGCCCATTTCACGTTTGGCGCGGGGCTTCCAGCGGCAGCACCGCGTGCTCATGCCGCGTCTTCCATTCGATGAAACTCTTCAACCCCAGCGTCACCAGCGCCAGCAAAGCGAGCAGCGAGGCCACCGCGAAGGCGGCGGCGAACTGATACTCGTTGTACAGAATTTCCACATGCAGGGGCATGGTATTGGTCTGGCCGCGGATGTGCCCGGAGACAACCGACACCGCGCCGAACTCACCCATGGCGCGCGCATTGCAGAGGATGACGCCGTAGAGCAGGCCCCACTTGATATTGGGCAGCGTGACCTTCCAGAAGGTCTGCCAGCCAGTAGCCCCCAGCACCAGCGCCGCCTCTTCCTCCTCGTTACCCTGCGTTTCCATCAGCGGAATCAGTTCACGCGCGACGAACGGGAAGGTGACAAATATCGTCGCCAGCACGATGCCTGGCACCGCAAAAATCACCTTCACGTCATTGGCCTGCAGCCACGGCCCGAACCAGCCTTGCGCGCCAAACAGCAGCACATAGATCAGCCCTGCCACGATGGGTGATACCGAGAATGGCAGATCGATCAGCGTGATCAAAAGGCTCTTGCCGCGAAAATCAAACTTGGCAATGGCCCACGAGGCCGCCACGCCGAACACCAGATTGACCGGCACCGCGATCCCGGCGACCAGCAAGGTCAACTTGATGGCCGCCAGCGCATCGGGTTCGGCCAGCGCGGCAAAATAAACATCGACGCCTTTTTTCAGGGCCTCGAAGAATACCGCCACCAACGGGATGATCAGGAATAACACCATGAACACCACCGACACTCCAATCAGCAGCCACTTGATGGCCGGGTGTTCGCCGGTGGCGGTGCGTTTCAGCGCAACGGCGGGCGCCGGACTGGCCGGCCGTGTGGTGGTTGCGGACATCTCAGCTCTCCCGTCCGGCGCGGCGATTGGCCCACCACTGCAATAGATTGATCACCAGCAGCATGCAAAAGGAGATGACCAGCATCACCACCGCCAGCGCAGTGGCCCCCACATAGTCGTACTGCTCCAGCTTGGTGATGATGAGCAGCGGCGTGATTTCAGTCTGCATCGGAATGTTTCCGGCGATGAACACCACCGAGCCATACTCCCCGATGGCGCGCGCCAGCGCCAGCGCAAATCCGGTCAAGAGCGCCGGCAGGATCACCGGCAGGATGACGTTCATGAAGGTCTGCCAGCGCGTCGCACCCAGACTGGCGGCAGCCTCTTCAAGTTCGCGCTCCAGATCCTCGATCACCGGCTGCACCGTGCGCACCACAAAAGGCAGCCCGATAAAGGTCAGCGCGACAATGATCCCCAGTTGCGTGAACGCCACCTTGATGCCATAGGGCGCCAGCAGCGCGCCAATCCAGCCGTTCTGCGCATACAGGCCGGTCAGCGCAATGCCCGCCACGGCGGTGGGCAACGCGAAGGGCAGGTCCACCATTGCGTCCAGCAAGCGCTTGCCGGGAAAGCTGTAGCGCACCAGCACCCAGGCCACGATCAGGCCGAATACCGCATTGATGCCCGCACCGATCAGCGAAGCGCCGAACGTGAGCTGGTATGACGCCACCACGCGCGGCGTACTAACGATGCCCCAGAACTGCTCCCAGGACAGCGATGCAGTACGGATGAACGCCGCCGACAGCGGAATCAACACGATCAGACATAAATAAAACAGCGTATAGCCCAGCGACAGCCCGAAGCCGGGCAGAACGTTGTGGCGCTTGGCGGGGCGGGGATTCACTTGAGGAATACTTTGTTCAATAATGTGATTGCCGTCGATGGAGACACCCGGACGGGTACGAAAACGGGAATCCAGCGACTTTGATGCTTACGTCACTGGATCCCCGCGTATTTTCGAGAATGAGCAGGGATGCCTTCAAAACAGGCAAGCCCGTTTTGAAGTCACTTCTGGTAAATCTGGTCGAAACTGCCGCCATCGACGAAGTGAGCCTTGTTGGCCTTTTCCCAGCCTCCGAATACTTCATCAACGGTAAACAACCCGACCGGCTTGAACTGGGACGCGTATTTCTTGGCCACACTGGCCACCGCCGGGCGATAGTAATAACGCGCGGCAATTTCCTGGGCTTCCGGTGACCACAGATATTCCAGATAGGCCTGGGCCTGCTTGCGTGACTTCTTCTTCTCCACGGTGCGCTCGACAACGGCAACCGGGTTGTCGGCACGAATGCTCACCGACGGATAGACAATTTCAACCTTGTCCGCACCCAGTTCCTTCTGGATCAGGTAGACCTCGTTCTCAAAGGTGACCAGCGCATCGCCGATGTTGCGCTGGGCGAAAGTGGTGGTGGCACCGCGTCCGCCGGTGTCGAGCACCGGCACGTTCTTGAACAGCGCCTTGGCAAATTCACGGGCCTGCACTTCGCTGCCGTTGTTCTTCTTCAGCGCGTAACCCCAGGCGGCCAGATAGGTATAACGGCCGTTGCCGGCGGTCTTGGGATTGGGGATGACCACCTGCACACCGGGCTTGACCAGATCGTTCCAGTCCTTGATGCCTTTGGGGTTGCCCTTCCTCACCAGAAAAATCATCGTCGAGTAATTCGGCGCGGCACCGTTGGGGAAACGCTTGTCCCAGTCGGCCACGACCAGTTTTCGATCCGCCAGCATCTGTACGTCAGTGGCCTGATTCATGGTGACGACATCAGCTTCCAGCCCGTCGGCGACGGCACGCGCCTGCGGCGTGGAACCGGCATGTGACTGGTTGATGGTGACCGTTTCTCCGGTCTTCTTTTTCCAGTAGGCAGCAAAAACGGGGTTGTAGTCCTTGTAGTACTCACGGGCAACGTCATAGGACACATTCAGCAGCGTGGTCTGCGCATGCAGTCCGGGCGCTAATGCCGCCAGCGACAGGGCAGTCGCCGCAAAAAGAGTACGAATGGATTTCAACGTCATGATTTTCGACCTCAACGAGCTGGCGCAGCGTATGCGCAGGGGGAGCTACTTTAGCCTTGCGTCCTCATAACGCATAAGAACTTGTAGCGAGTTTTAAATAATAAATAGTTATAAAGAGGCGGTATTACACAAGCCCCGCTCAGAGGGACCCGCTTGACCGGCGGGCTACAATAGCAGCATGAACCGCATCAAAGCAACTTACCTGGTCCGATCGACCGCTGCAGCCATCAGCGCACGCGCCGATGGCATCCGGGTGGAACAAAGCGTGGAAATGCCGCTGGCCGGCGTGCGCGACGCCTGGGTCATGGAGCACATTGTCGGCCGGGTGGAGTCCATCACCCCGGCGGGCCCCGCCCATCCCGACTGTTTCAAGGTCATCATCGGCCTTGCCGCGGAATCCGCCCGCCCGGGCATCGCCCAACTCATGAACATGCTGTTTGGCAATACGTCGCTGCATCAGGATGTCGAATTGCTGGATGCCGAGTTGCCTGACGAGTTGCTGGCCGAATTCCCCGGGCCGCGCCATGGCGTTGCCGGCTTGCGCCGACTGACTGGCGCCACCGCTGCTCCCATCACCTGCACGGCACTGAAACCGCAGGGGCTTTCGGTGGCGGCGCTGGCCGATCTCACCTATCGCCTGGCACTGTCGGGTCTGCATATCATCAAGGACGATCACGGCATCGCCAACCAGGATTATTCGCCATTTGCCGAACGGCTCATCGCCTGCCAGGCGGCAGTCGCGCGTGCCAACCGCGAAACCGGCGGCAACACGCTGTATGCGCCCACGCTGTCGGGCGCGCCCTCGCAACTGTTCGCGCAGGCGCGTCTGGTGCGCGAGGCCGGCGTGCAGGTCATCCTGGTTTCACCCATGGTCATCGGCCTGCCAGCGTTCCAGGAACTGGTCGCCGATCACCTGGATGCCGCAGTGCTCGCTCACCCGGCCATGGGCGGCGCCGCGAAGATTTCGCCGGTGCTGTTGTTCGGCAAGCTGTTTCGCCTGCTCGGCGCCGACGCGGTGATCTTCACCGGCTACGGCGGCCGCTTTGCCTACAGTCGGGAGCTTTGCGTCGACATCGCCGAGACTGCGCGAGGCCCCCTGGGCCATTGCAAACCGGCCATGCCGGTCCCTGCCGGCGGCATGCGCGTCGATCGCGTCGATGAACTGGTCAACTGTTATGGCGGCGATACCATGCTGCTGATCGGCGGCGATCTGCTGATTGCCGGCGACGCATTGGTCGAACGCGGCCGCGAGTTCGTCAGCAAGGTGGCCAGTGCCCATGCGGACTATATGGCCCATGCAGCCTGCTCGGCCCATGCGACGATTACGGTCTGACAGGAACTGCGATGGATGCTGAGAACAAGCACGCTGCCGACAAGGTCGGCGCGGCCACTGCCTCTCTGAGGCCACAACAGGACGAATGCCGCTGGGACGGTGTCGAGGTGCTGCAATACAAGCAGGAAGGCAGCGCCCCGTTCAGGGATGTCACCCGCCAGGTGCTGTTCGACGATCCTGATCTGGCCGCGCAGGTGCGCTATTTCGAAATGCAGCCGGACGGCTACTCCACGCTGGAGCGCCACCAACATGTGCACGCGGTGATGATCCTGCGCGGACGCGGACGCTGCCTGGTCGGCGATCGCGTGTTGGACGTCAGGGAACACGACCTCGTCAACATTCCCGCCTTCGCGTGGCACCAGTTCCGCGCCAATGCCGATACCCCGCTGGGTTTCCTGTGCGTGGTCAATGCCGCGCGCGACAAGCCGCAGCTACCCGATGAAAGCGCATTGGCGGAGCTGCGTCGCGACAGCACCGTCGCGGCCTTCATCAGGACCTGACGCGGCCCCGACGGGTTCAATTATTATTATCGTTCTGGATAATTTATTTAATTTCAAAGAGCAATTTTGTGATAATTGTTATCACATCACTCCTGCCCATCGATCATATCGCGGTTGGCCGCGCCCGGCGGCACCATGGGATAGACGTTTTCATTCACGTCGATACTGACGTGAATCAGTGCCGGACCGGGCGTGGCCAGTTCCGCGACCAGCACAGCGCGCGGATCGGACTCCCCATCGAGGTCGCATGCGCGCATGCCAAACGCTCGCGCAATGGCGGGGAAGTCCGGCCGGTGCACGTAGCGTGAAGCAAAAATGCGCCTCCCGTAAAACAGTGACTGCTGCTGATGCACCAGGCCAAGCGCGTTGTTGTCCATCACGATGACCTTGATGTTGGCATTGCACTCGGTGGCCGTCACCAGTTCCTGAAGATTCATCAGCAGGCTGCCATCGCCGGTAAAGCACACCACGGTACGCCCCGGATAGGCGAGCGCCGCGCCGATGGCGGCCGGCATGCCAAAGCCCATGGTGCCCAGTCCGCCCGAGGTGATCCACTGGCGCGGATAACGCATCGGGAAGGCCTGCGCGACCCACATCTGGTGCTGGCCGACATCGGTGGTGATGATGCAGTCGTCGGGCAGGTTGTCGGCAACAGCGCAGATCAAGCCGTAATGTGAACGCACGTCGCCGGAGTTGGGCATGGCAAGCGGATGGGCATGCTTCAGCGCGCCGACACGGGCCAGCCACGGTTCAAGCATGCGCGATCGCACCTGCGGCAACAGCGAACCCAGCACAGCCGCCACATCGCCCGCGATGGGCTCGGTAGCGGTCTTGATCTTGTTCAATTCCGCGGCATCGATGTCGATATGCACGATTTTCGCACCGGGACAGAACCCCTTCACCTGGCCGGTGGCACGGTCATCGAAGCGCGCCCCCACCGCGATCAAGAGATCGCACTCCTCCAGCACCAGATTGGTAAAGCGCGCCGCGTGCATGCCGAGCATGCCCAGCGACAACGGATGATCCGCAGACATGGCGCCCAGCGCCATCAGCGTCATGGTGGTGGGCAGGCTCGCCTTTTCGGCCAGCGCCACCGCCAGCCCGGCAGCACCGGAATGGATCACGCCGCCGCCCAGATACAGCACGGGGCGTTCGGCGGCGTTGATCATGTCCGCGGCGCGCGCGATGGCAGCCTCATCCACAGCGGGCGGTTCATCCCGACGACCCGGTTCGGGCCATGCGACCACGTCCACTGCCTCATTCAGCACATCCTTGGGAATGTCCACCAGCACCGGACCGGGACGTCCGCTCAAGGCAATGCGAAAGGCAAGCGGAATCACATCGAGCAGCTTCGCAGTGTCGTTCACCAGAAAGTTGTGCTTGGTGACGGGCATGGAAATGCCGCGGGTATCAACTTCCTGAAAGGCATCGGTGCCGATCATGGCGCGCGGCACCTGCGCGGTGATGGCCACCAGCGGAATGGAATCGAGCTTGGCATCGGCAACGGCGGTGATCAGATTGGTCGCGCCGGGCCCCGACGAGGCCATGCACACGGCGGCCTCGCCGGTGGCGCGCGCCCAGCCCTGCGCGATGAATCCGCCGCCCTGCTCGTGCCGGGCCAGCACATGATCGATACAGCTGGAGCGCGACAAAGCATCATAAAGCGGCAGGATGGGCCCACCGGGAATCCCGGCGATCATGCGCACGCCCTGACGCTCCAGCAGATGCACAACGATATTGGCACCGCTGTAGCGCCCAGGGGGCAACGGCACCATGCGTGACGCAGCGGTTGGCGAAACAGGCGCCGCGAGGTCGCGAGGCGCACTCGCGGCAATGCCCTCCGACGCGGGGGTCTGTTGTATTGCGCTCTCGGTCATGCTCGTTCTCCAGGGTTGCTGCCGGTAGACCTTCCGGAGGGGTAAAAACAAAACCCCGCCGGTTTGGGCCGGCGGGGTTTGTGATCGGGTATTTGCTAGTTCTTGATCACGAAGCCGCCGGCCGGTCGACAATGACGACCGGTACCACGACTACAGTGACGAAAATGGAAGGCTGCAGATAGCGAGAATGCAAAGCGCCCTCAGCGCCGATGGCGCGAGACAGTGACGGCTTTGCGGATGGGTTGCAATAAGACATGCTTGGATTATGGCCTGAATCAGCCTTTCCAGGCAACTTGTCTGACATTACAACTATCCTCCTCCCAGTTACATGGTCGTGCCGGTGGCCTTGATGACCGGCGCCCATTTGGCGATCTCCGCCGCGATAAACGCGGCGGCTCTGGCCGGCGTCGAGGCGGTTTCGGGTTCGAGCCCGAGCTTTTCAAGATCCGCCTGGAAGCTCGGCATCTGCATCACCTTGGCCATGGCCACGTGCAGTGTGTCGATCACGGCTGCCGGCGTGCCGGCTGGCGCGAGGAAGATCCCCGAGGTTGCCGTCACCATGTCGGGCAGGTTGAATTCCGCCGCTGCCGGGATGTCCGGCGCGATCGGCGAGCGCTTCGGCCCGGTGGTGGCCAGCACGCGCAGCTGGCCTTGCCGGTGGAAGGGCACGATGCTGCTGAAAGTGTCGCTGAGGATGGGCACGTGCCCACCCATCACGTCGCGCAGCGCCGGCGCTCCGCCGGAGTAGGGCACATGCGTAGCCTGCAGGTTGCCACCAAGCTGCTTGAAGATCTCGAACGACAAATGCGCGATGCCGCCGTTGCCCGCCGACGCGAAGCCGAACTTGCCCGGATTGGCACGGATCAGTGCGATGAGTTCCGCCAGCGTCTGCGCGGGCACCTTCGGGTTGACCGCGATGCCCATGGGCTGCGTGCCGATCAAGCCGATCGGCGCGAAGTCCTTCTGTGCATCGTAGGCGGGCTTGACCATCGAGGTCGGGTTGATCGCATGCGTGCCGGTGGTGCCCAGCAGCAGCGTGTAGCCATCGGGCGGCGCACTGGCCACAAATGAGCAGCCCAGCACGCCCGCTGCGCCGCCGCGGTTGTCGGCCAGCATCGACTGGCCGAGCACTTCGCCCATGTGATGGGCGAACCTGCGCCCGAGTACGTCGGTCGATCCCCCCGCCGCGAAAGGGATGACCAGCTTGATGACCCTGCCTGGATAGCGTGCCTGCTGCCCTCGCACAACCGTTGCGAGCCCCGCGCCGGCCAGGCCCATGCCCGCCAGCAGTAAGTCGCGTCTGCGCATGCGATCTCTCCTCATTTGTTTGAAGCGTGGCTCATCCTAGGTGGCGTCCACCCTCCCGTCAAGAACGAGTCGTGACACGCCCCTTGCCGCTCCATTGAGGCGCCTGGGAGTGATACTCTTTTGCAATCGAAAGCATTGAAAACGCTTCCCGCCGCCAGAAAGGAAACACCATGCCGATCACCGGATTCGATCACGTCGCCTTGCCCGCCGGCCACCCTGAAGCGTTGCTGCGTTTTTACCGGGCGCTGGGCTTCGATGCGCCAACCCTGGATGAGTGGCGCGCCCAGAAAGGCCATGTACTCGTGGTTCACTTCGGCCCGAACAAGATCAATTTCCATCATCCGGAACACTGGCAGGACCCGGCGTTTGTGTTGCGCGGACCGACGGCGCAACCCGGGTGCGGCGACCTTTGCTTTGTCTGGTCCGGGACCCAGGACGAACTGCGCCAGGCCCTGCAGGCCGCCGGCGCGCCGATCGAAAAAGGACCGGTGGATCGCGTGGGTGGCCGCAAGGTTACCGGCAGCAGCATCTATACGCGTGATCCGGACGGCAATCTGCTGGAATTCATCATCTACGCCTGATCGGGTCCGCAGGGTAACTGGGAATGAAACCCCTCAAGCCTGCTTCGGAATAAAACGCAGCGCCACGCCGTTGTTGCAGTAGCGCAGGCCCGTAGGGCGTGGCCCGT
>CANKAJ010000056.1 GCA_947479645.1 Betaproteobacteria bacterium | reverse complement strand
CCGGTGAACGATGTGCCGGTGGCGGGGAACAACACGGTGGTGGGCACCGAGGACACGGCGCTGACGATCAGTGCGGCGAGCCTGCTGGCCAACGACAGCGATGTCGATGGTGACACGCTCGTGATTGCGAGCTTCACGCAGCCGGCGCATGGAGCGCTGGTGGACAACGGCAACGGCACCTTCACCTACACGCCGACGGCCAACTACAACGGCGCGGACAGCTACACCTACACGGTGTCCGATGGTAAAGGCGGAACGGCCACGGCGACGGTGACGATCAACGTGGCGCCGGTGAACGATGTGCCGGTGGCGGGGAACAACACGGTGGCGGGCGTTGAGGACATCCCGCTGACGATCAGTGCGGCGAGCCTGCTGGCCAATGACAGCGATGTTGATGGGGGTACGTTGACGATCGCGGGCTTCACGCTCCCGACCCACGGCACGCTGGTGAACAATAATGACGGTACCTTCACCTACACGCCAGAGGCCAATTTCCACGGCACCGACAGCTATGTTTATACCGTGCGCGACGGTCAGGGCGGAACGGCCACGGCGACGGTGACGATCAATGTGGCGCCGGTCAATGATGCGCCGGTGCCGCTGGATGACGCGTTCTCTGCGATCGAGGACACGCCGCTGACGATCAGTGCGGTGAGCCTCATGGCCAACGATACCGATGTGGATGGCGACACGCTGACCATTGCGAGCTTCACGCAGCCCAAGCATGGCGTGTTGGTGGACAACGGCGATGGCACCTTCACCTACACGCCCGCAGCCAACTACCACGGCGTGGACACGTATACCTATAGCGTTGCTGATAGCCACGGCAGCACGGTCAGTGCGACGGTGACCATCAACGTGGCACCAGTGAACGATGCGCCGGTGGCCATTGATAGCAGTAACTCAACAAGCGTAAACATAGCGGTATCAGGCATGCTTCTCGGAAGCGACCCGGAGGGTTTGCCGGTGTCGTTCGAACGGTTAAGCGGGCCTCAGCATGGGCGTCTTACGGTGAATCCGGCTACGGGTGCCTATATATATAACCCGAACCCGAATTTCAGCGGGACAGATACCTTCACTTACCAGGTGAGCGACGGTTCAGGAGTCAGTACGCAGGCAACGGTACAATTCAGTGTTACGGCTGTTGCCGACCCAGACGAAGTGAGTATCAGCGCAATCAGCCGGGATACGTTTGGTGACGGTACCACCGGGACGGCGACTGACTTCATAACGGCTGATCGCTCCTTGATCTACTACGGGGAGGCAACCCCCGGGGCACAAGTTCAGGTGGTTCTGCGAACGCTGTCGGGGGCCGAGGTGTTCACCGAGCAGGTGAGTGCGGACGCGATGGGGCAGTGGGTCGTTGACCGGAACTTTCCTGGGGTGAAGCAGAATATCGATGGATCGCTCAGGCTGGGCTCTGTTAGCAGCTCCTTGATTGTGAACGAGGGTTTCTACACCCTGAGCGCGTCGGTTGCCGACGCGAATGGTCATCATGTCGCAAGGCGATTGCTGGAGATTGTGGACAGTACACTAACGCCGGTCTTTGTCGACGCGCAAACGACGCTCGAAACAAAGCCGGTGCTCACCGGGTCGATGGTCTCGGCGCTTGAAGGCGGTGATGTGCTGACTGTGTTGGTGAATGGGCATACCTACACCGCAGGTGATGGATTCCTCCAAGTGGTTGGCAATATGTGGCGACTGGAGATACCTAGCGGCAACGCACTTGAGTACGGCACTTATTCGGTAGTTGCACGGATCGTTGATATTGCGGGGAACGTCTCGGAGGACGGGACAGCACGCGAGCTTCGAGTTGTACCACAGGTGGGCTACAGGCCGGTGGTGATCCTTGCGATCTCGGATGACTCCAACGGGACGGGGTTCGACGGCGATTTTGTTACTTCAGACCGTACGCTGTTGATTGACGGGCAGTCGGAACCGGGTGCGGCGATCGCCGTCGAGCTTACTGATGCAGCCGGGGTGCGCTTCTCGAACATTACGGTGGCGGATTCGAGCGGCCGATGGGTGGTCGACTTCAGGGGGCAAGTGTTGGCTGATGGGCCTTATGTCGCGGTTGCGCGGGCGCGCGATGTGTTGTTGCGAGACTCGCTTGCGTCTCAGGTTATCGTCGTCGACAGTACTACGCCGTCGATTACCATCGACGGGATCACCGAGGATACGGAACACCCCGGGGACTTCGTTACGAGCGATGACAAGCTTTGGTTCTTCGGTTCTTCAGAAAACGCGGTACGTGTGCATTTGACACTGACTTCGCAGAGTTCTGGCGCGGTGCTGGTCGATGAAGTAGTGACCGCCGAAGGTGATGGCTGGGAAGTGGACCCAGGACTCGCCCCAGGAACGTACTTGCTGCGCGCCGTGGCTATAGACTTAGCCGGTAATACTGGGGAGGCCAAGCAGATCATTACAGTGACTGCGAAGGTGAAAGACGCACCTGCACCGGAAGTTGTAGTGCGTCCTCCTGTCGTTCAGCCGGTTCAGTCGCCTCCGGCGCCAGCGCCGACTCCACCGGCTGCACCACAGCCTGGGGGTACGCCGGTATCTACGGCATTGACCGGTGCAGTGATCAAGCCACCGGCCGGCAACGCGGGCGGAGCATTTGGGGCGGCCTCGGCCGACCCTACTGCCAGACTGGCGGACACCATTGGCTTGCCGCCCGTTGAGCCGACAACTCCCGATATCAATGCCTTGCCAGCAACTGGCGCAGGGTTGCCCTCTTCATTGGCTCCGGACGTACGCGTATTCGTCAATCAGGGGATACAGGCACCGATCAGTAACAGTGCGACGACGTTGGAAATGCAGGTGCCGCCGGAAGCGTTCGGTCACACCAATGCCGCCGCAGTTCTGGCGTTGACTGCGACATTGGCCGATGGCTCGCCGCTGCCGTCCTGGGTCCAGTTCGATGCGAACACGCGAACCTTTAGAGGTACGCCGCCGACACCGGAAGCGGCCAATATCGATATCAAGGTGGTTGCCACGGACGATGCGGGCCGGCAAGCGGATATCGTGTTCCGGCCGATCATTCCGGCGATCAATGGTGATTCTGCAAGTGGTGGTTTGGCCTCGCTAACGTCCGGGGGAACGCCAGGGCAGACTGCCGCGGGTACGGGTACGGGTACGGGTACGGGTACGGGCACGGAAACTGGGACTGATCGGGGCATAACATCAGGAGCCACGACTGGTGGAGCCCTCGCTTCAGCATTGGGCGCAGGTACAGGCACAGGCTCAGTGCCCGGTTCAGGATCAAATTCTGCAGGTGCCGGACAAACGGGTTCGTTTGCGCCGGCGCCGGGTTCGTCCGCTCAGGGGGGGTCGGCAGGTAGTGTCCAGCCTGAAGGCAGTTTCCCGGTGGAGCGGGTGAGCGCCGAGCAGGCGGCTGGCAGCGGCATACCCGCGGAAGCGTCAACGGGTGACGAGCGCTTGTTTGTCTATCAGGGCATACAGCGTCCGGTCAGCAATAGCGCGGCCACGCTGGACTACCAGGTGCCCAGCAATGCCTTCGGACACACCAATCCGAGTGCGACAGTCAAGCTTGAGGCAACTTTGGCTGACGGCTCGCCATTGCCAGAGTGGATTCAGTTCAACGCCATTAGAGGATCATTCCGAGGCACGCCACCGACGCCGGAAGCAGCCAACATCGATATCAAGGTGGTGGCCAGGGATGATGCCGGCCATCAGGCCGAGGTGGTATTCCAGCCGATCATTCCCACCATCAACGGCAGCCCTGTTGTCACGCCATTGCCTGTCTCGGATTCTGCAACGGGCACTACGGGAACGGGAACCGGCGTGTCAGGCTCCTTGGCAGTGACGGCAGATGGCACCAGGACTAGCGGACTCAATCCGGCGCCCATTGGCAGTGGCAGCACTACGGGAACGGGTACTGGCACAGTGCCGGTTCAGGGCGAAAGCATTCCCGTCGCGAGCCTGGGTGAGCAGCCAGCGCCAGCCTCATCCTCCGCAGGTTCGACCAACAGCATTCAGCCTCAAGGCAGTTTCCCGGTTGAGCGAGTGGTTGTTCCGGCCGATGCCGGAGCTCCCGGCACGCCAGCGGAAGTGTCCAGAGGTGAGCAGCGTCTGTTTGTGTTCCAGGGTGTTCGCGATGCCACCAGCCAGAGCACCCAGCGCTATGAGTACGTTATTCCGCAGAATGCGTTTGCGCACACTGAACCGGCTGCCGTAGTCAAGCTCGCGGCGACCCTGTCCGATGGCTCGCCGTTGCCATCGTGGCTGAATTTCAATCCGGTCACGGGTGCCTTGACCGGCAATCCGCCTGGCGGTCGTCCGGTGGAGATTGAAGTCAAGGTGACCGCTCGCGACGAAGCCGGTCGCGAAGCGACAGTGGTCTTTGCGCCGACTATCGCGCCCGCGGCGCCGCAAGCGGGTACCGACAGACCTGCCGAACAAATGGTCACCGATCCCAAGCTGGCGCCCAGTGCCGGTCCGCAGAGCCAGTTGACCAATGAGCAAGCCCTGAAGCTCAGCACCATTGACCCGGCCACCGGCCTGCAGCGTGTCGAACTGGGCACGACACGCAATACGGCATCGACTGGCGTCAATACCGGTGTTGCATCGGGCGGATTTCAGCTGGCCCGTGTCAGCTTGCCAGCCGACAGCAGTTCCGAGGTCTTTGACAGGGCCGACAACAGTGGCGAACAACGCCTGTTTGTCTATCACGGCGTATCCGATGTTTTCTATTCTTCCGGGGCTACGGTCAATTTCCAGTTGCCTGCGGATGCGTTCGCCCATACCAGTCCGGGCGTCGTGGTGCGGTTGGATGCCCATCTGGCCGATGGTTCGGCGCTCCCCGCGTGGTTGTCTTTCAATCCGGACAATGGAACGTTCTTCGGGACCGCGCCGCGTGATGGGCTGTCCTCCCTGTATATCGAGATCGAGGCGCGTGATGAGGAAGGGCGCGTTTCACGAATCCTGTTCCGCATGGCATTGGACTCGGAGATTGCCAAGACCACGGACGAAGCGGGCAAAGCTGAACGGGCAGCCTCCGCACAACCCGCCCCATTGTCTGAAGAGGCTCTGGCGGATGGCGACACCACTGAAAATGCGGAAAAAGTCGTTGTCAGCGATGCCGTTCTCAACAAGGTACTGGTTGCTGGCGACAAGGATAAGGTCGTCAAGCGCGGTGGCGCGACCTTTACCGAACAGACCCGCAGTGTCAAAGTGGCGCGTGATCCGGTTTTGGCTCGAATCCTTGCGGCTACCGGAGACAAGACGTCCAGCCGACGCACGTAATTGAAGTGTAATAGTGGTCCTGAGCACAGGAGCACTATTACACCGTAGAATTACGCTCTTAGTACATTCGGCTTAGACCGAATTCGAATACGTATTGCCTGAAATAAATGTGATGTATAGAAACCGTAAGTTTCTCTATCTTATTGTGGTGTTGCTGGGATTGGCCGGATGTACGGTCAATCCAGTGCCTATGGATTCGGCTGAACGCGAACGCCTGGCTGCGGAGTCCCGCGAAAAGCTGTTCGCCAATCAGGTCCCGCTGACGGCTTCGGTGAGCTTGCCGGAGGCGACGGCCCGCGCGGTCAAATACTATGCTGACTACCGCATTCGGATCATGGAGGAGGCGGCGGCGGCGGCGCAACTGGACGTTTCAAAATTCGACATGTTGCCTCGCTTGACGACATCAGCCGGATACACCACGCGTAATAACGATTCATTCGGATTCGGCTTTTCACCGAATGGCACGGTTGCAACCAATCCCTCCGCCTCGTCCGAGCGCGACCACAACACCCTGAGTGTCGGATTTGCCTGGAACGTTCTCGATTTTGGCGTCAGTTATTTCAAGGCCAAGCAGTCTGCTGATCAGACGCTGATTGCCCGGCAGCGACGCGTCAAGGCCATTCAGGTGCTGGTCCAGGATGTTCGACGCGCCTGGTGGCGGGCTGAAGCGGCACAGCGCCTGTTGCCCGTGATCGATGATTTGCTCGAGGAAATCGAAGCCGGCCTGGAAAGAACGCGGATCATTGAAAGTCGAAAACTTCTGCCTCCCTCGCAAATTGTCAGTCTGCGTCGAACCATGCTGGAGTTGGAGCAGCAAATGAGTTTTCGCCGGCAGGAACTGGCTCAGGCCCGTGTCGAGCTGGCCGCGCTGATCAACGTGCCCCCAGGGACTGACGTTGTGCTGGAGCGGGTGGCACCCGAGACGCGCCGCCTGCTCGATCTGAAGGCGGATGCGGATCGACTGGAATCGACCGCGCTGCGCAATCGGCCGGAACTCGCCGAAGAAGGCTACAAGGCGCGCATTACCGAGTCGGAAGTCAAAAAAGGTATTCTGGGTGTCATGCCCAATCTGAATTTCGATCTTGGCCTCAATTACGATAGCAATCGCTTCCTGGTCAACAATGTGTGGAGTTCCGCCGGATTGAGTATGGCATTCAATCTGATCAAGGTTTTTTCCATTCCTGCGCTGAACCGTTCAGCCGAAGCGCAGCGTGAGACCGACGAGGCGCGTCGACTGGCCATGGCCATACTCACGCAAACCCGCATTGCGACGGTACGCTATACCTTGATCGCCCACGAATATGGCGTGTGGGACGAGGCAGCACGTGATGACGACCAATTGGTCAAATTGCTGATTTCCAGCGCTCAGGTGGGTATCGATACCGAACTTGAACTGCTGCGCGCGCGCGCGCGCGCGATGATCAGCGCCATTAATCGGGATTTGTCCTATGCCAACCTGGAGAACGCGGTTGGCCAGATCTATCAATCGGCTGGATTTGATGCCGTATCCGATGGTCAGGAAAAGCAAAATGTCACTGATCTGACGAAGACCCTGGGCACGCGTCTGACGGAACTGCAGCGCGAAGTGTTCTCCGACCGAACGAGTCCGGCACAAGTATCGGTTGCGCTGGGTGAAATCACCGGTGTTGATGCCAAGTCAGGCGCTTTGCTTGTCGAGGGATTGAAGCGTATTTTTGAATCCTCACGGGTGAGGCTGTCACCTGCTTCGGACGTCGCCAATTCTGACTTTCGGATTGGTCTGCGCGCTTCGCTGCAGCCGCCCAAGAGCAGCAGTCAGTCGGTGCAACTCAATATTCAAGTCGCTGACGGGACGACTCAAAAGGAGCGATTTACCGTCGACTTCAGGACGACGTTGAGTGATCCAGTGGATGACGAGCAGATTCGTGTCCTGGGTGAAGGTGCGGCATTTCGCGTACTGGGCTGGCTGGCCGGTGCGCATGCGCTACGTCAGGGTGCACGCACACCGCGTGCTGCAATTGCCCCTGCTGTCGAAATTGCGGTGGTGCCGCCTTCGCCGCCTTCGCAACTTTCGCCGCCGGCGCCGACAGTCAATCCGGTTGTATCGCAGGCTGCATCGACACTGCCATTGCCACCACCATTGCCACCGCAAACGGACAGGGACAGATTGCTGCCGAACTTCGATGGTGAACCGCTGGCCCTGCGTATTGACCTCGAATTGCGTTCGACACCGAGCTTGTCATTGTCAAGGTTGGGTGCGGCTGAGTCGCCGCTCGACCCGGCAGTGACTGCGGTCATCCAGTGAGGGGCTCGCATGTTTTTATATAAATATCATTTTTGTAAATACAGCATGGGTGGAATGGTTAATAAGTCATTAATATTATCAATCGTAATGCTCCTTGCTGCTGTCGCCCCGTTGTCGGCCCAGCAGTCGAGCAGTGGCGCGGCGGCAAAAGCGGTACCTGGAGCGCAACCATCGGCACCACAGACCGGTCGGACTGCACCAGCGGGGCCAGCCCGACCGGGTGCATCAGCTACCGGTGCGGCGCCGGCAGCGCCGGGAAGCGGAGCTCCATCGCAATCGTCATCGGGGGGCTCGTCCCGGCTCGCTGCCGATTCCCGGCCCTCTTATACTGAACAGGTGCAGGCGAGCGAAGACGTCTCCGTGCTGGTCGTCGCCGGGCAGGAAACGACTCTTTCCGGCCAGATGGCGGGACGGATTCTGCGTGTCCGTGTCGGTCTCGGAGAGGCCGTGGCCGCCGGGGCGCCGTTGCTGGAATTCGATTGTTCCGAGCAGGAAGCGCAACTGCAGGCGGCCGTGGCTGAATACCGGGCGGCGCGTGAAACGCATCTGACCAAACTCCGATTGCAGGCGCTGGGTGCGGCAGGCGAACTCGAGGTGACCGTGGCCGCGGCGGCAGCCGACAAGGCAAAAAGCCAGGTTGACCTGCGTGAATCGCAAATAGCCTATTGCCGCATAGCAGCGCCGTTTGCAGGCCGGGTTGCCCGACTGCGCGTCAAGCCGTCCGAGAGCGTTACGCTGGGCCAGCCTCTGGTTGAACTGGTCAATACCGATTCGCTCAAGGCCCAGATGTTCGTACCCGGGTTCCTGGTGCGCACGCTTCGTCCGGGCATGTTTATCCAGGTCAGGATGGAGGACGGACGGGTGCATCGCGCGCGCATCGTCAAGCTGAATTCCCGGGTTGAAGGGGTCAGTCAGCAGCTCGAGGTGGAAGGTCTTTTTGAAGGAACTGCGGTAGGCTTGTTGCCTGGCATGGTAGGCACTGCGATATTTCCCAGATCCATCCCGGGCGCGGCGATAGTGCCGAAATCCAATCCTGCATCGGCTCCGGCCAAAAAATAAACGTGGACGATCAACGCGACATCGCAGTCGGACTGCTGCAATTCGAGAGTCAGCTTCAAAGCGCAGGCAGTGCGCGCGAGGTGGCGTTTACGGCGGTCAATGAGTCGTTCGAGTTGCTCAAATTCGATCAGGCCGTCATCTGGAAGCATGATTTGTTCAATCGTCCGATCGTGACCGCAGCCAGTGGTCTGTCCGACGTGGGAAGCGAAAGTCCGTACGTGCAGTGGTTGAGCCGGGCCATTGGCGCTTTTCCGCAAAGCACGGAAAATGTCAGAAAGGTGCAATTGTCCGAGCTGCCCGAGGATATCGTCACCGAGGGCAGTGAATGGTGCCACGAGTATCTTGCCGTCTGTACGCTCAAGGGTCCGGACGGGCTGGAGCGTGGTGGCATGCTGATGTCCTGGGCAGAACCAATATCAGATACCAATGTCGCCGTGGCAGAATGGATTGCGCGTGCGACCGGCTATATGCTGTGGGCGTGGCGCGGAGAGCGCCAGCACCTTTGGCGCGCCTTTGGGCGTCGTCAGACGCTGGGAATCGCAGCCGTGTTGGTGACGCTGGTTTTTGCCCTGAGTTTCATCCCGGTGCAGCTCAATGCATTGGCGTCGGCAGAAATCACGCCGCAAAAGCCCATTCCGGTGACGTCGCCTCTGGATGGCGTCATCAAGGAAATCCTGGTTCAGCCCAACCAGATTGTCAAAGCGGGTGAGGCACTGGCAGTGCTTGATGATACGGCGTTACGCAATCGCTATACCGTCGCGCAGAAAGGCCTGGAGATCGCCAGGGCCGAATCACAGCGTGCGATCAACAAGGCGTTCCTTGATGATGTCAGTCGCACCGAACTCCAGGTGCTGGTGGCACGTGTCCGGGAAAAAAGTGCCGAAGTGGCCTATTTGTCCGATTTGCTCGAGCGCCTCACCATCAATGCACCCCAGGGCGGTGTGGCCATCTTTTCCAATGCTGATGAATGGACCGGCAAACCGGTGCTGCCCGGTGAGCGCATCATGGTGGTGGCGGATCCGTCCCTGATACGTGTCACCATCTATGTGCCGCCAGAAGATGCGGTGGAACTCGAATCGGGCGCGGAGGTCAAGATCTTCCTCAATAATGATCCGCTCAATCCATTGACGGGTCGCGTTACGCAGTCCAGTTATGAGGCGCTGCCTCAGCCGGACAACACACTTGCCTATGTGGTTCAGGCCGAACTGATTGCCGGTCACAATTTCCCTCGCATCGGCCTGCGTGGTACGGCCAAGCTCTATGCCGAACAAGTCTCACTGGGTTACTACCTGTTCCGCAAGCCCCTGGCGTATCTGCGCCGCAGTGTCGGCCTCTGATCCGGTATCGCTCCCGGAGAGCGGCCAAAAAATCCGACGACTCATTCGCACCGCTACGGGTGTTGCAATGGGTGCCGTGCTTTGCAATGTCCTGCTTGCACAGGGGATCGGTGAACTGGGATTCACCACCAGGGTGTCCGAGCGCCTGATGGAAGCCTATAGCCAGCGTTTTCGCACGCCGGTGCGCAGTCGTGTCGAAGGCTGGAAAAATTTCGCGCGTGATGCCAAGGCCGCACCGACGGGGCGCGAGGTCGAATTACTGACGCGCGTCAATTATTTCCTGAACAGGATTCCCTTTGTTGATGATGAAAAGCACTGGGGCATGCTGGATTACTGGGCGACCCCGGCCGAAAGCGTGTCCAGCAATGGCGCTGACTGCGAGGACTTTTCCATTGCCAAGTATTTCATGCTGAAAGAACTGGGAATTCCGGTATCCAGACTGCGTCTGATTTATGTCAAGGCCGTTAAGCTGAATCAGGCGCATATGGTACTTGCCTATTACGCAACCCCTTCGTCCGAACCCCTGGTGCTGGACAATCTTGAAGAAACGGTGCGGCCCGCATCGCAACGAACAGACCTTGTTCCGGTGTACAGCTTCAACGACGAAGAGGTGTGGATAGAAGCACGCGGCCGCGTCGGCACACCACGACAGATCCGCAACTGGACCTTGCTGCTCGAACACCTCGAGACTGAAGCAAGGATGTGACTTGGAGACAACATGACCCTCGCCAGACAACTCATTATCCCGATATCGTTGATTTTCCTTGCCGTGCTGCTTGGCGTGGAGGCCATACATCTGAAAGGCGCCAGATCACATCTTCAGGATCAGCTCGAATCGCATGCCCAGGATGCCGCGACGTCGCTGGGCTTGTCGCTGGGAATCCTGCTCGGGCGCGGCGATGATGCCGTGGCTGAAACGGTGATCAATGCCGCCTTCGATCGCGGGAATTACGAACGCATTGAATTCATCAATGTGGAGGGCAGGACCGTCGTCAGCAAAGTGCTGTTGCCACAGCAGACCGAGGCGGCTTATCCGCAATGGTTTGCCGACATCTTTCCGCTGACCGGGCCTACCGCCGAATCGCTGGTCAGCACCGGATGGAATCAGCGCGGCAAGGTGCGCGTCACCAGTCATCCGCGATTTGCCTATGAGCAATTATGGAATACCGCCCGCAACACACTGGTATGGCTGAGTCTGATCTATGTTGTTGCTCTGCTTTTCTTGAGACTGTTTTTGCGCAGCGTGCTGCGCCCCTTGAAAGCCATTGAGTCCGCGGCGCAGGCCATTGCGCAACGCGATTTTGTGACCGTCGATGAAATCCCGGAAACGCGTGAATTGCGGCAGGTTGTCACCGCCATGAATTCTCTGTCCGGCAAAGTGCGCATGGCCCTTGAGATCGAGACGGCGCGGGCCGCCGACTTGCAGGAAGTGGCGTATTTCGATCCGGTGAGCACCCTGCTGAACCGGCGCGGACTCACGGCGCGCTTCAACAGCCGATTCCGCGATGAGAAGGAGTCCTTTGCAGGCACGTTGGCATTGCTGCAAATATCCAGCCTGGTGCAGGTCAATGAGGCGCACGGTCAGCAAAAGGGTGACGAACTGGTTGGATCGGTGGGTAAGGTGATCACCGATATCTGGCACGGCGACGGGCTTGCCGGACGCTGGGCTGGCGCGCTGTTTGTGCTGGTGGTGCCAGCCGGTGAACGCGAACAGGCCGAACTGCAGTTGCGCGAGGCGCAGTTGAAGGCCGCATCGGTTGTTGCCGGCATGGGACTGGACAGCATCGGCGTGGAGATCCACATCGGTGCCGTCTATACGCAGGCCGCCGCACCGGAGTTGCAGATACTCGTGGAAGCGGCCGAAGAAGCCTTGCAGCAGGCTGTCGAAAAGCGCGCCGACCTGCCTGAATTGCGCGTTTTGAGCGTGAGCAATCGGGATGCCGGACATCGTGAACTCATTGAGGTGGTGCGCCTCGCCATTGCATCCGGGCGCGTTGAGCTTGCCGGGCAGCCGGCCATGGCCATGACCGATGGCAAAATTCTGCATGTGGAAATCATGGGGCGCCTGCTCGACGATGACGGGCGACAATTGCCGGCCGCGGAATTCATTCCACTGGTGGCAAGGCATGACCTGTCCGGCGCGTTCGATCAGGCCATCGTGCACAAGGTGATTGAGGCGGCGCGTCCCATCAAGGTCAAGCAGACGCTGGCAATCAATCTGGCGGCGCAGTCGATTGCCGATACCGGCTTTCAGTCATGGCTGGGCAATGTGCTGAAGAATGAAGTGCCCGCGCATGTCCGGCTCGTATTCGAAGTGAGCGAACATGGCGTCCTGCAGAACGAAGCGGCGGCAACGCAATTTGCATTGCTGGTCTCCAGGCTGGGTGCGGGATTGGCCATCGATCACTTCGGCGTGCATCGCGAGAGCCTGGCGCTGGTGCGCCGCCTCAATCCGGTCTACGTCAAGCTGTCTGCAGTGCACACGCCAAGAATCGCCACGGACATGGGGACGCGTTTTTTCATCGAATCCGTGGTACTTGCTGCGAAGCAACTGGATGTGCCGGTGATCGCGCAAAGCGTGGAAGACGCGGCCAGTGTGGAGATTCTGAGGTCACTGGGCCTGGCCGGCTACCAGGGATATGTCGCCGGCAAGCCGGCGACCTGGCCAACAGTGTCAGGATAGGCGTTGCCCCAGTCAGTCTGCGGCCAGCAACTCCACCTCGAATACCAGCGTGGCGTTGGGCGGAATCACCCCGCCTGCGCCGCGAGCGCCATAACCCAGAGAAGGCGGAATGGTCAGTTTGCGGCTGCCGCCGATTTTCATGCCCTGCACGCCTTCATCCCAGCCGCGAATGACCTGACCGGCACCCAAGCCAAATTCAAAAGGATCATCACGATCCTTGCTTGAATCGAATTTCGTACCGTCGGTGAGCCAGCCGGTGTAGTGCACGGTAACCTGCTGGCCCGAAGCGGCGATAGCGCCTTCGCCAAGCGTAAGTTCTTCGATGATCAGCCCGCTGGCTGTGGTGGTGATGGACATGGACAATTCTCAATTGTTGAAGAGCACGCATTGTAACCAGTCTCAAACCAGTCTCAAACCAGTCTCAAACCGGGCTGCACCCGAAAACCCTCGCGCAACCGGATTTTCCCGCCACAAGCAAGTGGACAAAATTGGCCTCGTAAGTGACCATTGCGCCCACGCACGAATAAATACCAAGGGACTTCATGAATAACACCTGTCCGGAAGAGCGTTTCGAGGCCATCGACATACTCAAGGCCGCGTCACTGGATCGTTACAAGATGCTGATGGCGAGCATCGTGCCGCGGCCAATTGCCTTCGTATCCACGCTGAACGATCAGGACAAGGCCAACCTGGCGCCTTTCAGCAATTTCATGCTGATTTCCTCCAGCCGCGCCATCATGGCATTTTCCGTGGGCAGCCCTACGGGCAATGATCGTCTCGCCAAGGACACCCTCAACCACATCCGCAAGCGCGGCGAATATGTCATCAATCTCGCGCCTGACACCCTGGCAAGCCAGGTCCAGGCCTGTGCCGAGGATTGTCCGCCTGAAGTGAGCGAGGCGGACAAGGTGGGCCTCACCATGATCGCATCGCATGTCATCAAGACGCCGCGCATTGCCGAGTGCACCATTCAGTACGAATGCAAGCTGGAGGACATCCGCCAGTACGGCGAGGCGCATCTGGTGGTAGGGTATGCAGTGTATGCGCATGCCCGCAAGGGTCTGGTTCGCGACTTCAAGATCGACCCGCGCGAATACGCCCCGCTCGCCCGTATCGGCGGGCGCGTGTATTGCAAGCTGGGTGATCTGATCAACGTCTGATTTGCGCGAGCAGTAGCGACAGACACGTTCAACTCCCACGTTCAACCCCCATTCATCCGAGGTGCCAAAGCATGCCCAGACCACCGAATGCCCAACTGACCCACATCGGCTTTCTTGTGCGCGATGTCGATGCCATGATTTCGTTCTACACGCGTGTGATCGGGCTGGCACTGACCGATCGCGGCCCGTATCGCGCCGGCGGCGAGATCATCTTCATGAGCCGCTCACCCGAGGAGCACCATCAGGTCGTTTTTGTGACCGGCCGTTCAGACTCGTCTCACGTATCCATCCTCAACCAGATCTCTTTCCATGTCGATACGCTGGAAGACCTGCGCACTTTTTACGCGACGCTGGTCGCCGAGAAAGTCAGTGATCTTGCCCCACGCAACCACGGCAATGCCTGGAGCATCTACTTTCTGGACCCGGACGGCAATCGCGTGGAACTCTATACGCCCTCGCCCTGGTATGTGGCACAGCCCTTCGGCCAGGATCTGGACATGACCGAGCCGGTCGCCACCATCATGGCGAAGACTGAGGCAATGATTCGCGATAATCCCACGCTCAGCTCGCGTGACGACTGGGCCGGCAGGCTGGCCTCCACGCTGGTCTCCACGCTCAAGGTCGATTAGAACGGGACTGCCTTATCACTTGCAACAACACCATCCTTCTTATCCGGGAGTGAGCATGAGATCGTTGAGTTCGTTCTTCGCCAATTGCCTTGTATTGCCTGTGGCGCTGTTGCTGGGTGCCCCCGTGGTTGCCCAGGATTACCCCAGCAAGCCGATTCGCTTCACCATCTGCTGCGCGCCCGGCGGCAGCGCCGATCTGGTGACGCGACTGCTTGCGGACAAGCTGGCAGCGCGCCTCGGCCAGCCGGTGCTGCCCGAGAACCGCATCGGTGGCAGTGGTGTGCTGGCCAATGGGGATGTGGTGAAGGCGGCTCCCGATGGTCACACCATGGTGTTGTTGACCGGCGGCTTTCCGGTGGCTGCCGTGCTGATGAAGCAGCGCCCTTACGACCCGATCAAGGATTTCCAGATGGTGAGCGTGATCGCGTCCTATCCTTTCTTCCTGTCGGTGTCGGCGGATTCGCCAATGAAGAACCTGCCCGACATGATTGCCCGGGCCAGGGCCAATCCGGACAAGGTGACCTACGCCGTGGCCGGTCCCGGCAGCGTGCACCATCTGCTCGGCGAGTGGGTAAACATTGAAGCCGGCGTCAGCATGGTCAATGTGCCTTTCAAGGGAGCGCAGCAGGCGCTGGTGGAACTGTATGGCGGTCGCCTGGATGTCATGGTGGAGGCGGCCACCGCCAGCATGGGCCCGCTGCGCTCGGGCAAACTGCGCGCACTGGCGGTGTCTTCGCCGCAGCGCTTTACTCTGATGCCCGATGTGCCGACCATCGCCGAGACGCTACCGGGGGTTGAACTCAGTTCATGGCTGGGACTGGCCACCACCGCGGGCACGCCGCGGGCTGTCGTGGACAAACTCAATCGCGAGATCCGCGTCATACTGCAGATGCCCGATGTGCAAAAGCGCCTGGCCGACCTGGGCGGCGTGGCGGCGCCTTCGTCGCCAGAGGAAATGCGCACGCGCATCGAAACCGAGATGGTGCGCTGGAAGCGCATCATTGACCTGAAGAAAATTGAACCGCAGTAAATGGCGCGGGTTTGCTCAAGCAAACCAGGAATGCGTGAGCCGGCAACTGTCCAGACAAGCCATAGTCAGGTATCGACGGGCTTTCGTAGTGGTGCGCTGGAATGACGACGCAGTAGTTGGTGCAGTCCTACGTCTGATCGGGGCGGCTACCGGGGGCCGAGGTCAACATGGCGAATCCGGTTGCGTTGCGTTCAGTCGTTTATTTTTACCGAATTGACTTTTGTCCCATCGTTCGCAGTGGGAACCTGCAGCGTGACTGTTGTTCCAGCGCCGAATGTGCTCTCGACTTCGATGTTGCCGCCATGCAAATTGACGATTTCGCGCACGATGCTTATGCCCAACCCGGTACCGGGAATCTTGCCGGAAGTGTCGGCGCGGTAGAAGCGTTCGCCAACGCGAGCGAGTTGTTGCGGAGTCATGCCGATGCCATGGTCGGTAATACGGATGCTCGTTTGTGACGGTGTATTGCCATTGCTCGGGGTTTGGGACAGATTGATTTCTACCGCACTGTCCGTTGAGGAATATTTGTAGGCGTTGGAGAGCACGTTGCTGATGGCCTGGGTCAGCTTTTTGCGGTCGATGCGGACCCAGAACGGGGTTGCGGCAATGGGCAGTGAAGGCGGAGTGCGGCCTTCCGGTATCCCAAACCCTGCCACGATTTCATGCAGCAATTCGCGCAGGTCCAGTTGTTCGATGTTGAAGTCCTTGCCACGACGTTCCTCGATCCGAACCAGGTCCAGCAGTTCGTTAAGAATGGATACGGTCAGCCTGGACTGTCTGACAATCGTGTCAAGAAAATCACGCCGGCTGGCCTCATCGAAATCGCGCTCCAGCAGCAGTTCGGCGAAGCCGTAGATGGTAGTCATCGGCGTGCGCAGCTCGTGCGCGGCGGTGGAGAGGAATTCACTTTTCAGCCGATCGACTTCGGACTCATGGGTCACATCGCGAAAGTAGAGGATTTGCGATACCGATACTGCATTCGAGATGCGGATATCGTATTCGAGCACACGCGTGCTGGCACCGGCAAGCTCGATCAGGGGACGTCGTCTGTCCTTGTTGCCCTCCTCGTTGGAGAGCGATTCACGTATTGAAGTGATATCGGGGAAACGGTTTTTCTCGATGCAAATGCGTGCGAGTTGCTCGGAAAATGCCTGTTCGCCCACACCGATGATGTCATCCCTTCGCAAACCGGTCAGGCTCAGGAAAGCGGGACTGGCATACATGACGCGGTGGCTAGTATCGAAGGACACGAACCCGTCGGGGCTGAGCTCGAAAATTGTCATTAATTGCTGACGAATGGTTTCGCGTGCGGTCAGCGAATGAAAAAGCATGAAAAACAGGGCTGATATGAGGAGGCTCGCAATCACTGCGACCAGGAGCACCGCATTGCGGTGAGCATGGTGAGGAGCGAGAATGTCGTTGATCGACTCACCTAACAGGAAATGCATGCCGTATTCAGGGAGCGTATAAAAGCCGAAGATGCGCTCCTGGCCGTCTGTAGCAGAGACCTGACGATAACTACCCGAGATTGGCGCGTTGGCGTTCAGAAAGGGGCGGTCTCTCAGAATCAGGCCGAAGCCCGCATCAACTGCCGGGTAACGCGCCATGATTTCACCGGTATTGCGAACTACCGTGGCAGCGGAATCCTTACTGACGAGCATTTTTTTGGCGAAGGCGGCGAATTGGTCCGGACTGACCGATACCACGACGACGCCGTTGAACTGTCCATTCTTGAAAATGGGCCGGGTCAACTGGATTGACCATTTGCCCGATACCTTTCCCATGATTGGCTTGCTCACAAACAGGTGGTCGGCGTTGTTGGCTTGCTTGTGCACCCTGAAGTGCTCGCGCTCGCTCAAATCAGTGCGGTCCGTTGGCTTGGCGAGGTTGGAGAATGCAAGGATTCCATCCTTGTCGATGACTGCAACCTGAAACGTAAGATCGTCAATGTTCTCCTGGGTCCTGACGACCAACTCCGAGAAGGCCTCCCAGTCTCCGGTCCATCGGCTACGAATATCAAGGATGAATTCATTGATGCGCTTGATTGTGGACCGGGAGTATTCGGCAAAAACGTGCGCCTGAACGGAAGTCCTGACTTGGGCCTCACGAATGTGGTCGTGATAGCTGCGATAGATCTCGTAACTGACAGTCCCCCACACCAGTCCCAGGCACAGCGTTGCAAGCAGGACCAATTGCGCTTCAAATCGGAAAATGCTCCGTTTCATGTCGACAGACTCTCGTCGCTGAATTGGGCCGCGATAGCCGCGAATTGATCCTGTATCTGCAGGAACATATCGCATATATCCGGATCGAAATGGCTTCCCCGGCCTTCGCGGATGATGTCAACGGCTTTCGCGTGTGGCATGCCGGCCTTGTAGATGCGGTTGGAGATCAGTGCATCGTAGACATCAGCCACCGACATGATGCGCGCGAACAGCGGAATGGCTTCACCCGAGAGTCCCTTCGGATA
Organism: Betaproteobacteria bacterium; assembly: GCA_947479645.1. Taxonomy (GTDB): domain Bacteria; phylum Pseudomonadota; class Gammaproteobacteria; order Burkholderiales; family SG8-39; genus CAIYPG01. Next base: position 12,143 of record CANKAJ010000056.1, on the reverse strand, counting down.
ACCGCTCCCATCCCATTTCTCGTGATGGCCATAGGCGATTTCGCGTGCCGTGCTGAGCAAGGAGTTGTACTCGCCCATGCTCTTCTCGGCGGCGGCGATGGCGTCTTTGCCAGAGGTCGTATGCGTTTTCATTATTTCAAACTCTTCAGATGTCAGCTTGCCGGGTTTGAGCAAAATGTGATCGGGGATGGCGACCTTGCCGATATCGTGCAAAGGGGCTGATTTGTACAGCAGATCTATCACATTGCCGGCAAGGTGGGATGCGAAGCGAGGATGACTCCTCAGGGCTGAAGCAAGTTCGCGGACGTAATTTTGCGTTCTGCGCAGATGCATTCCTGTGTCATTGTCCCGGGTTTCTGCCAGTGAAGAGAAGGCAATGATGGTGGCATCCTGTGTTTTCTGGAGTTCCTCGGATTTCAGTTTCAATTCGGCGTTGGCCCGTTCCAGGTCTGCCGTGCGCTCCCGCACCTTCTGGTCGAGGTTGTCGTTCTGGTTGGCGATGATACGCAGCGTGCGGCCCAACTCGACATGGTGCTTGGCGCGGGCGAGCACCAGGGGCGGCGAAAAGGGCTTGCCGATATAGTCGTTGGCACCCAGAGCGAGCCCCTTGCGTTCGTCTTCGGCGCCGGTGAGCGAAGTCAGGAAAATAATGGGCACGTGTTCCAGCGCGCGCATTTTACGCAGGTCAGCGCATATTTCGTAGCCGTCGCGGTGCGGCATCACGACGTCAAGCAGAATCAGATCGACCGGGCTTTTACGCTCGATAAAGGCCATGAATTTCGAGCCATCCGAAAAAGGATGTACCCGGAAATCATTCATGAGCAGATTGGTGAGCAGGTGCAGATTCTCAGGCTGATCATCCAGAATCAACACGTCGGGCTTGTCAGCGATCAACAGGTCATTCATTTGGACGCCTTTTTCAGCGCAACAATGATGACGCTCTGCAGTGTTTCCATGGCTGAATCGAAATCGAAGCTTTCCACGTGTGCGAGCACCTCTTCTGCGGCGGCATGCAGTTCAGCGGGGACCCTGCCGGACAGGGCGGCCTTGAGTGCCGAGGCTGTTTGTATCGCAGCGCTATCGACATTTTCCAGTTGGGAATACAGCAACGAGGCGAGTTCGGCCGGATCGGCGTCAGCCGGCCCGGTCGTGGGTAATTGTCCGGTGGCTGCCTGGTCCAGGTCAGCAAGATAAGTGCGGACCTCGTCGAGCGTCTCGACGAGCAGGCGTATCAGGGTGTCAGCCATTTCCGGTGTCGCAGCTTCGCCTTGCCTCCAGTGCTGTTCCGGGGCCAGTGCGGCCTGCTGCAGTTGAGTGGCGCCAATCTGGCCGGCCATTCCCTTGAGGGCATGGGCGATACGAAATGCACCCGCGTAGTTTTGCGCGGCGATCAGGGCTTGCAGGCGGCGCGGGTCATCTTGGTGATGCGAAGCGACTTGCTGCAGTACGCGGGTTATTACTTCAGTCTTGTGATTGGTTGCGTTCGCCAGTGTATTCAGGTTGAGAAGCCGCCCCTCGTTGGTCGCCGCGGGCAACTGTCTCGTGGACTGATTTCGGGTTTCAGTCCGGCTAGATTCCTGGGGTTCTCCAGCGGTAAGCCATTGCAACAAAGCACTGTACAGCGCTTCCGGTTCCACTGGCTTGGCCAGATGTTCATTCATGCCCGCTGCGATGCAGGCTTCACGATCTTCAATGAACGCGTTGGCAGTCATGGCCAGTATGGGAATGTTTTTCCATGCCGGCAGCATCCTGATTCGGCGTGTTGCTTCGAGTCCGTCCATCTCCGGCATTTGCACATCCATCAAGACCAGATCGAAGGTCTTGCGAGTGGCAATTTCGAGCGCCATCCGGCCGTTTTCCGCAATCTCGATATTGAAGCCGAAGTCCGCCAGCAAGGCCACCATCACGGTTCGGTTGACCGGATTGTCTTCCACCAGCAGCAGGTTGGCCCCGCGGTAGTTCATGCGCAGGGACTGTCTTCCCAGCGACATGTTGCCGGCCGGCAATTCGACACCATCGTTATTGGTCAAGCGGGCGAGCGTATCGTGCAAAGTGGAGGAGGTAACCGGCTTGACCAGCACATCGAGAACGCCCTCAAGTTTGGCCCTTTGCTTCAGGTCCGGCTCGTCATAGGCCGTCACAATCAGGGTGATGGGATGCTGCGCGAGTTTCATCTGCCTGAGGCGGTGAGCGGTCTGTATTCCGTCCAGACCCGGCATGCGCCAATCGAGCAACATCACACCGAACGGGTCCTGCTCAAGGTTGGCTTTTTCAATGAGTGCCAGGGCCGCCTCCCCGGAGTCGGCCTCGTCGGTGCGCAAGCCGAAACTTCCCAGAATATTGCCCAGAACCATGCGCGCCTCGGGTTGGTCGTCTACCACCAGCGCACGGCAGCCGCGCAGGTGCAAGTTACGCAGAGCCGGTTGCTGCGCGCTTCGGTGCACTCGTAGAGTGATCCAGAAACTGCTGCCAAGGCCATGGATGCTTTCCACCCCGACCTCTCCCCCCATCAGCTTTGCGATGTTGCGGTTGATGGCCAGACCCAGGCCCGAACCGCCGTGCTTGCGAGTGGTGGAACCGTCGGCTTGCTCGAAAGGCTCGAATATCCTTTGTTTCTGCTCCTGCGTGAGCCCTATGCCGGTATCGGCGACCTCGAATCGGATCAGCAGCCCCGATGGCCCGTCTTCAACCGGACGCGCCCGCACCGTGATATGACCGTGTTCGGTAAACTTGATCGCGTTGCCGAGGTAATTGAGGATGACTTGCGCCAGGCGCAGCGGGTCGCCCAGCAATGGGCTGATGAGGCTCGCGTCAATGTCGGAGATGATTTCCAGTCCCTTGCGTTTTGCCTCACCCGACACCAGGTTGAAGACATTTTTGCTCAGCACATCCTCGAGCAGGAAATTCACCTCTTCAATCTGGAATTTTCCTGATTGGATGCGCGCAATGTCCAGGATGTTGTTGATGATCGACAGCAGATGTGTCGAAGCATCCTTGATCAGCGCGAGCTTTTCCTGATTCCACGGATCCTGTTCTGCCCGCTGCGACATCAGAAAGGACAGCCCGACAATGGCGTTCAGCGGTGTGCGTATCTCATGGCTGGTATTGGCGAGGAATTCGCTTGTTGCACGCGATGCGGTTTCGGCAGCTTCCTTGAGTTCTGTCAGTTGCACGTTGCTTTGTCTGAGCATTCGTTCTTTTTGCTTCATCTGTTTGAAAATCATGAGCAGCAACAATCCGGAAATGATCGCCCCTAAAATGACTGCCAGTGCCGAAGTGATTGCGATTTTCGAGACTTTTTGCAGAACCTCACCCTTTTCGATCTGCACTGCCATTGCCCACGGAAACGAGGCTACCCGATGGACTACTCCAACGACCTTTTCGCCTCTTTCGTCGAGTCCTTCAAACGGCAAGCCTTCAACAGTGATGGCGTTGGGGGGGATGAGGCCCTGATGGACGTAGTCGAAGGCAACAGTCCGATTATTAGGGTGGGCGGTTGTCGTCTCACTATTTTTGAGATAAGTCAGGCTGTCCTTCTGTGTAAACAGGAAAAGCACTTGCCCCGTTCTTGATTGGCCAGCCCATTTCATCTGTTCAGTGAAAAACTCATCGGACAGATCCCTTGAAAAGATGACAGCGAAGTCTGGATTGGTACTGTCGGCCACTTTCAAGCGAACGACGTAACCGAAGAGATAATCGGCTCTGCTTGCTGTGGTGGGAGTTTCAAAAAATTGCGCTCCGTTGTCGGTGTCCTCTGGAGAAAGTTTTTGCAATACCTCGGCGCCGTCTAAGTCCTCACTGCCACTCAGCATCACACGGCGTCCATCCATTTGCCGTATCTCTATGCTGTGGTAGCCATAGGATTTTCGAACCTGATCCAGCCAACCCCGCAGTCGGATGGCGGCTTCTCCTCCCGCATTTCGGTGTGCTTCACGGGTTAGTTGCAAAAAAACGGGGTTCCTCATTGTGCCTTCGGCATCGGCCTTGCGCTCTTTCATCCATCGGAGCAGCTTCTCCGCCTTGATCTCCGAAATCGCGTGCAAGTTGCTTAGCTCGCGATCAACGATGTTCGATGCGGCGTAGTCATAACTTAACCACCCAATACAGGCAAAGGCGAAGAGGACCAGCGCAAATACCCAGGGTAGCTTTTTCGATATCCAAAACTCGATATGTTGATCAAGCTTGGAATTGCCTTCTGAGGGAGTGTTACTCATCATTGCCAATTCTTCAGCCGTAGCCGCACTGTTGTGGTTTTGCATTTCAGTTCCGAAGCAATTGTGGGCAGCGTCTGCGGATTCGGGCAGGTGCTATTGCGCCATGTCTGCGGGGTTGCCGAGAAGCGTCGTTATGGCGGGCTCGGATTCTGTGATGGCGCGATAGATCTCGTGGGTGTTGCCGCCGCGCTGTTTTGCCTGGCACTTGGCGATGTCAGCGTGCTTGAGCAGCGTATCCATGTCCTGGCCGTGCGCCGGATACAAAGCGCAGCCTATGCTGGCGCCGGTGCTGATCGTGTGTGCCCCAATCAGTATCGGCTGGACAAGTGCATCGATAATCTTCTTGGCGACGATGGCAATGTCCTGCTCTTGACTCAAGTCCGATATGAGGATGACAAACTCGTCAGCACCGAGTCGCGCGACCGTATCTGCTGCGCGCACGGACGCCTCAAGGCGGGCAGCGACTGCCCGCAACAACTGGTCGCCCACGGCATGGCCGAAAGAGTCGTTGACCGACTTGAAATGGTCGAGATCGACAAATAGCAGGGCGAAAGTCTCTTTGCGGCGCGCGGCGAGACTGAGCATTTGCTGCAAGCGGTCCTGCAGCAGTTGGCGGTTCGGCAGTTGCGTCAATACATCGTGGGAGGCCAGATGGGCCAGGCGCATTTCGGCATCCGCCAGTCGAGTCAGGTCGGTAAAAACCCCGATATAGCTGAGAGTCGTGCCCTTGCTGTCCTTTGCCGTGGTCACGGCCAGCCATTCGGTATAAACCTCGCCGCTTTTCTTGCGGTTGACGATCTGTCCCTGCCAATGTCCTGTCGTGAGGATTGCACTCCACATCTTCTCGTAGAAATCCCGATTCTGACGGCCGGAGGACAGCAGGCGCGGGTTAAGCCCCACCACTTCTGCCGCGCTGTAGCCGGTGATGCGCGTGAATGCAGGGTTGACAGCGAGAATGTCGCCAGTGCAGTCGGTGATCATGACGGCTTCATTGGCTATGCCCAGAACCAGCGACGAGATCTTCGATTCGTATTGGGCTTCGCGCGCCAGGGTGACATCATGAATCATCCAGTGAATCGCGCGCAATTCGTCATGATCCCTGTCCGGCATCGGGTTGACCTCGACGATGCGCACATTGCTTGTTTCCAACTTGCTCTGGGTCACCAGTCGCAGTTCCAGAATTTCCGGCGGGATTGCGTCGCCTCGCACGAGTTGCTCGAGCAATTGTTCGAAACGCTTCAGGTGAGACGGCGCGATCAGGTCGACGAGTTTCGCCCCCAGAAACTTTACGGCGGGTGCCAGCTCGATTGCCGCCGGGTTGCAATTCAGAATGATGCCGGTGCTGTCGGTCATCAGGTAGATGTCCCTGGTCGACCGAATCAGGGTTTCGAGCACCGTCTGACCTGCCACGATGTGTTCATAAGATTCGAGCAGGGTGCGATAGCGTTGCTGCAGTTCCTTGTGGCTCTCCGTCAGCGTCTGCATATCCTCGGCATAACGAAATAACTGATCGTGCAAAGCTGCGTCGCGCGATGCCCCGGACAGGCGTAGCGCGGGTCCGTTCGGGGGAGGGGCTTGCTCGCCGGCGCTCATCCGAGCAGCTCCTTGATGGTGTTGACCAGTTGAATCGGGCTGAACGGCTTGATCAGATAGGCGTTTGCGCCCCGGCTCATCCCGGTTTGGTAGTCGTGTAACTGGCCGCGGGCTGACACCATGATGACCTGTATTCCTGCCAGCTTGGGGTCGGCTCGAATTGCGTCGAGTACCTGCAGCCCGTCCATGTCCCCTGGCATCATGATGTCGAGCACGATCAGACTGGGTTGCTGATTGCGAATGATTTCCAGCGCGGCGCGTCCGTCGTCAGCTTCGAGAACCTCATAGGCATTGCCGATGGTGATGCGGATCAGTTTGCGAATATCGGAATGATCATCGACGATGAGGATTTTTTTCATGACAGGTATATATCTTCTGGGTAAAGGTGGAATCGGGACGGCAGCGCGATCCCTTTGGTAATTTCGCGCTGGTATTGTGTAATTACGATGCCAGGTTTTCCGCGATTCGCTGCAATTGTGCGAACGGAACCGGCTTTTGGAATACGGCAATGTCTTCGGGCAGGTGCCCATGTGTTGCAATGTCATCTGGCGACAAGCCGGTGACAACCACGATTGGCAAGTTTTGGAACTCCGGTTCAGCGCGCACGGTCTTCAGCATTTTGAAGCCATCAAAATCCGGCATGAAAAGGTCCGCAATCATGAGGTCGGGCCGCGCGTTGCCGATCTTGATCAAGGCTTCGAAACCATTGCTGGCCGTGATGATTTCGAGTTTCAGTGGCCACTGGCTGAGATTGATCCGATACAGGTTGCGCAGATCGTCGTTATCCTCGACGATCAGAATCTTGAAAGTGGTTTGTTTGGACGCAATCGATGGCGTCCTGTCCGCCATAGCGGCAGATGGGTCCGGGGTCGCCCTGGTCGAATCCGCCAACAGGCGCTCGATCGAGGCTCGCTCGATGCGGCGATGCCCTCCCTCAGTTTTCCATGCTTTTAACAATCCAGACTCCACCCAGAGCTGCGCGGTGCTAAGGGAGATGCCCAGCATGTCTGCCGCTTCCCGTGTTGTGCAAAAGGACTTCTGAATCGAATTGATTAGCATGATTAAGCGATTCTAATCGGTATTTATCATCAAATAAAAACAATTTAAACAAAAAACGGTATTGATTATCATTTAAGTCACATTTCGGCTAGGCTTGGTCTATTGAAGTTGCGGGACTGGGTTCGGATCAGTTCAGAGGCGGTTGAGTCGACTTCGCTGTTATGCGTTTCCCAGGGAGGCCTGTGATCGGTACTGGGCCAGCTATTGACGTCGGATGGTGGCGTAGTCAACAGGGCCGAGTTCCAGCCTCATGTGCCTGTCCTCGTGGTTATTGGAAAGGTAAGGGATACGTTATTCTTTGGGGCGCTACGCTACGCTACGTTCACGTTTCACCTTGCTGAAATTATTCATGATCAAGACAACCCCCAGGACTTTCGTGAAGTCCCCGAACCTGTTAAAGGCGGTGCAGCCCTTCATTGCCGTAATCGCCGTGATTGCCACGGCGATAACCCTGGTCGTGGCGATTTACTTCACCCTGCTCGATCTGGCCTGGATTGCCTTTCTGGCCGGCATCGTGTTTGCAGGGCTCATTGCCATCGTGTCACGCGCAACGCGCGCGGAGGTCGCGGCGTCACATCGCGGGGCGGAACTGGCTGTCGCCGAAGACAAGTTGCGCGAGTTGGGCGAGCGTGCGCAGAAGCTGGAGACAATGCTGTCACACGCCAATACGCTGCTGCAGTTTGCCGATGAAATGATGCCGGCGATGGTGGCCTATGCCGATGCCGAGGGTATCTACCGTTATCACAACCGCGCGTTCCGGCGCTGGCTGGATCTGCCTGCCCACCGCATCGACGGACATCCCATGCGCGAGGCGCTGGGACGGGGCGTGTTTGCCCAGATAGAGCCGGCATTGATGCGTGCATTTGCAGGCGAGATGGTCCGCTACGAGCGCACTCACAAAATGGAAGACGGTACCAGCGTTCGCATTCATGCACAGTTGCTTCCGCTCATCGGCGCGCACGGCAAGTCCCTCGGGATATTTGCGATTCTGACGCAAATCAGCGGACCTTCCCACGTTCAGGTGATCGGACTCGATTCCACGGCTACGGAGCCCGAATCGCAACCCGCAGCAAACACATCGGCACTGGAGTCACTGTTCAATGCGTCCGTCGCCGAGGATGCAACGGGCATACCCCATGCGCGGGAACGCATCATGGCCGCCATTGAGCGAAACGAGTTTTCGCTGTTCTGTCAGCGCATTGAGCCGCTCGACCGCTCGGCGGGACTTCCCGGACATTATGAAATACTGATTCGCCTGCGAGAAGAAGAAGAAAATCTGATTCCCCCAGGGGCGTTTTTTCCGCTGGCCGAAGAAAGTGGCCTGCTGCCGCAACTGGACCGCTGGGTGGTCGCGAATCTACTGCAATGGCTGGAAAATCGGCAGGGTAGTGATGGCAACCTGGACCAAGACACCTTCTTCCTCAACATCGCCACAGCCACGCTTTGCGATGCCGACTTCCCGGACTATGTCGCGCAGCAGTTATACAAGCATCAGGTATCCGGCAGGATGATCTGCTTTGAACTGGCGGCCAGCGACCTGGCCGCCAATCGTGGCGATATCGATGAGTTTGTCCGGGCGGTCAAGCTGGCTGGGTGCAAAGTGGCGCTCAGTGGTTTCGGGCGCGAGCACGCCAGCGTCAACGTGCTGAGGGACCTGCCGCTGGATTTTCTGAAAATCGATGGTGGTGTCGTGCTCAACATCCTCAGGGATCCGGTCAGCATGAGCAAGCTGGTTGCCATCAATCGGATCGCCAAAGCCATCGGTATCACCACCATCGCCGAACTGGTGGAGGATGACGCCACCATCGCCAGCTTGCGGCAGGTTGGCGTTGCATACTGCCAGGGATTTGGCGTGTCACGCCCGCAACCACTGGCCGACCTGGGCTGATGGCACTTGCTGAGCGGGCAATTCTAGGGAAACACTGAATACCTCTCGAATCTTGAGAAAGCGTACCCGGTGTTTCTGCTGAAGTGGGGGATATACAAGGGGGTGTCGCCCCCTTGTTCAATGCCGGCCTAGGTTTTCCCTGCGACCTTGGCTTCCAGCAGCTCCCAGCGCTCCAGTCGTTTGGTCAGCAGCTCGTCGATCTCGGCGACGCGTTTGTGATCGCCGGCCATGGTGGCCGCATCCTGCTTGTAGTAGCTGATGTCGCTCATGCGCGCCGATAACGCGCGCTGCTCGGTTTCCAGGGCTTCGAGCTCCGCAGGCAGGCCATCCAGTTCGCGCTGCTCCTTGAATGACAGCTTCACTTTCTTGACCGGTGCTGCTGCCTTGACGGGCTCGGCGCGCGCGCTCTCCTGATCGGGCGAGTCCGAGGTGCCGGTCTTCGGGCGCTGCGCCAGCCAGTCTGAATAGCCGCCGACATATTCCTTCCACACGCCGCCACCGTCGGCCGCCAGCGTCTGAGTAACGACGTTGTCGAGGAACACGCGGTCATGGCTCACCAGCAGCAGGGTGCTGCCGTACTCCTGCAGCACCTGCTCGAGCAGTTCCAGTGATTCGATATCCAGATCATTGGTGGGTTCATCCAGCACCAGCACATTGGCCGGTCGCGCAAACAGTCGCGCCAGCAGCAGCCGGTTGCGCTCACCGCCGGAGAGCATTTTCACCGGCGCATTCACGCGTCGTGGCGAGAACAGAAAATCGCCGAGGTAGCTCAGCACGTGCTTCTTGCCGCCATTGATTTCGATCCAGTCCGAGCCGGGGCTGACCGTTTCGGATACGGTGCGTTCCGGATCGAGTTGCGCGCGCATCTGGTCGAAATAGGCGACCTTGACGTTGGTTCCAAGGCGCACGGTGCCCGAGTCGGGCGCCAGCGTGCCCAGGATCAGCTTGATCAGTGTGGACTTGCCAGCGCCATTGGCACCGATCAAGCCGATGCGGTCGCCACGCCCGATGCGCAACGACAAGTCCTTCACGATGACTCTGTCGCCAAAGCTTTTGTTGACGCCTTCGAGTTCGGCCACCAGCTTGCCGGAACGCTCGCCCGTATCGATCGAAAGTTTGACATTGCCGACGCGCTCGCGGCGTTCGCTGCGCTCCACGCGCAACGATTCCAGCCGCTTTACGCGCCCTTCATTGCGGGTACGGCGTGCCTCGACGCCCTTGCGAATCCAGACTTCTTCCTGTTTCCAGAATTTGTCAAAGCGCCGGTTGGCCAGTTCTTCGGAATTGATCTGGTCGGCCTTGATGCGCTCATAGGCGGAGTAGTTGCCCGGATAGGAACGCAGCGCGCCGCGATCCAGTTCGATGATGCGCGTGGCCACGCGATCAAGGAACCAGCGATCGTGAGTGACGATGATCGCCGCGGGTCCCTTGGCGATGGTGGTTTCCAGCAGCGCAATGCCGTCGATGTCAAGGTGATTGGTGGGTTCATCCAGCAGCAGCAGGTCCGGCTGCAGCGCGAAGGCGAGCGCCAGCGCGGCACGCTTGCGTTCGCCGCCTGAGGCATTCTCAAGCGGGGCGTCGGCTTCCATGCCGAAGCGATGCAGGAATTCAACCAGCCGCGATTCAATGCGCCAGCGATCGCGATCATCATGCAGATCATCAAAGCGGCCGCGCTCGGCCAGGCTTTCGCGCAGCGTGGCGCCGGGGGGTAGCAGCGGTTCCTGCTCCACGCTGGTGATGCGCATGCCGTCGGTCATGACCAGCTCGCCGTCATCGAGATGGGTAACGCCGGTGATGATCGACAGCAATGACGATTTGCCGGTGCCGTTGCGGCCAATCAGGCCGATGCGTTCGCCTTCCTGCACCGACAGCGCGGCGCGATCGAGCAGCGGCTGCATGCCGTAGGCGAGTTGTGCATCAAGGAGAGTAAGGAGAGCCATGGGCGCTTTCTGCGCGATTTGCCGGAGGGTGAAAACACCCTGGATCGACCGGTTGGGTACCGATTCGATGATGTCGTTTCGATACCATTGCAAGGCCGCGGATTATATCAGTCATGGCAATGATCACCGGCGTCTTTATTGTTGGAGTACTGCATTGCATGCGAACGGCATGCCATTGTTTAGACGGAGTATTGAAACCTGAAGTCCCTTGCCTGTCGCGGTTTGGTAAAATGAAGTCTCTCCTGAACAGCGCGGCGATGAAAAAAACACCACTGAATGACGTTCACCGCGCGGCCGGCGCCAAACTGGTTGATTTCGCCGGTTGGGAAATGCCGCTGCACTACGGCTCGCAAATCGAAGAGCACCACAGCGTGCGGCGTGACGCCGGCATGTTCGATACCTCGCACATGCTCGCCATCGATGTCGAAGGCCCGGGTGCGCGCGCCTTCCTGCGCTATGCGTTGGCCAACAACGTGGACCGCCTCACCGCGCCAGGCAAGGCGCTGTATTCGTGCATGCTGGCCGAAGACGGCGGTGTGCTCGACGACCTGATCGTGTACTTTTTCACTGAAGAATTTTTTCGCGTCATCGTCAATGCCGGCACCGCCGATGGTGACATGGCGTGGCTGGAAGGCCTGCGTGCAAAACACGCGCCGGCGCTGCAACTGAAGTCACGCCGCGACCTGGCCATGATTGCGGTACAGGGGCCGAATGCCCGTGCCAGGACCTGGGCTGCATTACACGACATGATGCCGGAACTGCGCGCGGTGAGCGAGCCACTGGGTCAGTTCTTCGGCGCGCAGCAGGGTGATGTGTTCATTGCCCGCACCGGCTATACCGGCGAGGATGGTTTCGAGTTGCTGGTTCCCAATGCGCAGGCGGTGGATGTCTGGAACAGGCTCGCGCAAGCGGGTGTGCGACCCTGCGGCCTGGGCGCGCGCGACACGCTGCGACTGGAGGCCGGCATGAATCTGTACGGCCAGGACATGGACAACAGCGTTACTCCGCTGGAATCGGGCCTGGCCTGGACGGTGGACCTCGCCTCGCCGCGCGACTTCGTGGGCAAGGCCGCGCTGCTCAATGGCGCCCCCACGCGCAAGCTGTTGGGCCTGCTGCTGCCACCCAAGGGAGGCGTGCTGCGCGCCCATCAGGTTGCGCACACCGCGCATGGCGAGGGCGAACTCACCAGCGGCACATTCTCGCCCACGCTCAATCAATCCATCGCACTGGCGCGACTGCCGGCCGCCGTCAAGCCCGGCGACACCGTGCAGGTGGCGGTGCGTGACAAGAAGCTCGATGCGCGCGTGGTCAAACCGCCGTTCGTGCGCAACGGCAAACCGCTTATCCCATCTGCCTGACCTGCTGGAGGAACACAATCATGAATATCCCGGACGACCTGCTGTTTGCCGCTTCACATGAATGGGTGCGCGTTGAATCCGACGGCACCCT
>CANKAJ010000055.1 GCA_947479645.1 Betaproteobacteria bacterium | reverse complement strand
ATGCTGCTGCAAAGCCGCGAACAACACGAAGGGCAACACCGGCAGCACGCAGGGATTCACCACGGTCAGAACGCCGGCGAGCAGGCTGAGAAGGATGGCACTCAAGATTTGGCGTTCACGGGTTCATGCTATGGATTCCAAAATTGAAAGCAATTCGTCTCGGGTCGTCAAGTATGTCCTGGACGGCATGTCGAGAGCGGCAATGCGCCCATCGAAAGGCCATCTCCTTGCGGCTCCCAATAAAGAAAAGCCCCGCGGCATTTCTGCCGGGGGGCTTAGGCATTCAAGGTCCCTGGGAGGAGGAGGACCCTGAGCGCGATTGCAGAATAGCGCTCAGGGTCAGTTAAAGCGGTGAAATAATTCACACTGGAACAACTAAATGCGGCTGATTTTGAGCCCTGAATTTCAATTGTCATATCCGAGGATAAAGAATGGATGCAACAACCCTAAAACTGGTCGACTTCGCAGAACGCCTGCGCTTCGAGGATTTGCCGCCGGCCGCACTCGAAGCGGCCAAGGCGCGCATCCTGAGTACACTCGGCGTCAGCCTGGCCGCGTTCGAAACGGAGTCGGTACGGAGCGCCCGCGCCGTCGCTCAGCCGGTTGCAGCGGGTCCTCAGGCCACCGTCTTCGGCTCGACAGACAAGACTACGCCGGAGATGGCCGCCTTTGTCAATTCCGCCATGGTGCGCTCGCTCGACATGAGCGATTCCTACGTCATGTCCGCGGTGAGCCATCCGGCCGACGCGTTTCCGTCGGTGCTGGCGGTGGCCGAGGCCTGCCGCGCCGATGGCCGGGCGCTGCTGCTCGCGACCGCGCTCATCTATGAAGTGCAATGCCGGTTCGTCGAGGTGGTGCCTTACAACCATCATGGCTGGGATCAGACGCCGGTGGTCGCCCTCGGCGCGGCGATCGGTTGCGGACGCCTGCTCGGTCTGACGCGCGAACAGCTTGCCCATGCGATCTCGCTCGCGGTGGTTCCCAACATCGCGCTCAATCAGACGCGCACCGGTTCGCTGTCGATGTGGAAGGGAATGGCCGGCCCGCAAGGCGCGCGCGCCGGGGTGTTCGCCGTCTATCTGGCAAAGGCCGGCATGACCGGGCCGGACGGTGTCTTCGAAGGCAAATTCGGCTTCTGGAATCAGCTCATGGATGGCGAGGTGTTCGATGTGCCCATTCCGGACGCGGCGGTCACGCTGGCGAACCACACCTTCGCCGTGCAGCAGACGATGATCAAGTCCTTTCCGACCCGCTTCAACTGCCAGGTGCCGGTGTTCGCCGCGATTGAACTGCGCAATATGCTGGGCGTGCGCGGTGTGCGCGACATCGCGTCGCTCCGCATCGAATCGATACGCAAGGCCTTCGAGCGCTGGCTCGACGTGCCCGAAGTCTGGAATCCGCAGACGCGCGAAACAGCGGACCATTCATTGCCCTGCACCGTGGCGATGGGGTTGCTCGACGGCACGATTACGCCGAAGATGATGGAGACAGGCCGTTACAAGGACGCGGACGTGCTCGCTCTCATGCGCCGCTGCAGCATCGAACTTCCCGATGAATTCGACGCAGTCGCGCCCGAGACCCGCCGTTGCCGTCTGACCGCCACCTTGAAGAACGGCGAAACCCGCGTCGTTGAGTACCGTCGCAGTCTGCAGGATGACGCGGCCGATTCAGGCTGGCAACACGCCGTGCAGAAATTCGGCGGCCTGACCACCGGTCTGCTCGATCCGGCCGTGCAGCAGAAACTCATCTCCCTCATCAGCGCTCTGGACCAGCAGCAGGAGGTAGCGTCACTCGTTATGCTCACCGCGTTGAAACGGTAGCGCCATCACGTGTCGATTGACGCCGGATGCTGGGGAAATACAAGCCAGTACAACGCGTGACAGCCGCAGCACCGTACAATCCGCATCATTCATCGATCCACCATGAAAGCACTTTGCAACAATGACTGAAGAACCCAACGACTTGAGGCAACGCATTCTGGCGGCACTGCAGGCCAATGAAGACGTGTCGTTCGCCCGGCTTTCGGAGTTGCCCGGATTTGCCGGCGACCAGGACCTGGTTTCCCCGGCCTTCACGAACCTGATCCTGTGGCGCGGACTCTCACCTGAAGCAATAGACGAACTGGAAGCGCTGGAAGACGACGAGGTCATCCGCTTCGAGAGAACCGATGCCAGACGCTACGCCGAAGACGGCTTCACCCCCACGCTGCCAGTCGCAAAACGCGTATCCAAATTCCGCACGCCGACCTGGCTGCCGGTGCTGATCCGCCTGTGGAAACTCCCGCCGACCAAAGGCTGAGGGCGCCGGGCCTCTGCTATCCCATCAAAGAAAATTTCAAATGAAACTCTATTCGTGGAACGTCAACGGCATCCGCGCCGTGTTGAAGAAGGGCACCTTTCAATCCTTCATGGAGGAGCACAAGCCCGATGTGGTGTGCCTGCAGGAGACCAAGGCCGAGCGCAGCCAGGTCGAGATTGAGCTGCCGGGTTATCACGAGTACTGGAACTCGGCGATCAAGAAGGGCTACTCCGGCACGGCGATCTTCTCGAAGAAAGAACCGATCAAGGTCACCAACGGATACCCGCATGAGTTCGCCAAGCGCTACCAATTCGCCGACGAACTGGAACGCGACAGCGCCGACGAGGGACGCGTGATCACCGCGGAGTTCGAGAAATTCTATGTGGTGACCGTGTACACGCCCAACGCCAAGGAAGACCTGAGCCGCCTGCCGCTGCGCCACAAGCATTGGGACCCGGCGTTTCTCGCCTACTGCAAGCTGCTGGAGGAAAAGAAGCCGGTGATTTTCTGTGGTGACCTGAACGTGGCACACACTGAGCTGGACCTGACCAACCCCAAGCCCAATCGCGGCAAGAAGGGTTTCACCGACGAAGAGCGCGAGGGCTTCCAGAACTTCGTCGATGCCGGGTTCGTCGACACCTTCCGCCTCTTCACGCAGGGCAACGGCCATTACAGCTGGTGGAGCCACTTCGCCAAATCCCGCGATCGCAATATCGGGTGGAGAATCGACTACGTGCTGGTCTCCGCAGCGCTCGCCAAATCTGTCAAGAGCGCCACCATCCACCCCGATGTGATGGGCAGCGATCATTGTCCGGTGAGCGTGACGCTCCCGGGGTAAGGCTGTTTTTTGCGTTACCGCCTGCAGCATCGACGGCGGGACACCGGCTCATCGAAGCCGGCCGATGAACTTCAGCGACCTGCGGCCGCCCCCACTTCAATCACCGTGCGCTGCAGCAGTTCGATGCGCACATTGTCCGGCCCCTGGATGAACGCGATGCGAATCCCCGGCCGGATGGTGACGGGCTCCTTGACGACGAGTGCGCCGCGCCGCTTCAGTTCGGCCGTGGCGGCATCCACGTCGTCCACGCGCAGGCCCAGATGATCCAGCCCGATGTAGGGCTTGTCCGGCGCAGCGGGCATCACGGCGCCCGCCGCGACTTCGGCGATGAAGATGGTGAGTCCGTTCAGATCAAGATCAACGCGGGGAATGCCGTTCGACTGCACGAATTCCACGCGTTTGGCGTCGAACATCTTGACGTAGAACTCGATGGTGGCCTGCGGATCGCGCGTGCGCAGATGGATGTGATCATAGGTATAGACCGGTTGCATGGGGGTATTCCTCTGTGATGAGTGTTGGTGCGTTTGGCCGGGCTGCGAATCGATGATGCGCTCGTAACAATGCCCGCTCAGTGCGTCGCCCGCTGCGCCAGCAGCATGGCCTTGTACTGCTCGATGTAACCGGACGGGTCCATGCGCGCGGCAATCACCGTGGTGCGATTGGATTTCAGCGCGGCGGACAGGGCATCGCCCAGTGCGTTTTCGTTGTCCACGATCACACCATCGGCGCCGAAGGTTCTTGCCAGCAGTTCCCAGTCGATGCCGCCCAGCAGCGTGCCGCAGCGCGGCACGCCTTTCAGATCCTGCTTCAGGCTCATCACGCCGAGGCTGGCGTTGTCCTGCACCAGGATGATGACCGGCAGATTTTCCTTCACGCAGGTATGCAGTTCGGCAATCGCCATCATGAAGCTGCCGTCGCCGGTGAAGGCGACCACTGGCCGCGTGGCACTGGCCATGCGCGCCGCCATGGCCGCGGGCAACGCAAACCCCATGCTGGCGATGCCATTGGATACGAGGTAATCGCGCGGCGCATAGACCGGCCACTTGGGCACGCTGAACAAGCGGCTGGCGCCGACGTCGCAGGTCGCGATGGTGTCGCGCGGCAGAATGCCGCGGGCCACTTCGAACACGCGTTGCGGTGACAACCCGGTGCAGCGCTTGTCGACGGCCGCGTCCATCTGCGCGCGATACGCCTTCACCACGCGCTCGCCCCAACTGCTGCCTTCGACCGCCCATTGGGCGAGGCCGCCCAGCGTTCCCTGCAGATGGCCCACCAGTTCGGTCGCCGCCGGTATCGGGCTGTCGGCATCGAGCTCTCCCGTGATCGACAGCACCGGTATCGAATACGGCCACGGCAAGGGCTGCAGTTCCACCGTATCCAGACCGATGGCAACGATGAGTTCGGCCTGACTCACGAGGCTGCGCTCCATCAGCCCGCCGAAGATGCAGCCGGCGCTGAGCGGATGATCCTCGGGAATGGCGCCCTTGGTCTTGGGCGTGGTCATCACCGGCGCGCCAAGGCGCTCGGCCAGCATGACCATCTGCGCGCTGGCCCTGTCCCACAGCACGCCCGGCCCCACCAGCAGGATCGGACGACGCGCCGACGCCAACAAACGCAGCGGCACCTTCAGCGCATCGCGATCCGGCGTGACCGGAACCACATTGGGCAGCCACGGCGAATCCATCGCCGGCACGTCCGCATCACGACTGCGCTGGTCCGCCGGCAAATCCAGTTGCACCGGCCCGGGGATGCCGGAAACCGCCGTGCGTATGGCACGTCGCGCCTGGTTGTGCACCGACTCGGCGACGATGGAGCTGTGCCATTTGGTGATGGGCGTATACAGCGCCATCTGGTCCAGGCGCTGGCGCAGCGCCGATGAATAAGCTGCCGCGCCGAATTGATCGGTGATGGCGACGAGCGGGCAGCGGTCCATCCACGCGTGCGTGACACCCAGCACCATGTTGGCCGCGCCGGGCGCGCGCGTGGACACGCATACGCCCGGAGAACCGGTGAGTTCGCCCCAGGTGGCCGCCATCATCGCGCCGGCCGTCTCCTGCTTCATGAGAATGAAGCGCATGCCACGCACGCGCGCCGCCTCGATCATTTCGAGCGTCTCTTCACCGGGGATACCAACGATAAACGGCGTGCCTGCCTTGTCAAAGGCTTCGACGAGAACTTCAACTACGCTGGGCATTTGAACCACCTCCAAATCGGCTGCATGCGGTGACGCCGCGTTCATCCATTCACGATACCGCTCAGCCGTAAATGATTTATTCTTGTCAGGCTCCCGGTATGGTAAAGCATCCCCACAATTCAATTTCGCTCATGCCGCGACATCATCATCACGCAAATGCAAGGAGGCGGGCATGAAGAAATCACTGATGTTGGCAATGAGCCTGGGAATGGGCGTTCTGGGCGCTGCAGCATTAACGATCACGGCATCGGCGCAGGAAGCCTACCCTGCCGCGCCGGTGAAGCTGCTGGTCGGCTTTGCGCCCGGCGGCGCCACCGATGTGGCCGCGCGCCTGCTGGCGCAGAAACTCACGCCGCAAATGGGCGTGAACGTGCTGGTGGAAAACCGCGCCGGCGCCAACACCCACATCGCCGCCGATTACGTGGTGAAGTCCAAACCCGATGGGCACAACCTCTTGTTCAACACGCCCAGCCAGATCCTCGGCACGGCGCTCGGCGAGAAAATGTCCTACGATGTGTTCCGCGACCTGTCGCCGGTGATACTGGCGATGACCTCGCCGCAACTGCTGTTCGTGCATCCGTCGGTGCCGGCCAATACGCTGGCCGAGTTCATCTCCTACGTGCGCGCCAATCCGGACAAGCTCGCCTACGGCTCGGCCGGCGCCGGCAGCATCATTCACCTGGGCGCGCTGCTGTTTCTGCAGGCCAACGGCCTCAGCGCGTTGCACGTTCCGTACAAGGGCACCGGCGATCTATTGAACGATGCCATCTCGGGGCGCGTGCAGTTTTCGATGCAGAGCACCACCACGATGTTGTCCATGGTGAAGAACCATCAGATCAAGGCACTGGCCATTGCCAGCCGCAAGCGCACCCCGCTGCTGCCCGATGTGCCCACGTTCTCCGAAACGGCCATGCCCGGATTTGAAATGGGTTCGTGGAACGGCGTGATGGTGCCGGCCAGAACACCCGTGACGGTGATCCGCCGCGTGAACAGCGAAATCATCAAGGCCATGCAGGACCCCGAGCTGATCGCCAAGCTGGCACAGGGCGGCATCGAACCGCTGGGCTCGACGCCGGAGGAATATGGCACCTACCTGAAGAACGAACTCGACCGCTGGAACAAGGTGGTAAAGAGCGGCGGGATCAAGCTTGAATAGGCCGGATTAAACCTCGCGCCCTCAGCCTGTCCCGCAGTTCATATACTTGACAACTTGTCTCGATATGCAACAATGACTTTTTCTTGTGGAGCATGGCGTGCGAACGTTGACCATAGGTGAGTTGAAAGCCGGTTTTTCCGAGGCGATTTCCGCGGTGCAGGCGGGCGAATCAATCATCGTCTGTTACGGCCGAAACAAGCTGCGTGTCGCCGCCCTGGTGCCCTATGCGGAATTTTCCGCTGACGCCGGCAAGCGCCGCCTCGGCGCGCTGAAGGGGAAAGCCGGATTTACCCTGCGCAAAGGCTATGCAATGAGCGACGAAGAGTTGCTGGCGGGATGAGTTATCTGCTGGATACCCACAGTTTTCTCTGGGCGGTTTTTTCTCCCGAGAAACTCAGTCGCCGCGTGCGTGCCATCATCGTCGATACTTCAAATACCGTTGGTTTGTCGTCGATTTCGCTTTGGGAAATTTCGCTGAAATTCTCGCTCGGGAAATTGGTTCTCGAAAATACCAGCCCCGAAGCACTGGCGGTGGCCGCGCGGGAAATGGGACTGGAAATCATCAGCCCCTCAGCCGAGGAGGCGGCCAGTTTCCACAATCTACCGCGCTCGGCGCACCGTGATCCCTTCGATCGCATGCTCGCCTGGCAGGCCATCCAGCGAAAATGGGTGTTGGTGACCAAGGACGCAGCCCTGTCCGAGTACCGAAAGGCCGGACTGAAGACACTCTGGTGATGGCAGACAGTGTTTTAGGCTGGCGACCGGTGGATTGGCGACAGCGGCAACCAAATCACCGCAACACCACCGCTACCATCGCCACCACGCCGGCCATCATCCACATCGGCATGGCTGCCGCGCTGGCCGCTGCGACGGCGCCGAACAGCATCGGCATGCCGGCAGTCGCGCCACTGGTGGCGACCATTCGCAGCCCCAGCGCCTGACCGTACATGCCAGGCGGCGCGGACTTGTGCAGCGCTGAGAGCACCAGCGGCTGCACCGCGCCGATGGAGAAACCCAGCAGCGCCGAGCCGATCATCATGGCCCAGGGCACGGGCAGCAGCGGATAGACTACCAGCGTGGTCATGGTAACCAGCATCACCATGCGCAACGCGCGGTCTTCATCGAGGCCTTCGGAGAAGCGTGCCATCATGGCGCGCGCGGCCATCGCGCCCACCGAGCAAGCGCCCAGGATCATGCCGATGGTGGAGGCGCTGTAAAGGCGCTCGTGCCCGATCACCGGCACCGCAAAGGTATGCACGTCCCAGCCCGCAGCCAGCGAGAAATTGATCAACAGCAATCGTCGCAGCGGCTTGATCTTCAATAACTCGAGCGCCCCGCCCGCACCCTTGGTTGACTGCGCGGGTGCATCCACGCGCGCGATCCGGCGCGAACCGAACCAGGCGACGATGGGCAGCAAGCCGGCCAGCATGAAGGCCTGGCCATAGCCCAGGTTGTCGATGGTAAAACCCATGAGTACCGGCGACAGCGTGTTGGACATGGCCGTGGACAGCGCGATCCAGCCAAACACGCTCTTCAGATCGCGCCCCTGCGCGGCCAGCTTGCCGGCGCGGTTCTGGATGGCAATCTCGCCGATGCTGATTGCCACACCCATCAAGAGCGCGCTGACGAAGAGCACTTCAATGTACCGGAACAGCACGGCAAGCATGGCACTGGTGAATCCTGCGCCCACGCTGATGACCACCGGCAGATGAAAGCCATAGCGGTCAACCATGCGCCCGACATACAGCGCCAGCAACAGCGGGCCGAATGAGTAACAACTCAGGAGCAGGCCCATCACCCACTCGCCGTAACCCTGGTTGAGCACCCACAGGCTGGTGGACACGCGCATGCTGGTCATGCATGCATGCACGCTGACCAGGCACGCGACCAGCCATATCAATTCAGTGTTGCCGGATTTCTTTTCCACTGTGTTTTTTGCCAGATCTGACGATCAGGCACTTATTCTGCCAGGACCCCTCCGATATTAGCGCAGCCGGCATCGGCGCCGCGCTTTATACTCGGGGGCACCAAAACCGTTTTCATCGAGACCTGTCATTCCGAGTGCAACGAGGAATCTGCTTTTCGATCCGGTATAACAGCAGATTCCTCACTGCGTTCGGAATGACATTACTGCCCGGGTTCTATGTTGAACCGCGCGCCACATAAAAGAACAGGCCCTGCCCCGATATGCGCATCTTTCCGAAAAACGTTTTCTATGGCTGGCGCATCGCGACCGCGGGCGCCGTGATCAATGCGCTGATCGCGGGCTTTCTGAACGCGTCCTTCGGCTCTTATGTGGCCGTGCTCACCGAAGAAAAAGGCTGGAGCAAGACCGCCCTCTCCGGCGCCGCCGCCATGAAACCGGTGGAAGCCGCCTTCCTCGGGCCGGCGCTGGGGTGGTTCATGGACCGCTTTGGCTCGCGCGGCATGATCCGCATCGGCGTGATTCTGTTCGGCGTGGGCTTCATGCTGCTCAGCCAGATCGACACGCTGGTCGAACTGTATCTGGCCATTCTTGCGATCGCGCTGGGCTCCAGCCTGTGCGGCAACTTTCCGCTCAATGTGGTGCTTATTCACTGGTTCGAGAAAAAGCGCGCGCGCGCCCTGTCGGCAACCTGGCTGGGCTCGGCCGCGGGCGGCATTATGGTGCCGCTGGTGGCCTGGGGCATGCATGAATACGGCTGGCGGCCGGTGGCGTTTGCCTCGGGCGTGATCTTCATCCTGGCCAGCTGGCCGCTCGCCAAAGTGATGCGCGGCCGCCCCGAAGACATGGGCGAGACCGTGGACGGCCTGCCGCCGGCCCCGACGAAGAAGGGCGAGCCCGAAGCCAAACCCAGCCATGAGCAAGGCCACACGGCAAAGCAGGCGCTGCTGGGCGCGCCCTTCTGGCTCATCTCGATGGGGCATTGCCTGGCCCTGTTTGCGGTGATCGCGGTGAACGTGCACGCCATCGCGCACATCAAGGAGAGCCTCGACTACCCGATCAGCGAGGCGGCGCTCTACTACACCCTGGTGCTGGTGTTCCAGGTGGGCGGCATCCTGCTGGGCTGGGTGCTCGGCGACAAATACGACAAGCGCCACATCGCCGGTTGCTGCATGTTCGCGCACATGCTTGGCCTGCTGCTGCTCGCCTATGCCACCGGCCCACTGATGCTGGTGATGTTTGCAGCGCTGCACGGCACCGCCTGGGGCCTGCGCGGCCCCTTCATGGCCGCCATGCGCGCCGACTACTTCGGCCGCAAGGAGATCGGCATGATCCTCGGACTGTCGGGCATGGTGGTCGTGCTCGGCCAGGTCGGCGGGCCCATGCTCGCCGGCATACTGGCCGATACGTTCGGCAACTACCGCGCCGCATTTACCGTGCTCGCGCTGATGGCCGGAAGCGGGTCGGTGTTTTTTCTGGTGTTGAAGAAGCCGGAGGTGGCGGGGTAGTTACTCCTGCGGCAAATTCAACCTTCTGTAATCCTCCCCCAGCTTCACTGCTTCCTTCCTCACTCCAGCCATGAACTGCTCCAGCGTGCCCTTGAACGGGTCCAATTGATTCAACTGCATCAGGGCTTTCCAGTCGCTGGCATCGTTCACCTTCGCATACGCATTGCGCAGCTTCGTCAGCATCGGCGCGGGTATGCCCGCCGGCGCGAACAGGGCGTACCAGGTATTGGTGTCCATCTCCGGATAGCCCAGTTCCTTGAAGGTCGGCAGATCGGGCATGAGGCCGGAGCGCTCCTCGCCGGCGGTGGCGATGCCGATGATCTGCTTGTTCTGCATGCGCGTGCGCGCGCTGTTCAGCGTCAGCCATGACACGTGGATGTCGCCCGCCAGCATGGCCAGCGCCATCTGATCGCCGCCCTTGTAGGGCACGCCAGTCATGCTGATGCCGGTCATCTGCTTGAAGCGCTCGGCGCTGAGGTTGCTGCCGGCCGAAGGGCCGAGGCTGCCGTAAAAGATCTTGCCCGGGTTGGCCTTGGCCCAGGCAACGAACTGGGCGAGATTGGTGACCGGCAGAAGAGCGCTGTTGATCACGAGCGCGTAGGGCGTCTGCCCCATCACGCCCACGGGGGTGTAATCGTCGATTTTGTAGCCCGGCTCCTTGTAGGCAAAGGTGTTGCCGACGAAATTATTGCTGGCCAGCAGCAAGCTGTAACCGATGGGCTGGGCGCGATAGACATCGCGCGTGGCAATGACCCCGCCGCCGCCCGCCTTGGAATCAAAAACAATGGTGACGCCCAGTTGTTCGCCGAGCTTGATGCCGAGCTGGCGATCGCGCACGGAATTGGCGTTCTCTGTGTACATCGTCACCATGCGGATGGGTTTGCTGGGATAGTCCTGGGCGCGGCCGAGGAGGGGCAACGTGGCGAGGAGTGCGGTGAACCCGAGGACGAGGATGCGTGTGGAGTGCATGAGGGCTCCTTGGATGTGGGTCGAGCTTGATGCTGATTGGCGCAGTTTAATGGAATGGGTGGATTTAGTTGCGCTGGCCCCCACCCTAGCCTTGCAGGCCGCGCATTCCGTTGCACCGGAATGCCGTTCGACAAGGCGAGCCGCATGCGGCTCGAATCCCCTGTCTCACCCTCCCCCGCATCGCTGCGCTCGCAAGGGAGGGGATTTGCTACGCCGCGTCCTGCAAGGGCCAGCGCACGTCGATCTCATCCCAGGGGACGAATATCCGGCCGTCGCTGTTCTTCTCGATGACGGTCCATTCGATCAATGCGGTCACGTCCTTGTGCACGTTGCGATAGTGGCGATCGAGGTTCTGTGCCAGGGCATAAATGCTGAGCGGTCCGGACTTCTTCAACGCTGCCACCAGTTCCCAGCGTTTGGGCGTGAACACCTCGCCGAACTGCGCCATCGTTCGGAACCCGACACCGAAGTAGGGCTTCGACGACTTTCCCACCTTGGCGCGTGTCAACGCCTTGCCAAACCGGGCAAGGCTTGTCTTCATCGGCTCACCGATTCTGACTTCAAGAACATTCACGATTCAATCCCCTCGATATCCTTCAAGAAATCATCCAAAAGCGTTGTGACATCCCTGAAACGGTAGCGGTACTCGACGTTGCGGACGTGTCGGTGATCGCCTTTGCCGCGCTCGTTGTCGTAGCCGACGATGCGCTTGCCGTCAACAACATACGCCAGCCGGTACTTCACAAGATGCTCGGAAGGGCGAACCGGCTCTGGAACCTCCCAGATGACAGCCTCGATGACACCGTTCCCGTAGGCTTCACGTATACGGTAAATCAGCCTCGCTTTCATGGGGCCTAGTGTGCCCCATACCCTGGGGCCTGTAAAGCCCCATTACGGACGCACGCCTGACAGCAGAATCACTCGGCCTTGATGCCGGTTTCCCTCGCCACGCGCGCCCATCTCTCCAGTTCAACCGCAATCAGCCGGGCGAAGGTTTCGGGCGGAGCCACAACGGGTTCGGCGGCTTCGGCGGCCAGACGCTTGACCATGTCCGGGTCTTTCAGTGACGCGCCGATCTCGCCATTGAGCCGGCTGAGTATGGCCGGTGGCAAGCCCGCGGGGCCGAGCACGCCCCACCAGATGCTGCTGTCAAAACCGGGGATCCCCGACTCGGCGATGGTCGGGATATCCGGCATTGCTGCCGAGCGCTTGCTCGAGCCCAAGCCAAGCACTTTCAGTTTTCCGGAGCGCACCAGCGGCAGCACCTGCGTCAGCGTGCCAAAGCCCACTTCCACCAGACCGGTCATGACATCCTGTATGGACGGCGTGCCGCCCTTGTAGGGGATGTGAATCATCTTCACCCCGGCCATGGTATTGAACAGTTCACCGTTGAAATGCGGCAGCCCGCCCACACCGGAAGACGCATAGCGAACACCACCCGGCTTTGTCCTGGCCATGGCGATCAGTTCCTGCGCGTTGTTGACCGGCAGACCGGGCGCCGCGAATATCACGCTGGAACCGGAACCGATCAGCGAGATCGGCGTCAGCGACTTGACCGGATCATATGGCAGTTTGTGTATGGCGGCGTTGGTAGTGTACGAGGAGGACACGATGAGGATGGTGTAGCCATCGGGCGCCGCGCGCGCGACCGAGTCGGTGCCGATAATGCCATCAGCCCCGGCGCGGTTGTCGACGATGGTCGGCTGACCCATGCGTTCCGACATTTTTTGCGCAAGAAACCGGCCCAGAATATCGTTACCACCACCGGGTGGAAAAGGAATGACCATGCGGATGGGGCGCGCGGGATACGATTGTGCGGCGGCGTTGATTGACATCACCGCACCGCACACGGCGATGAGGGCCATCAGGCAATGCGGGATGCTTGAGCTTGTTTTTCTGGACGGCATATTGTCTCCTTTGGCGGGGGCTGGCTCGATGCATTGAAAATTATTGTGATCATATTTTGCATATGTCAAACTTTTATCGAGCATCTTCATTATTATTATAATCACAATCAAGGAGGGTCTGATATGCGGCTCGGTATCGATGGCAAGGTGGCTTTGATTCTGGGCGGGAGCCGTGGCCTGGGGCGCGGCGTGGCAAGGGAGTTCGCGGCCGAGGGCTGCAAGGTGGTGATCGCGGCGCGCAATCAGGCTGGCATTGACAAGACCGTGACGGAATTCAAGGCAAGCGGCGCGGATGCCGCGGGCTTCGCCGCGGACATCACCACCAAGGACGGGATTCAACGCCTGTTCAGGTTGGCCCGCGAGGCGAACCGTGCGCCCGATATCCTGATATTCAATACTGCCGAGCTGGCACGCTCGCGCTTTGACCAGGCCAGCGACGATGAATACCTCAACGCCTACCAGCAGTGCGTGATGGCGTTCGCGTGGTGTGTGCAGGCAGCCAGGCCGCACATGATCGAGAAGGGCTGGGGACGCATCGTGTCATTCAATTCCATCAGCGCGAAAGAGGCGGACCCGGCGCTGGGGCTAGTGCTGCACAATGTGGCACGGCTGGCGGGCCTTGGCTTGAGCAAGACGCTGGCCAATGAACTGGGGCCGCATGGCATCACGGTGAATGCCGTGGGCATCGGCAGCTTCGAGGGACATCCGGATGAAACCGACAGCGGTGCGCGCCGGCGCTACAACGCCGCCGCCGCGCTGCATGGACGCACCTATGCAGAGGAAGTCGCGCACCGCGTGGCCAAAGTGCCCATGCGCCGCCTGGCCAAGCCGGATGAACTGGGTGCGCTGTGCACGTTCCTCTGTTCGGATCGCGCCGGCTTCATCACGGGGCAAACGATTATCATTGACGGCGGGCGGACACAGACGTATGTGTAGCAGTTCCTAGGAACAGGCAGGAATGTCATTCCGAGGAGCACAGCGACGAGGAATCCGCCCCGAAGGAAGTCCCCTTGCGGGATGCTTTTACATGTCGTTGATGCAAAAGCACACAGCAGATCCCGCGCTACGCTCGGGATGACAAGATTTGAACGTGTCACGGAGAACTAAAAAGGGAGGCCACTTCGAAATGAACCAGGACCTGCACTTTCTCACCATCGCCGACGCAGCCGCGCTGATCTCGCAGCGCAAGCTCTCGCCGCTGGAATACCTGAACGCCCTGATCACGCGCATCGAGTCGCTGGAGCCGCAGCTCAATGCCGTTGTGCGGCCGCTGTTCGATTCGGCGCGGGCCGAGGCCAGCGCGGCCGAGCGTGACATCGCCGCCGGCAATTATCGCGGCCCGCTGCATGGCATTCCCATCGGCTTGAAAGACATCATCGACGTGGCCGGCGTGATCACCACCGGGCATTCGCGCGTATGCATGGACAATGTCGCCGGCGCCGACGCCGATGTCACGGCCCGCCTGCGCGCAGCAGGCGCGGTGCTGCCGGGCAAACTCGCCACGCATGAATTCGCCAGCGGCGGGCCGTCGCTTGACCTGCCCTGGCCGCCGGCGCGCAATCCGTGGAACACAGCGCATTTCACCGGCGGCTCCAGTTCCGGTTCCGGCGCAGCCATCGCGGCGGGCTTCATGCCAGGGGCACTGGGCTCGGACACCGGCGGCTCGATCCGCATTCCCGCCGCGCTGTGCGGCGTGGCCGGCATCAAGCCCACCTACGGGCTGGTGAGCAGGCGCGGCGTGCTGCCCAATTGCTACACCTTCGATCATGTCGGACCGCTGGCGTGGACGGTGGAGGACTGCGCCATCCTGCTGCAGGGCATCGCCGGGCATGACCCGCTGGACCCGGCCAGCGCAGCACGCCCGATACCGGATTACCGGCAGTCGCTGACGCCCGATCTGCGCGGCGTGCGCGTGGGCGTGCTGCGGCATTTCTGGGAAGAAAGCAGCATCGATGCCGATCTGGCCACCGCCATGGAAGCGGCCATCGAGACCTTGCGCCAACTCGGCGCCGTGATTGAAGAAGCGCGCATGCGCCCACGCCAGGCCTATGCCGACGTGAAGATGGTGATTTCCAAATCCGAGATCGCCTCGATACACGAACGCGACATGATCGAACGGCTGGATGACTTCGGCGCGGACTTCGTCGGGCGCAATCTGGCCGGGTTCCTGTTCAGCGGCGCCGATTACATGCACGCCCAGCGCGAGCGGCGCATCCTGCTCGCGGAGATGCGCGCGCTGTATGCGCGCCACGATGTGCTGTTGACAGCCACTGCCTCGCCGGCGCCAACGATCGCGTCATTGCTCGGCGGGCAGTACCTGCAGAAGTGGAAGAACGCGGACCTCTACTCGCCCTTCAATGTGACCGGTAGCCCGACGCTGGTGTTGTGCAATGGTTTCTCGCAGCAGGGCCTGCCGCTCGCGATGCAGATCGTCGGACGACCGTTTGATGAAGCGGGTGTGTTCCGTGTCGGCCATGCCTATGAAAAGGCGACGGGCTGGCGCAGCCGGCGGCCGCCACTGGTGGCGGGTGCGACAGCATCTGAGTTGATCGCGCCTGCGCCGAAGTCCACGCAATCAATGGATGTGTCAGCCGAAGTGAAGCAACAGGTGGATGCCATGATCGCGCGCGTGGGTCTGCGTGTGAACGACGCACAGCGGGCGATGCTGTATGAAGTGGCACCGACGGTGCTGGCGGTTGCGAAGCGCGTTCGCGGGGCGAATTCGCATGACCGATATGACGAGCCGGCGGGGACGTTTCGGTTTGAGGGGTGAGGGTGGCCCAACACTGCTAACACTGCCCCCGCCCTAGCCTTGCAGGCCGCGCATTCCGTTACACCGAAATGCCGTTCGACAGGCGAGCCGCATGCGGCTCGAAATCCCTGCCTCACCCTCCCCCGCTCGAGGCGGGAGTCATTTTCGGTATCAGCCCTTGTCCACGTTCGCAAATACTTCGATTGATTCCGCTGTCAGCGAATTCAGGCGCAGGCCGTACAGCCCGCTGTTGCTCCAGTTTTTGAGGCGCTCGCGCAGCCGCTCGGGCGGGCCGACCAGCGCGCCGTCATCGATGTATTCGTCCGGCACGGCTTCCTCGGCTTCCTTCTTGCGGCCAGCAAGGAACAGTTCCTGGATGCGCGCCGCCGCCTCGGGGAAACCGCGGCGGATCATCTTCTGGTTGTGGAAGTTCTTTTCCTTGGCGCCCATGCCGCCGACGTAGAGCGCGGTGCGCGGCTTCAAGCCGTTGATGGCGGCCTTGACGTCATTGTTCATATGCACCTGGACATGCGCCCAGATCTGGAATTTATCCAGTGTCATGCCGTCCGAGCGCTTGGCGAATCCTTCTTCCAGCGTCGGCCGGTAGCTGTCCAGTTCGCCCGGCAGAAAGTCCATGGCCATCCAGCCGTCGGCGATCTCGGCGGTGAGGCGAATGCTGGCCGCCTGAGTGGTGCCCAGCAGGATGGGAATATTCGGGTTGCCGTGCAGGATGCTTTTCAGCGGCTTGCCCAGGCCGCTGGCGCCCGGCCCCTCATAAGGAAGCTTGATGGCCTGGCCGTCATGTGTCACCGGGCCTTCGCGCTTCCAGATCTTTTTCATGATGGCGACGTAGTCCTTCATGTTGTAGTAGGGCTTGCCCCAGGGCCGCCCATACCAGCCTTCGACGATCTGCGGCCCGGAATGGCCCAGGCCGATCACGACGCGGCCTTCACCGGCCATCTGGTCCAGTGTCTGCGCGCACATGGCCAGGTTGGCCGGCGTGCGCGCCGAGATGATGGCGATGGTGGTCATGAGCTTGATGCGCCTGGTCAGCGCACCCAGGTAGGTCAGTGGCGTGACTGCGTCCGAACCGTAAGTCTCGGAGGCGGCCACGCAGTGAAAACCCAGTTCCTCCGCCCGCTGCACCAACGCCACGGGCGCAACCATTTTTGCGCCGGAATATCCGATACCGATACCGATCTTCATACGAGTCTCCTGGTTGGCCCGTTGCGAGATCTGGCATCTGCGTCAGGGCGTTGTCGATGGGTGGCCAGCAACTACTCAAGCTTGATTTCGGTGGTCTTGCCAAGGGCCTGCATGCGTTCGATCTCGGCCTTGATGAAGGCAGCAAAGGCGGCGGGCGTGCTGCCGATGGTTTCGGCCCCTTCCGCGGCAAGCTTGTCCCTGATCTCGGGCAGTTTCACTGCGCGGGCGATCGCCGTGCTCAGCGTGTTGAGTACCGCAGGGGGCGTCCCGGCACGGGTCAGCACACCGTACCAGGTGATCATTTCATAGCCCTTCAACCCCGCTTCGGCCACGGTGGGCAGGTCAGGCGCGATGGCCGAGCGCTGGCTGCCGGTCACGGCGATGGCCCGCAGTTGCCCGTTTTTGACGAGGGACATCACGGCCAGCATGCTGCTGAAGCTCATGGGCACATGCCCGCCCACCAGGTCCGAGGTGAGCGCGCCGGTTCCCTTGTAGGGCACGTGCGTCATGCTGACGCCGGCCATGCTGTTGAACAACTCACCGGCCAGGTGCTGCGGCCCGCCGTTTCCGGAACTGGCATAGCTCGGCTGGCCGGGCTTTGACTTGGCCAGCGCCACCAGATCCTTGATCGAGTGCACCGGCTGCGAGGGATGCACGACGACAATGAGGGGCGCGGCAGCGGCCAGTGTCACCGGCGCAAAATCACGGATGGAATCAAAGGGAAGCTTGGGCATCAACGCCGCGTTGGTGGTGAACGGAAAGGCCGTGAGCAGCAGCACATATCCATCGGGTGCGCTGCGCGCCACCACTTCGGTACCGATCACGGAGCCGCCACCGCCGCGGTTTTCCACCAGCACGGGCTGCCCCCAGCCATCGCCAAGTTTTTGCGCAATCAGACGCGCGATGACATCGGTGCCGCCACCCGCGGCAAAGGGGACAATCATGCGCACCTGCTTGGTCGGATAAGTCTGCGCATGGGCTGCGGAAAGTGATAACACCGCGGTCAGCCCCAGAGTCAAAGCGGCGACCGCGAAAATGACACGCACTGAATTCCTCATCACTTCCTCCTCAATGATTATGCCGGCATCCCGGTGATGCGCTGGGCATAGGTCAACGAAAAGTCGGCCGGCACCTGGCAACTCCAGTCCAGTGTATGGCGACGCACGGCAATCCGCCAGCCATCACCAGTACGCTGCAGCCGGTCGACGTAACGCAGCGAGCGCATGGCAATCAGGCCGTTGGGCGACTGGTCGTCTTGAACAAGGAAAGCAATGGCATTGGTCTCGGTTTCAGCCACGTCGCCATCGAGCTTCAGGAAATTCATGTTCCCCATGAAATGCGTCGTGAGCCGCATCGACCCGTCCTTGATGCGCCGGAAGGTCCTGAACGAGTCCATCACCGCCTCGATTCCGATCACCCTGGGTCGCTCGTCGTAATGCGCGATCACGTTGTCGGTGAAACAGCTTCGCACCTGCCCGGAATCGCCACGATCCAGGCCCTGGAAGTAGCGTGCCAGCACATCGTGAATGGCGGCGCGATCGGTCAACTTGCGCAGTTCGAGTTCGATTGGCGACATGGGCATGGTTTCCATCAGTTATGGTTGGAGGAGTGAAGGGAATCTTTCCGAATGGCGCATATGACGGGCCGATTGCTGTTCCACGGCGATGCCTGCCGTCATGATCACCGCTTGCCCTGGCTTGCCGGGCCCCTGGTTTTCGTAACCGGCTTCGGGGTCGGCCGCAGGACCGGCTTCGGAGCCATCGGTTTTGCCAGCGGCTTGCCCGCCAGTGCGGGGTTGAGCTTGAGCTTCAGGGCCATTTCACGCGACGGAATCGGCATGGAGGAGTCGGCCAGCACCGCCAGGCCACGATGCGGCTCTATGCTCAATCCGCGCTGCGCGGGCGGCGTGCCGGGCCGCGGCCCGCCGATGACGATCTCGCCGCCCTCAAAAGCGTAGGTGGTGCCGTATTCCTGCGACATCGCCTCGAGCGTTGCCATCACGCGCAAGGCATCCTTGCGAGCGTGGATATAGGGCTGCCAGTCCTTGCTGATGCCCACCGGGATGACGCTGTAGCGGGTGATGCGGCCATTCCTGACATGGCATTTGACGATCATGCTGTCCGAACCGAAGTGGGCCTGCATCACGCCATCCATGACGAAATTGCCCATGCAGTAGCTGATGAGCTTGGACTTGTACATTTCCATGCCCATGATCGAGTGCGGATGTGCGCACATGACGTAATCGGCCCCCGCATCGATGGCCGCACGGCTCAGTTCCTTCAGATAGCCGGCCGGGCGACCAAAACCCCATGAGATGCCGCCATGCAACGCGACCAACACGATGTCCGCCTTCTTGCGCGCGGCACGCACGTCGGCAAGCATGCGTTCCTGATACTCACCGTCCGGAATGGTCCAGACGATGGGGGCATAGCCGGGCTGATACAGAATATTGTCTGGCGCCTCGTAACAGGTATGCACCTTGATCGTGGCAAGGCCCGCTGCATCTTCGCCCGCGGCATGCCCGACCTGCGGGCAGATGGATGTGTAGGACAGCAGCGCCACCTTCACGCCCTTGCGCTGGACGATCGCCGGACGGTGCGCTTCTTTCAGGTTGCGTCCACCGCCGGCGTGAGCAACGCCATGCTGTGCCAGTATCTCCATGGTCTGCGCCAGCCCCTCGGGGCCATAGTCCATGATGTGGTTATTGGAAAGCGCGACCAGATTGAAACCGGCGCTGACATAGGCGCTGATCTGGGCGGGGTCCGAGCGCAGGTACTGCGAACCGATTTCCACCTTGCCGGGCACTGGTTCGCCGCGGTCGCAGATTGCACCCTCCAGATTGGCCACCACCACATCGCCCTGTCTCAGGACCGATGCAACCCTGGAGAAAATCGAAGGCGGATTCTTGCGGTTCACATAGACATCCCCCACCGCCATGATCACCAGTTCATCCTGCTTGCCGGCTTTTTTTTCTGCTGATGCTTTCACGTTCTGCTTCTCCAAAAGATTCGCGCTCTGGGGTGCCGCGATCGATGTCGCGATTCATTCCATTTTTACAGCGCCCGCTTCTACCCAGCGATTATTTCGAGTCCGATTCTACGAAACTTTGCTGATATTGGTCGCTCCCCTGCTCGCTGGGCTCGTCAGGGAGCTGTAATGAACTGCCTGGCGTATGCCTGTACACTTACGCGCGCTTGATTAGAAGCTCGCCAATAACATCCAGGCGCTCAGCTACCTTAAAAATACACAGGAGGATTTTTATGGTTATTCACAAGTCACTTTGCATGCTCGCCTGTGCTGTGGCGATGGGTAGCGCGGGACTGGCGTTGGGACAGGAATTTCCAATCAAGCCGGTCAAGGTGGTGATCGCGAATCCGGCCGGCAGCGGCAGCGATCTGGTGATTCGCATCGTTGTTCCTGAAATGTCAAAAGCCCTCGGACAGACAGTGGTCGTGGAACCGAGGCCCGGTGCTGATCAGCGCATCGGCGCGGAATATGTGGCCAGACAGGTACCCGCCGATGGCTACACCGTGGGGGTGTATACGCTGGGCAATCTGGCCAGCCTTCCCTCACTGGTCAAGGATGCGCGCTTTGATCCGATCAAGGATCTGCCACCGTTCATCACGATGGTGCTGGGGCGTTCCATTCTGGGAACCCCGCCCAACGTGCCCTGGAAGAACTTCGAGGAAATGGTCACCTATGCGCGTGCCAATCCGGGAAAACTGAACTATGGCGCCACCACCGTCAGCCAGCGCCTGCGCATGGAACCGATCCTGCAGTTGCGCGGTATAAATATCATTTCCATTCCTTACCCAACGACTGGCGCGGCAGACGCGGCGATTTATTCCGGTCAGGTGCAGCTCATATTCGCCAATCTGTCGCAGGTCACGAAGAAGGGCGGCATGTGGGGACTGGCCACCTCCGGAGAGCGCCGCTCGCCGAAAATCCCCGATGTCCCGACCTTCATCGAGCTGGGACTGCCGCCGGTGCCGGGCGCGGAATACTCCATGCACGCCCCCGCCGGGACCCCCAGGGCGATCATTGATCGCCTGCATGCTGCAGTGTCAAAGGCGCTGCTGAACGCCGACGTGATCGAGCGCATGGACAAGCTGGGTTACGAAGTGGTGAATGACACGCCGGAGGCGGCGATCAAGTATCTCGTCTCGCAGACCAAACTGGTCGCCGACGTCGCGAAAAAAATCGGCATTGAACCGCAGTGAGCCGCGGGCGACATGGACGCCCACCACAGCATCCGCATCACCAATATAAAGGCGCACACGGCACAGCCGGGGCTGTGGTTCGTCGGCAGCGGCTTCGCCGGGTGCCGGCAGTACTCGCGCTACGTCGGCCTGCAGATCAAGGCGATCGAGGAAGGGTTGCTGGCGAAGCAGCGCTGAACGAACGTTCCGGGAAGCACTTTTGTCTAGCGCATAAAAGTACATCCCTGTCGTCCATCGCTAGGGTCGAATTAGCCAGTGTTCCCCTTCCCGAATAATTTCGGTTTGGTACGGCTTTGACAATCGCCGCAGGTTTTCGATGATCTCTTCGGCCAGTGGCGGCGCAGCCAGCAACGGCCGGCCTCGCTGCGTGCGACTCTTGCCGAAGCCAAGATCGATCGGATACAACTCGATGGACGACAGTTTGCCGGCCTTGAACTGGCACACCGGCACCACACTGCGCCAGTAGTCAGGATTGGCCGGATAGCCTTTGGTGCCGCCACCGGTGCGCGCGTCGTTGTAATCGGCGGGCGTAGCCTTGGCATCAAGCTTGTAGTGTTTGTAGGAATCGGCCGGCCAGCGCAGCACCGTTTCATTCTGGAAAATGAACTCGCCCAGCGAGTAGAAAATCGGCCTGCCCTTGTAGATCTCGATGCCGCGCATCTGATGCGGGCCATGGCTCATGAACACATCCACGCCGGCATCGATGCAGGCGTGGGCGAATTCGACCATGAAATCGGCCGGCACATCGCGCACGCCGGCAGGACCAACCGAGCGCTTGTCTCCCGGTGACGGAAACGGCCCTTCATGCCCATGCAGGCTGAAGACCACCCAGTCAGCCTGCCGCCGTGCATCACTCACCCAGCGCAGGATGTCGTCGAGATCGGGCTTGTGCGGTATGGTCTTCGAAGCAAACTGCTCGCCTTGCACAAACTTGACCGTGGGAAACTCCTCGCCGTTGATGAGTTTGGTCGAGGGCTGGAAATACATTTCATTGCCGGTGGCGTTACCGCGCTGTCCACCGCGCTTTTGCGCTTCGAGCACTCGGTCGAATCCCAGATTCGCATTCAGTCGCTGGAATTCCTGGAAGGCGCGCGCATCCAGGGTATGAATGGTTTCGTAACGCAGGAAATTCAGGCCGGGCCTGCCACGAAAATCCGGCCGCTGGTCGCCTGCCCTGGCCCACTCGGGGAATGAGGATGTCGCCGCCAGCAGCGCAACCCTGCCCCTGGGCGTATCCAGATAGGAAGCGGCACGCGCTTCGGCGAGATTGCGGCCCGAGCCTGCATGCACGATGCCCGCCTCGTCCAATTTCTGATGCGACGCCAGGCAACCCTCCGCGCCAAAATCGAAGGCATGGTTATTGGCCGTGGCCACCATGTCGATACCCAGCCACTTCAGATCATGCGCTGCCTCCGGGTGCGCCGTCGCGTAGGAACCTTCGGCAATCCCGGGGGCAACATCGAAATCATGGATGGGCATCTCCATGTTGCAAACCGATGCGTCCGCTCCGCGCAGAACTTCCGCCAACTTCAGATAACCCGGCTCCCGGAATACCGTGAGGCGATTGGATACCATGGCGTCGCCAGCGGCGGCAATCCTGATTTCTCCAGTTTCGGATTCGTACAGCATGCTTACTCCTTCAATTATTCATTGATTTCAGCGTAGCTTCCGCGTGGTCTATGCCGCGGCCGGCGTGTGCTTTTTGAGGAACGCGCTGACGCGAGGCCTTGCCGCCTCCAGCGCGGCACCGGTCTTCCATTCCGGGATGAACTCCACATCGGACAGCAATCTGGACATCTCTTCGGAAATCGGAAAAGGATGCGCTTCGTCGTTACCGGCCAGCACCATGATGGGCGTTTTGCAGGTCTTCAGGAACTCGCGGTCCACGCTGTAGAGAAAGCCGTCCTTGTACATGTTCTGATAGAAGCCATCGAGCGCGGCTTCGGTGAGTTCGGGATGGTTCGTCAGCGACTTCGCCCAATTGTCAAAGCGCGGCAAGCGGCCGGGCTTCAGCGGTCCGATGCGCCCGCTCGGCTGCGCAGCCACGGCACAGGCAACGCGCTGCGGCGCAGCCTTGAGGAAGCTCATGATGAACGGCCCGCCGATGCACTGGCCGTAGAGGTGACAGCGGTCGATCTTCAAATGGTCGAGCACGGCAATGTGGTCGGCGGTATAGCTGTGCCAGCCATCATTGGCGGTGATGGGCGCATGCGAGCGACCTTCGGGCGCATTGCGCTGGTCCATGACGATGACGCTGTAGTCCTTCGACCACTCGGTGACGGGGTTGATCGGGGCGGTGTCGCCGCTCCAGACCGCGATGGTGGAAAGCAATCCTGCCGGGGCAAATGTGAGAATCGGGAAACCTTTGCCATGTACCTCGTAGTAGATGGATGCGCCATTGTGTTCAATTGTAGGCATGCTGCTCTCCTTTCATGTTGGTGGCCGGCATCTGAAACGGTGTAGCGGTGGAAGAGCATAGCAGGACAAGTCCGATGGACATTACCGCCACTGCAGCGCCGGTGCCAATTGAAAATTGGAAATCACATTGGCAGGACCGCTGAGTGCGCCGGCAAGGATGGACATGCAATGAATGTCACCCCTGTTGGTTTCTGTGAGTGTGGTTGGCATTGCACGTAGTCGGAACGACAGGCTAACGCCGCCGTTATTCGCATCAACTTCCGGGAAAAGGCCGCGTACGCTTTCTCCGATCTGAGAAATGCCTGAAACCTCACGGAAAAAGCACGGAAAAAGTTGCCTCCGATGCAACCCAGAGGTAGATTGCCCGACAGTCAGGATTGATTCATGCGCCAACATCCCGGGTTACACCATGCCAGCCTCGACTTTTTCATCGTTGCGTACTGCCACTCAAAGTGAATTTCTCGCCCGATTGGGCGAGGTGTTCGAGCATTCCCCGTGGGTTGCCGCGCGCGCCTGGGACGAGCGACCGTTCGCGGATTTGGCCGCGCTGCACGCGGCCATGCTGGGCGTCGTGCGCGCGGCGCCGACAGAGGAAAAACTGGCGCTCATCCGTGCTCATCCGGAACTTGCAGGCCGCGAGGCTGCAGAAGGCAGCCTGACCGTGGACTCCTCCGGAGAGCAGGGTCGACTGGGATTCACGGCGCTGAGTCGGGTGGAGTTTATACGCGTGCAGGAACTGAACCGGCAATACCGCGAGAAGTTCGGCTTTCCCTGCATCGTGGCATTGCTGCTGCACGCGACCAGGTCAAGCGTGCTGGACGAGATGCAACAACGCCTAAACAACGACCCCGCCACTGAAATCGAAAATGCCATCGGACAGATTGGCGAGATCACGCTCGGACGCTTGCGGAAAATCATGGGGGTAGCGAAATGAGTGGACTCAGCACACATGTGCTTGATACCGCCCGCGGGCAGCCCGCGGCAGGAATGCGCATCGTGCTGTTGCGCGCGGAAGCCGGCAACTGGCGCGCGGTGAACGAGTACCGGACCAATGCCCAGGGCCGCACCGATGCGCCACTGCTGTCGGGAGAAACGCTGATCGCCGGAAACTATCAGCTGGAATTTCATGTCGCCGACTATTATCGCGAACAGGGTGTCGCGCTGCCCACGCCCCCCTTTCTGGACGTCGTCCCTTTGCGCATCGGCATTGCCGACATCGCGGCCCACTACCACGTGCCGCTGCTGTGCTCGCCGTGGAGTTACGCCACTTACCGGGGGTCGTAAGCGGGATGGCGAACAGGCGCCCTGGGAACACCCCTGACAACCCCTAAGCGCCACCCCTGAAGCAGGAATAGCCCCAGGGCGTGAGCTTGAACGGCAGGTGATAGTGCTGGTTCGGATCGGCAATGCCGAAGCGATAGGTGACAATGTCTAGAAACGGCACTGCCGGCAGGGCAATGGCGGCGGCGCGGTAATAGTCCGCGACGTGAAACACCGCCTCGTACTCACCCGCGACGAACGTGGCGCCAAGCGCGGCGTCCTCCAGAAGCCCCCTGGCGGAGATGGCGCCGTCCGCTACCCGTGCCCGCTGCGGCGAGAGCGCGTGCAGTTCGACCTTCATGCCCGCGGCCACGACGCCGCGCGAAACGTCCACGACGTGAATCGATATGCCAGGCATGCGCGCCTCCCCGGTCAAATCTAGTTAACTAGTTGAGCTTGGCGCCGGAGGCCTTGACCGCCGGGGCCCAGCCGCTGATCTGGTTCTGCACGAACGCCGTGAATTCCGGCTGCGACATCTTGCGCACGGTCAGGCCCAGCTCGCTGAGCCGCGTGCTGAAGTTCTTGTCGTCCAGTGTTTCCTGGATCGCGCCATGCAGCCGTTTCATGACGGCCTCCGGCAAGCCCGCTGGCGCCGACACGCCAATGAAGTTCTCGGCCACGAGGTACGGAGCGCCTTCCTCGAAAACGGTCGGAATGTCCGGCGCGATCGCGGCGCGCACGCGCGATGTCACCGCGATCGGACGCAGCTTGCCGCTCTTGAGGTGGGGAACGTTCTGCGGCAGGGTATCGATCGAGAAGTTCAACACGCCCCCCAGGAGGTCGGTAAGCATGGGTGAGCTGCCCTTGTAGCCGACATGCTCGATATTCAGTCCAGTCTCCTTCTTCAAGGTCTCCCCCAGAATGTGTCCGATCGACCCGATGCCGCCCGAGCCATAATTGACCGGCCGGGACTGCGACTTCACCCAGGCGGCGAGTTCCCTGATGTTCTTGGCGTGCACCGACGGATGCACCATCATCACGTCGGGCACGGTCGCGACCAGACTGACATGCGTGAAGCTCCTGGCCGGATCATAGGGCGATGGATCGATCATCAGCGGCGACAACGAGATGGGTGTGGTGTTGGACATCAGCAGGTTGTAGCCGTCCGGTGTGGCGCGGGTGATCTCTGCTGCGCCGATGGTGCCACCGGCGCCCGGCTTGTTTTCCACAAGCACCGGCTGGCCGAGCTTCGCCCCCAGCGGAACCGCCATGGCGCGCGCCACGATGTCGCTCGATCCGCCCGGCGCAAACGTGACCACGACACGCACCGGTCTGGCCGGCCAGGTTTGCGCCATGGCAAGGCCGGCGACCAGCAACAGGCTGAGTGCAGCCAGCATTTGACGGGCCCAAACAGTTTCTGCATGGTGCATGAACTTCTCCTGGAGATTGGTACACACCTTTGAGCAAGATACATGCCGCAAATCCTGTCTGGTGCTACCGAAGGTATCTGTCCGTGCTGACGCACCAATTGGGAGCATTCGCTGGAAATATCGTGATGATTCGCACAATCATTGAACATCAACAAACTCTCGTGCAATCGAGTCAGCACACCTGTCTATTTTCTCCACTTCCTTTGGTTTGCGTGGCCACTTGGCATATGATCTCGACCCTGCGATTGGCACCCGCCGCGCCAGCCCGAAAAATCAGAGAGAGAACCATGATTCCGACGAACTGCTTTCGAACCGCGCTGATCTGCGCC
The DNA here is from genome assembly GCA_947479645.1 of Betaproteobacteria bacterium. Taxonomy (GTDB): domain Bacteria; phylum Pseudomonadota; class Gammaproteobacteria; order Burkholderiales; family SG8-39; genus CAIYPG01. The sequence goes on along the minus strand of CANKAJ010000055.1, from coordinate 3,662 downwards.
CTGCCAGCGGCGCTGGCATTTTCATCGCCTTCATCGGCACAGAGTGCCGCGGACGCCTATCCGTCCAGACCCGTCACGTTGGTCATTCCCGTTGCGGCCGGCGGACCGACGGACGTGGAGGGACGCCTGTATTCGAAGAAAATGTCCGAACTGCTGGGCCAGCCCTTTGTACTTGATTACAAGGCCGGTGCTGGCGGAACGATCGGCACGGCGATCGTCGCCAAAGCACCCGCTGACGGCTACACGTTGCTGGTGATTGCCGGCAGTTTCACGGTGATGCCTGCCGTCTACAAAAACCTGAGTTTCGACACGCTGAAGGACTTCGCGCCGCTTTCACTGATGAGCGAGAAGCCGCAGATCCTGCTCGCGAGTTCGTCCTTTGCCGCCAGAACCTATCCGGAATATCTTGCCTACGCCAAAGCCAATCCCGGCAAGATCAACCTGGGCGTCACCGCGCAAGCCGGCGTCAATCATCTGATGGTGACCTGGATGAACACCTTGTCCAACAGCAAGGTCACCTACGTCGCCTACAAGGGCGAAGGTCCGATGCTGCCGGACCTGTTGAGCGGCAGGCTGGATGCAGCGGCCATTGGTGTGGGAACCGCCATTCGTCTGGCCAAGGCCGGCAAAGTGCGCGCGCTGGGCTCATCGCTGACCACCCGATCGAAGGCATGGCCCGAATTGCCCACCATCGCGGAGCAAGGCAATCCGCAATTCAGCTATACGAGTTGGCTTGGTGTTGGCGCGCCCAGCGGCACACCATTGGCGGTGGTCAACAAGCTCAGCGAGAATTTTGCAAAAACAGCCCGGTCAGCAGAAGTGACCGGCACGCTGGAACCGGACGGCTGGGTAATGGTCGGCAGCACCCCGGCGCAGTTCAGGCAACTGATCGTCACGGAAACGGAGCGTTGGAAGAAAGTGGTTCAGGATAACGGCATCGTCGCCGAATAATGTCGGAAGTCATTCGCTGAGAGCCACGCGATCGCATGGCCTCCCACCGCCCGCTTGCCTGCCACGTGCGGCCAAGCGTATCGTGACCCCAGTTGAATGCATCGGTGAGGCATTGCCGGTTTGTACAAGAATTTCCAAAAGGAGAAGTAAATGCGCACGCTGATTTCCTCTTGTACCAAGATCTCGGCCGCCGCGATCATGACCAGCGCATCCCTGCTGTATTGTTCGCACGCCTCTGCCCAGGCCGGGAATGCGCCTTATCCCAGTCGCCCGATTACCGTCATCGTCCCCTTTGCCGCTGGCGGCCCGGTGGACACCGATACGCGTAAATATGTCGCACGACTCACTGACATGATTGGTCAGCAGGTCATCGTGGATTACAAGCCGGGCGCGGGCACCTCCATCGGGGCTGCCTACGTGGCAAAATCCAAACCGGATGGCTATACGCTGCTCTCCGATTCATCGGCATTCGCGACATTCCCGGCGCTGTACAAGGACCTTGGCTTCGACCCGCTGAAGGACCTGGCGCCGATTACACAGATGAGTTCGCTGATCTCGGTGCTGATGGTCCATCCTTCCTCCCCCATCAAGACCTTCGTCGAATACCTGGCCTACGCCAAAGCCAATCCGGGAAAGATCAATTACGGCACTTCAGGCACCGGCGATATCAGCCACCTCTCGGCCATGTGGATGCACTCGCTGGCGGGCTCGACTGTGACATTCGTGCCCTTCAAGGGCAATGGGCCGATGATGCTCGAGCTGATTGCCGGACGGGTGGACATTGCCTCCGCCTCGCTGGTGCAGGCGCTCCCAATCATCCGTTCGGGGAAGCTGCGTCCCATCGCCGTCAAGGGCCGCCATCGCGTCAAGCCACTTGCGGACATTCCGGCTGTCAACGAACATGGCAGCGAAATGCGTGATTACGCCGATGAGAACTGGCTGGGATTCTTCGCTCCCGGCGCAACCCCCCCTCCCATCATCGACAAGCTTGCCGACGCACTCATCAAAATTACCAAATTGCCAGCCGTGGTTGCCGAACTGGAATCACAGGCGAGCACGCCGGTGGGCAGCACGCCGGCGCAATTCAAGGCATTTGTCGCTGAAGATATTGCGAACTGGAAGAAGGTGGTGGCGACCTCCGGGGTGAATTTGCAGCAGTAGCTGCGCAAAGATTATCGGTCGGCAGATTGCCGTCCGCAACTCACGACGACAGGAAGGAAACATGGCGCATACCATCGACCAGTTTGCCAGCCAATGCAGCGCCATACTCAAGGCGGAGCCCGGCCCGACCGGGCGACAGAAGGTTTGCGATCTGTTGAAGCAGTTGCTGATGGACAAGACCTTCATCGAAAACTCGGTCTGTGCAAACAACGCCGAACGTCACTTGCTGTACGAAGATCCCGAGCTGAAGTTCTGTATTTTTGTGGAATACAAATCCGATGCCAGGATAGGCAAGCCGCATGACCACGGCCCCTCGTGGGCCATCTATGGCCAAGCCACGGGCGTCACCGAGATGACCGTTTGGGAACTCCTTGAGCCCGCCACCGCCGACAAGCCTGGCAAGGTCCGCAAGACAACGAGTTACACCATGAATCCGGGTTCCGCCCATGTGTATAACGAGGGCGTGCTGCATTCGCCATCGCGCACTGGTCCCACCCGCCTGATCCGCTTCGAGGGGGTCAATCTGGATGAGTTCAAGAAGCTGCGCCCGGATTACGAGATGGTTGCAGGCGAGGCGCCATGACCCTCTCTCTGAAATCCGTGGATGCCGCGCGCCTGAAGGCCATGCTTCACGACGGCGGCGAGATCGCCTTGCTGGATGCTCGCGAGGAAGTCACTTTCGATGCCCGCCATTTACTGATGGCGGCCTGCGTGCCGCTCAGCCGGCTGGAATTGCTGGTCGATGCCGGTGTGCCGCGACGCGCGACGCGCGTGGTCTGGTGCGACGACGGCGAAGGACTGGCACAGCGCGCCGCCGCGCGCATGGCGTCACTGGGTTATACCGACGTAGCGGTACTTGCGGGCGGGATAGGCGCCTGGGAGAAGGCGGGCTATCGCATCTATAACGGGGTTCACGTGCCCAGCAAGGCTTTTGCCGAGGTTGTTGAGCACGAGACAGGCACGCCCTGGATCACGGCCGAGCAACTGAAGGCGCTGATCGATGCCAAAACCGACATTACCCTGTTCGACAGCCGCAGCTTCGAGGAATTTCATGGCAACAGCATTCCAACCGCCATCAGCGTGCCAGGCGCGGAACTGGTCTATCGGTTCTCGGACCTGGTGCCGTCTGCGCAGACGATGGTGGTGGTGAACTGCGGCGGACGCACACGCAGCATCATCGGTGCGCAGTCGCTGATCAATGCCGGCGTGCCAAACAAGGTCGTTTCCCTGAAGAACGGCACCCAGGGCTGGGCGCTCGCCGGCTATCCGGTTCTGAAAGGCGAGACCTCCCGGCCGCCGGCGGTATCCGCTGCCGGCCACGCTGCAGCGCGAGCCGCAGCGGACCGTGTCGCCGAACGATACGGGATCACGCGCATCGATGCGGCCACCCTGGCCCGCTGGCAGGCCGAGTCGCATGCAGGGCCGACGAGCCGCACGCTGTACGTCTTCGATGTCAGGGCACCGGAAGAGTATCTGGCGGGGCATATTCCCGGCATGAAGAACGTGCCGGGCGGCCAGTTGGTGCAGGAAACCGAATGCCATGCCACGGT